>DATIJJ010000026.1:0-4576 GCA_035478795.1 Gammaproteobacteria bacterium | reverse complement strand
TGTTGCAAACACTCCTTTTTTATATTTTTCAACAAAATAATCAAATGTATTAAACAACCTGCTGTATTTGTTTACTGTGCTTTCCAGTTGCTCCTGAGAAAGATTTTTATTTGAAGAAGAAGCCTTTAACGGCACTTGCTTACGTATCTCATAACATTTCAACGGCCCGATAATGAGAATGGCCTGCTCCAGCAACGCCGGATTCCCATACTGACAAATAAAATGCAGCAGGGTCTCATGCTTATTGTGTTTCATCAAAATCAGATTTAATTGATCCTGACCCATCAACCGATTTAACATTTCTTCTGCAAGCGAAAAGTTACCGGATTTAATCGCATAATGCACCGGCGTCATATGAAATTTATCTTGCTGCATGATTTTTTCTGATTTCAAATGACCCGCGAACTGAAGCATTGTCTTCAGCATTGAAAGATTTTCTTCATTACGAGGATCACGCTGACAAAGATAATGCAGCGGATTTGCGTTATCCAGATTCACTGTAAGATAATCTGGAAGCTGATCCTGTTTTTGCTCCATCTCCCCTTGCTTACCTGTGTTCTCTGATGCCGTCTTGATTGCCTGACAAACTTTTTCAACAAACGTATTCGTTAATTTTTTTCTTAACAGAAAGAGATCATGCAGCGGTGTATTGCCTACCTGATCTTTCGCGCGGAAAGCATCTTTTATCGTAGCCGGATCAAGCAAGTCCATATGCCACTCAAGGCTGTCGTCCGTACTTAGCGAAAAAATAACATGCAAGAGTGTTTTATCATACTGATTAGGTTCAAGATAAAGCCGTCCTGTATTCGCCGTACCTGATTTTTGAAGGAACTCATGGAGAGAATCATAATTAAATTCATTAGTATATTTTTGAAATGCATAAAAGAGCGGTGTGTTACCTCGTTCATCATGTTGCAAAAAAGCTTTCATCAGCGAATCATCTGCCTTTTCGAATTGACTCAGCAGAAAAGTGAAAAGATTGGACAAGCTATTTTTTCGATAATCCTTATTTGTTGCGGATGTTAATTGATTGTTTTGAATGCATTCTTCATGCTGCGCTTTATAGCGTAAATAATGCTTGTTGTCACTCCAGTAGGAGATCTCATCATTCAGTGCGAGGCTTTTAAGATCAGACCAGTGTGCCCATGAAATATAATAATCCTTAGGTCCAGTCGTCAGCGAAGGATACAATTCTGTCGTAAACAGCGTATGAAAAGTGTTACGCCTTGTTATCGGGTCTATTTCTATGATTGCTTGCTGTTTTTCTCCCAGGCTTTTTTCTTTCAGATAATTTTCAACGGCGCTTTTGCAACAGCCAAAATAAAAATACTTTCCGGCTACCCTATAACGATCAGTTTCCCTGGTAGAATAAATACCCTGATAATAGTCTGGATGCTTAGACTCAGACGAGCCATCATAATAATACTGATACTTTATAACATCTTTATTGTCTTTCAACCATCTGACCAAAGCCATACCATTCCCCTCTTTCTGCCCTAAAATTATTCATATAATAGGGGCAAGTATAGAGAAATCAGCTTAAGGGAAGCTTAAATGGGGGTATTTTTTGATTACAATTTGGTCATTTTCATTGCGCTTTTGCCCGGCATATATGCCTGCTTTGTTATGGATGTTCTGTAATTGCCAGAATAGTAATGATTTTTTTCCCGGGACCATAATGCCAAAATATTCGATAAGCAGCAGGTGTGTTGTTTTCGGCATAGGCTTCAAATATCTCCTCCCCCTTCATGCCACGAAGAGAATGATATTTATGCGTATTAAGACTCGGATGGCGTGGATCGGTTTCCAAATATCCCAATGCTTTTCGGACAGCTTTTAATCTTTTCTTTAAATGTGGGTTTTCTTCGAGAAACGTCAAATCACTATCAGCCTGTTCGGTAAATTTCAATTCAAACATCATTCTTCATCATCCACGAATTGTGCAAAACTGCCTCGCGATTTTGTGCGTGATGCAGCTGAATCCTTTATTCCTTTTGTCACTTGTTGCAGGGCTTTTTTGTTTTCCAGAAGCCATTTTTCGCGCGCAGGAACTTCCACATTGGGCTCCAGAATAAGACGCCCCTGGTCCTTGATGATGGTGTAACTGCTAACGCCTTCTGCCAAAGTACCGAGGAAAATCCTGCCTTTGGCATCGGGTCTCACTTTTTTCATTGCTGATGGCATAATATCCTCCTTCACCTGATTTTTATTATACACCAAAAGTGGGAAAAAATCATAGTGGGAAAAATATATCTCCCCAAGGGATTTTAAAATTTCCTTATTAATCAATTAGGGGGAGGTTTTTGATTACAGTTTGGTCATTTTTTCCGCTTCCACACTGCATCCAGCAACAACATGATAGCGCCTGCACAAATCGCACTGTCTGCAATATTAAATGCAGGCCAGTACCAGTCTCCGACATAAAACTCGAGAAAATCAATCACATGCCCATATAAAAAACGATCGCCCAAATTACCCAGCGCACCGCCCAGGATGAGTGTTAACGCCACACATAGCCAGCGTTGTCGTGAGGATAATCGCGAGAGCCAGATCAGCAATCCAATACTCACCAAAAGAGCAATCGCGCCAAAAAACCGGATTTGCCAGCCGCTCGCTGAATTCAAAAAACTGAATGCAGCACCTTTGTTATAGGCGAGACTCAAATTAAAAAATTTGGTAACGGGTACCGGTGCATAAGGCGGTAAATTCTGCAGCGCGAAATATTTGGTGACGCGATCCACGATCAATACAAGTAATGTTATCCATAACCAGCGTAAGCCCGATTTTTTCTGTGTCATTATGCAAATTTCCTCACTTCACCCGCTCCATCCACATTCAAAATACAACGCGCACACAACGTCGGATGCGTTTTATCTTGCCCTACATCCGCTCGTCGATGCCAGCATCGCTCGCATTTTTGATACGTCACCGGGTTCACTTTAATTGATAACCCGGACACATCTGTTTTAATCGCATCACCCGGCACATGCGAATTTAACACATGCACATCAGCACCCGATGTAATTAACACAAATCGCAATTCATTTTCCAGTCGATCCAGTTCTGTTTTTAATGCCGGATCACAATACAAATGCACTTCCGCTTCCAGTGGCGCACCCAGTTTTCCGGCTTTTCGTTCCGTTTCCAATTCTTTATTCACTGCGTCCCGCACAAGCCGCAATTTTTCCCAATACGCGGCATTCATCATTTCATCATCTGACAGTGTCGGCAAATCGGTATACCACGTATTTAAAAAAACCGATTCATTACGCTTGCCCGGCATGTATTGCCAGATTTCTTCCGCCGTAAAACTTAATATCGGTGCAAACCAGCGCACCAGTGCCTCCAGAATATGAAACATCGCTGTCTGGGCGGATCGCCTCGCGAGACTGTCTCCCTGTGTCGTGTATTGACGATCCTTGATAATATCCAGATAAAAACTGCCAAGTTCCACCGCACAAAAATGATGAATTTTTTGATAAATTAAATGAAACTGATACGATTCATACGCTTTCAAAATCTCATCCTGTAGTTGTTTTGCCTTGTGCGTGGCAAAACGATCCAGCGATAACATTTTGTCAGGCGGCACGATATGTTTTTCCGGATCAAATCCATCGAGATTCGCTAATAAAAAACGCGCTGTATTGCGCAAGCGTCGATAGGTTTCGGATGTGCGCGTCAGAATTTCTTCCGACACATTAATTTCCGCACGGTAATCAATCGATGCCACCCACAAACGCAACACATCCGCACCCATGGTTTGAATCACTTTTTCAGGCGCCACCACATTGCCGAGTGATTTCGACATTTTCCGGCCTTCAAGGTCAATCACATAACCGTGTGTCAAAACCGTTTTAAACGGCGCCTTGTGATTGATCGCAAGCGATGTCAGGAGTGAAGATTGAAACCAGCCGCGATGTTGGTCGGATCCTTCCAGATACAAATCCGCCGGAAAATGCAACGCCGGATTTTTTCGCAACACACATTCATGCGTCACGCCCGAATCAAACCAGACATCGAGAATGTCACGGCATTTCACATACTGGCCAGCCTCTTTTCCGAGTAATTCCTGCGCATCCAGCTCATACCACGCATCCACCCCTTTTTTCTCAACTTCGCAGGCCACTTTTTCCATCAAATTGTCGGAATCCGGATGCACTTCACCCGTTTCCTTATGCAGAAACAATGCAATCGGCACACCCCACGTACGTTGCCGCGAGATACACCAGTCAGGACGCTTGTCCACCATCGTAAACAGTCGGCTCTGTCCCCAGTCCGGCACAAAACGCACATTTTCAATCGCAGCAAGTGCCATGATGCGTAAATTATTTTGTTCCATGCTGATAAACCATTGCGGAGTGGCTCGAAAAATAAGTGGCGTTTTGTGTCGCCAGCAATGCGGATAACTGTGATTTAATTTTGATGAATGAATTAAATTGCCGCGCGATGTCAGTTCTTCTATCACACGTGGATTCGCTGCATTCACATGCAGACCTGCAAAAAGTGGCGTCGTTGAAATATAACAACCGTCATCGCCGACCGGATTATCCGGCGGCAATTGATATTTTTTACCGAC
>DATIJJ010000025.1:0-2317 GCA_035478795.1 Gammaproteobacteria bacterium | reverse complement strand
TCATGATTTTTGTGGCGATTGGCATTGTGGGATTTTTGCTGGAATTTGTCGTGCCAAAAATGATTGCTGTGTATAGCAACACAGGCCAGGCATTACCTGACATGACGCAAATATTGATTGCGATCAGTTCGGGCATTAATCAATTTGGAATATATGTTCTGATCGCGCTCGTCGCCGGGATTTTTCTATTTCGTTATCAACTGAAAAAAAGTGTGGCCTTTCGCGAAAAAACGCATCGATTTTTTTTACGTATTCCGGTGATTGGCAATGCGATTAAAGTGATTAATACGGCGCGATTTTCGAGAACATTTGCAATTCTTTCAGGGACCGGTGTGCCGGTTCTGGAAGCGATGACGATTGCCTCAAAACTCGTGACCAGTTTACCCATCCGAAAAGCGGTGCAGGACGCGGTGAATCATGTGCGTGAAGGCGCGAACATTTCGCTGGCGCTTCGACAGACAACGTATTTTCCACCGATGAGCATTCATCTTATTGCCAGTGGCGAGACGAGTGGGCAGCTTGAAAATATGCTGGAGCGCGCGGCGAATAATCAGGAAGCGGATATTGCGAGACTGATTGAAACGAGCCTCGCGTTATTTGAACCGGCCATTATTTTATTGATGGGTGCGATTGTGTTATTTATTGTGCTCGCTGTTTTGTTACCGATCTTCCAGCTGGATCAATTTAACGGATAATTATTTTTTATCTTTTTTTAAATCCACGTGTTGTATTTCCATGTGATTTATTTTTTGCTGAAGCATAGAGGCGAGGAGCGTTTTCTCTGTCAAATAGCCTCAAGCGAGCGGCGCGTAAATTCACGAGATCGGATGGTGGAAAAACGACGGGTGGGGGCGGCAGGGCTGCTTCAGCTTTTTTCTTTGCAGCGTGTGCTTTTTCTTTTTCCGTCACAAAATCATTCAGCCTGTTTTTAAAATAAACGTTCGGTTGCGATTCCAATTCTTTTTTTGAAATGGAAAAAACCGGGATGATCGGACATGGCAGTTCGTCAGGATTTTGATTGTTGCGGGATTCAAAATAGTGAATGAGTGAGGATCTGTCGTAGAAAATGCCTGAGCTGGCTGCAACAGGGTCATTGATGAACTCGTGTGAAATGGGGCACAAGTAATCCTTCGGCGTTTCTTCATCATTATGGTTGATTTCAGCCAGTCGTTCCTGAAAAGTCGAAGGCGGTTTTTTGGGTGCAGCAGCAGGCACTGTTTTTTCTTCGAGGTGTCTTGCTGGTGCAGGAATTTTTTGTTCTTCTAACGCCAGTACTTGCGATATCAGGTGAGCGTCGGCGACCATCTCGGCTAGATAGGAAGCAGCAAGAAACTGCGACACCGGAGTTGTGGGTGCGCGATAGTGGGGATTTTGTGGACGATTATCCAGCTGTCTTTGCGAAAACAGAGTGTGGAGTGGCGCGTAAGAATCAGGTCGAGCCAGACGACGAACCGCATTCATGCCATAATCATTAAGATGTTCAGTATTTGCGCCTGCATTACGCAATAATGCTTCGATGGCAGGATTGAGAGTCCTTGTGCTGGCTATGAAGGCTGTATTTCCCGTCGAATCAAAAATATTTACCATTGCACCACGATCCAGTAAAAGATGAACAATGGCTTGATGTCCTGCGCATACAGCACGCATGAGAGCAGTTTTGTTCTCAAGTGCACAACCAGCATTGATATTGGTTTCTGGCTGATCAAGCAAAAATCGGACGATGTTGATGTTTCCGCCGGCTGCGGCTTGTGCTAACACCGGTACGCCATACTCGTTGAAAGCATTGATGTGAGCACCTGTTCGAAGCAATCCGTGAAAGTGCTCTTCGTCTCCTAGCAGAGCAGCCTCTGTCAAGTCAACATTATTCTGTCTTATTACTGGATTGGGTTCTTCCGCGAATGCGCGGGCAATACCTGGGGCCAATCTTCCAGCGGCTCTCACTGCCTGTAAGGTGTGAAACCCTCGGAGTGGAGCGGGCAGGGATTCCAGCAACGTGGCAATTTCTTCATGTCGGTTATTACGCGCCAGCCTGACTGCTGTTTGGTTATTGTTGTTAAGCGTTTCATGAAAAGCGCCCTGATCCAGCAGGAATCGAACGATGTCGAGATGTCCGTTCATGGCTGCATACATTAAGGGCGTGTAGCCCAGGCGATCTTTAACATTCACCACAGCGCCCGCAAGATGCAGCACTTCTACAATATCCAGACGGTTTTGGATGACAGCGTACATCAATGCTGACGTCTGGTTTTCTGGTGCAACTTCATTGACGTTGGCATGGGCTAAAATCAATTCGGCAATCCGATTAACATTCCTGTTA
>DATIJJ010000024.1:0-3044 GCA_035478795.1 Gammaproteobacteria bacterium | reverse complement strand
TCTGATCTGCTGTCAGTTTTTCTTCATATTGACGAGCAATCGCCGCAACCAGTTTTTTCTTCACCTCACTTTCATCGTATTTAATTTCAGGTGCCGGTTCTGGAGCGATACCCAGTTTATCGTTTATGATGCCCGTACTGTGAGGCAATGCGAGTGGCGAACCCTGCAGGTCACGAAATGTCTGCTGCGCATTTTTGTGTATTTCTGCAAGTTCATCCGGACTGCATTTTCTTTTGGACACCGGCTCATTCGGATCATACCAGTCATCCCATTTCTTTGGATTATTTGACTTCAACACAAGCGCCTCGTTGGGGTGTCATCTGATATCAATGTGTCCTGGATATGAGAAGTAGCAGGACGGGGTTCAACCACGGGAGTCGGTGTCTCTACAGAAGACTTGTTTCCGGTTGTGGAAGATTGTTTCTGGCGGAAATCCAGCGAATGGTTAGCCAAAAAATCCTTACGAAATGTCTCATATACCCCACTCAACGATTTGCTTTCATGGTGCGCATGACGAAATTGGACATCAGTCAGATTTTTCAAAAGCATCTCCTCCATCGCATTCAAATCAGATAACGAAAACCCGGCAATTTTTACCAGATCTTCATTCGTATGATTATTCTGTTTTCCGCCGGGATATTTCTGCTTATATGCAATGACAAAACTGGTAAAGAGAAGACGGTGTGCATTGGTTTCATTAAGGTTATCGCCAGAATGGGACAGGTAAATATCCAGAAAAACAATCATGTAAATAAAAGTCTCAGCGCTGGCCTTCGTAAATTTTCTGATGCGTAGCATGTAGTCTTTCAATGAACAATCAATCCACGATCCTTTAAAAAGTGTTTCCTGGATGCGTAGTTTATTGTTTTCCGCAAGCAAAAACAGTCCATCAAATACCCTGGTTGCTCTCGTTATCACATGATTGACGCGTTCTTCCTCACCATCCTCTTCATTTTTTTCTGCTGTCGAAACAGGGCGCAGTGTCAGGTCCAGATTGTACTCGGGCAAGAGTTCATTGTGATAGCGTTTATATAACTCATAAAGATTCGTTGAACAGAAAAAACTTTTATCACCACTGGCAAGGCTCATAAAAAAATTTTTGTTCAAAACCAATAGACCCTCATACGAAACATCGTGACCAAAGAGCGTCAGCTTTGTTTTGGCAATCCAGTCCTGATCATCAGGATCCGTCGCAGTGATCGGGACACCACCTACCGCAGCGATTTTTTTATCGTATACACTTACATTGTCGTCTTCAGCAAAATTTTGCGCGTGCATAAAACTGACCAGAATAGCCAGGTAACAATTGGATTGTTTTAAACTCACCTTTTCACTATTGCTGTGAAACCCGCCTTCCCGATTGCATTCAAGCCAGGCTTCGAGAAAAATCGCCAGGTAAATATAGGCTGAAACAGAAAGATCGACGACACAATCTGGCCGGTCAAAAATAAAACGTGCCAGATAATCCCTGAGGGATATTTTTTGCTTCGGAACAGCGTCATAGAGGGATATTACGGGTGGCTGACTTTTTGTTTCTTCCATTCTCTTGCTGAACCGATCAGCCAGTCTCTCGATCAGTTTCTCTCTGATTTCCCTGTCCATCGAGCCTGTCATCTGAATGGTTTTTTCTTCGCCAATAGATGGCTCGAATCCTGCAAGATCCGATGTCAATTGTCCAGGAGCCGGATGTCGATCTTCCGGCAACAGAAATCTCGCCTCGGCCGCATGGTATTGTTCAGCAGTATAATGAAACTCGCCCTTGATCCCCGCCTCAAAACGATCCTTCCAGTTACCCAGTTTGCTGGTCGAAATACCTGTCTTAACGCTGAAATCAAAGTTACAATAAACACCTCTATGCGAAAGATCACGCCTCGGAAAAACATTTTTTTTCTCTACATCTGGCTTGCAATAATCCCCAAAATCAAAATCACCCTCATGAAACAAATGGGCGACATAGAGACTTGTCGTGATCAAACCGTAACAGTTTTCTCTGCCAAAACGATCCCCGGGATGATAACGAAACCAGGTATCTATCATCAACGTCATATGTAAAAATGACTTCACACTGATTTTGTCGAGCGACAAAAACCGCTTTAAATAATTTTCCATTCCTATCACAGGGTCTGCATCATCACAGATTTTAAAAACCGAGGATGCTATCGGTTTACTCTTATCTGCTGTCAGTTTTTCTTCATATTGACGAGCGATCGCCGCAACCAGTTTTTTCTTCACCGCACTTTCATCGTATTTAATTTCGGGTGCCGGTTCTGAAGGAATACCCAGTTTATCGTTTATGATGCCCGTACTTTGAGTCAACAGCTGCTGTGCATTTCTCTGCAAATCACTTATCTCTGTTTGACTCCATTGTTTTAAGACGACCGGTTTGTATGGTTTTTCCGGTTTTTTTGGTTTTCTATTCTGCACAAGCACCTCGTTGGAATAATTTTGAGCTAATTATAGTAAAAAGAATAACCAGGTGTCAATTAGACTTGCTAACGTCCATGGCGAAGATCAGTGCATCTTCCCGGCCATGTTTCGCAGGATAATAGTCTTTTCGTGTACCTATCTCGACAAAACCGGATTTGTCATACAGACGAATGGCCTTGTGATTGGAACGACGGACTTCGAGATACATCATGTTGAAGCCATGCTGCCTTGCATGTGAAATGGCATAATCCAGCAATTGTTGTCCATGGCCCTGACGCTGACAAGCCGGATCGACACAGAGATTCAGGATGTGCGATTCGCCGGTCATGGCGGATGACATCATCAAAAAAGCCACGACCTGCTGATCGACTTCAATGACCCAACAGTCATAGCGCAGTTCAAAAGAGCGTTCGAAAATATCCGCACTCCAGGGCGCCATCTGCGTTAACTGCTCGATGGCAACCAGGCGTGGGATGTCTTTTTCGGTGGCTTTTCTCAACATCGTTGTATCAGCCCAGCTACGTTATTGTTCATCGTTGACCTCAATCCGTGCGTCATCCCGCGACGCTCCTTAAGCGGGACCCAGCGCCTTTCTTGTATCAGATCGATTTAAAGGC
>DATIJJ010000023.1:0-28123 GCA_035478795.1 Gammaproteobacteria bacterium | reverse complement strand
CATCTTCTCGCCGAAGGATCATCCGCTATCTACAAGCTCTTGCAAAAAAGTCTTTATAAATAGCAGATGATCCTTCGGCGAGAAGATGCCTCAGGATGACGCTCCGATTGAGGCTTCGAATAACCATAACTCAGCATGGTTGACGACACTTTGACACTTCATTACGCGATTAACCAAAACCAGGTCCTTTGTATCCCTGCTGTCTGGCAGACGGCTGAGGATGCGCTGACGGTTTTTGTCCCGCTGTTTTGCTTGCACTTGTCACGGGCGGTGCGGGTGGAAATATAAAACCCCAAAATCCGGCGGCGCTTTGTTTTTCGGGTTTTTTTTGAGAACGAACAAGCTTAAGATCTTGCTGAAGTGTCAGGATGCAATTTTGCAGTGCAACCGGACTGTCGTATGCCTGATCTTCTTTATTGGATGCCTGATCTTTTTCAATCGCTTCTACAATGCGTGTTTCATAAGGTACTTTTTCTTTATTCGCCGGGTTCAGCTCTTTGATTTGAGCGGCCAGTTCAAATGCCTGTTGCGATAATTTTTCGAGTTTTGACAAATAGTTATCCTGTTGTTGAGTAAAAGCAGGAGCCAGTGTTTTGCGATAATTCCAGAAAAAATGATTTATCTCATACAGCGCACCAGGACATTGATCCAGCAGTTTTATTTTCCCTGTCAGTTTGAATTCTTTTAAATAAGCCTGGTATGCTGCAAGATCAGTGACTGCATCATCAGATAAAATATATTGTTTAAATCCTTCATCTTCTTCTATTTTTATTTTCCGAAAAGCATCCCGTATTTTTTTAAAATAGTCACTGCGAGAAATTTTTTCTTCTCCCACCTGATAATGTTGTATAAATTTTTCAAGCAAGAGATCAGGCAATACAATAAATTTTAAACGGGCACGGTAATATTCCCGCATAAAAATGGGATGTTTCTTACCAAGCAACACATCATCATAAAGTGGTGTTAGAAATCGACAATAGCCAAGAGTATTTGCGCCCAGAAAAGCCAGGCCTCCATCTATTTTATAAAGCTGAGAGTCGACACCGGCATATCCGACATTGCGACTCCAAAAATCTCCATCCTCTACAATAACCAAACAGAAAAAAACCAGTTCGCCAAATCCTTTCACACCGTGTGGAGTTCCATACTTTTCCAGGCTGAACATTTCCCTGGCTTTATTCTGGGCCTCTTGACTTCCGAGACAAGTAAATCCTGGAATTTCTTTTGACTGGACGTAGACCGCTCCTTGCTCATCAAAAATAAGGCGTGTCTTGTTTTGTGTTGGCATCATCAAGCGCAAAAATTCTTGCGCGCGCATTTCATTGATTGCAAATGCTTTGCATTTTTCAGGAGTGATAAAGTTGGAAGAAGTTGGATTGCGACATATTTTTTTAACATAGTGAAGGTGAGAATATTTAGGTTTTTTTGGATCGTCGCCTGCCAAAGGCTTTTTGCTCATTATCCAGAGCTCTTGATATCTCGAAGAGTGAGAATTTATTTTTCTCCAGTCCACTGTTTCAACGACTTGAAAATCTTCATACCGACGCGGGCGTTTTTCGGTTTTCTGCTCGGCAGTTGGATTTGGATGGCCAGATTTCATGAGAATCCTCGTTGGTTTTTATTTGAACAATTTAATCAACCGGATGATGTTATTGCTGCATCACCGGCGGCTGATTGGTTTGCTGCGTCACCGGCTGTTCGGTATTTTGCGGCGGAGTAGCCGGTTGTGCGCCTGGCTGTTCCGGCTGTTGTGGCGTTGTTTGCGGCGCTGGCACCGTTTCGACAGGCGGTGGTGTTGGCGTATTTGACGGCATCACCGGCTGACGGGTTTCAGAGGGTTGTTGTGGCGCTGCTGGCGCCGGTTGTGTGTAGACTGGCGGAATTTGATTCACAGTCAGGGGACCTTCAGAACCGGGCGGTGTGGTATCTTCTTTCACCACCTGATCGGCTGCGTAAATCGAAAAACCGAGACAGCTTAAGCCAATGGCCAGTATGATTTTCGCCAGTTTCATTTTGATACTCCCCGATCACGTTCGATGGTATATAGTACCTCAACACAAACAGGATGGAAAACCTTATGCAATCATTAAAAGTGGGTCATTATTCGAATGAAGAACAGGCAACAGGCGTCACGGTCTTTTTATTTGATCGTCCCGCACCGGCTGCCTATACGGTGTGCGGCGCATCCCCCGCCAGTCATGAATTACATGTCATGGAGCTTGATGCACATGTTCCCTATATTGACGGTCTCGTGTTTACCGGGGGAAGTGCGTTTGGTTTGAATGCAGTGTCGGGTGTCATGCAATGGTTTCAGGAACAGGGACGCGGTTATCGAACGCCTTATGCCAATGTGCCGATTGTGCCAACGGCCGGCATTTATGATTTTGCCGTGAAATCGGCGACACCACCGACACCGGAAAATGCCTATCAGGCGTGTTTGTATGCCATCGAAAATAATCCCTTGCAAGGACGTGTGGGGGCGGGCACCGGTGCATCCGTCGGGAAATTTGTGCCGCATGCCAAACGCATGAGCGGCGGTGTCGGTTTTGCTGAACTGATTTTAAAAAACGGTGTCAGTGTGCTCGCCTATGCCGTCGTGAATAGTCTTGGCGATGTGCGCGATGGTTCAAAAATTGTAGCCGGTGCGCGTTTGCCTGATGGAAAATTTGCGGATTGCGAGCAATATCTTTTAACAGGTCATGAAGATGTCGTGAGTGATCTGGCGAATACCACACTCGTTGCGGTTTTTACCAATGCGGTTTTTTCCAAAATAGCCTTAAAACGCATTGGCAGAGTGGCGATGTCTGGCATGGCGCGTGCGATTTCGCCAGTATTTACCGAAAGTGATGGGGATATTGTGATTTGTGCATCACTCGGTGAGTTGCATGAAACAGAACTCGTGATCAGCGCCATGGCAGCAGAAACGGTTCGACAGGCGATCTTGAATGCAGTGACTGATTCGATTGTTTTGTGAGGAATAAACATGATACGTGTAGCAGCCATTCAGATGACATCCAACTCGGATGTCAAAAAAAATCTCGCCATTGCCGAAAAATGGATTCAGGAAGCAGTTCTAAAAGACGCTCGCCTGATTGTCTTGCCTGAAATGTTTGCGGTGATGGGGATGGATCAGATGGATAAGGTCAAAGTCCGTGAAAAAAAAGGGCATGGCCGCATTCAGGATTTTTTAGCGGAACAGGCTAAAAAATACGGCGTCTGGATTGTGGGTGGTACGATTCCAGTCGCACTCGACAATACCGATGAAAAAGTGCATGCTGCCTGTTTTTTATATGATGATCAGGGAAACAGTATTTCGCGTTACGATAAAATTCATTTGTTTGATGTGACGCTGTCTGCAACGCGCGAAAGTTATCATGAATCGAAAACAACCTTGCCGGGTGAGAAGGTCGTGGTGGCATCCACACCGTTTGGAAAACTGGGTCTTGCGGTGTGTTATGACATTCGATTTCCTGAACTCTTTCGCACCATGCATGATCAGGGTGTGGATATGATTGTATTGCCTGCTGCGTTTACTGAGACAACAGGCAGTGCACATTGGGATGTGCTGGTGCGCGCGCGGGCGATTGAAAATCAGGTGTATATGATTGCCGCAGCACAAACAGGTGTGCATGAAAATGGGCGTAAAACGTATGGTCACAGTATGATTGTGGATCCGTGGGGGAAAGTCATGGCTTCCTTATCTCAGGATGAAGGCGTGGTTGTGGCGGACATCGATCTCGATTATGCTCGCAAGGTGCGTGAAGAATTTCCTGTGTTGACGCACAGGCGAATGTGATTTTTAACAAAAGGCGCTGGGTCCCGCTTGAAGAGCGTCGCGGGATGACGCACGGATAGAGGTCAGTGAATTGATGCAAACTTTAAGATCAGGGAGAGTGTTATGTTGGTGACAGCGGTTGTCTTTTTTTTCATTGCGGCTTTTCTCGGTACTTTTTTACTTCGCTCCATTCTCGAAAATAAACGAACCAATAAACCCGTTGTGTTTATGCACGGCAGTGTGGCGGGACTTGCACTTTTAGCGCTTGCAACTTACATTGCGCTCGGACATACCGCGCCGTTGTTAATCACAAGTGTTGTGCTTTTTGTGCTGGCGGCGATCGGTGGACTCACGATGTTTACGCTGGATACGAGCGGCAAGCGCGTGCCAAAAATGCTGGCGATTGGACATCCGATGGTAGCGGTGAGTGCTATTGTTGTGCTGATTGTTTATATCGTTCAAAGTGCGTGAATGTTACATTTTAAAATAACGCGCGATCCATCAATTTTTTAAATTGCAGCACAATCTTGTCGGCAGGCAGCGGGTGGCTTAGAAAATATCCCTGCACCATGTCGCAATTTTGTGCGGCGAGGTATTCCACCTGCTCCCCTGTTTCAACGCCTTCGGCAACGACTTCAAGACCCAGGTGATGAGCGAGTCCAATGAAGGCGTTGGTAATGGCACAATCGTCCGGATTATTCGGAACACCTTTGATGTAGTTCTGATCTATTTTGATGGCGCTTACCGGAAATTGTTTCAAATGGCTGATGGAGGTGTAGCCCGCACCGAAATGATCAATGGACAGTTCCACACCGGTTTCCCTGATCGCATCGAGACGATTTTTTGCAACGTCAACGTGATGCATGACGGTCGCTTCACTGATTTCCAGTTCGAGATAATTTGGATTCAGTCCGGTTTCATTTAAAACCGTTTTAATGGTTTCAGCGATGTTGGGATGTTCAAACTGTTTCGGTGATAAATTGAGTGACACCGCGAAATGTTCATAGCCTTCATCTTGCCAATATTTGTTGGTTTTGCACGCTTCACGTAACGCCCATTCTCCAATCGTCATCATAAGACCCGTGTCTTCTGCGACAGAAATAAATTGCACCGGATTTAAAAGGCCAAGCTCGGGGTGAGCCCAGCGTAACAAGGCTTCGACACCGGTAATGCTGCCTTTTTTGATGTTTAATTTCGGTTGGTAATAAAGAACCAGTTCGTTTTGTTCGATCGCATGACGAAGGTCATGTTCGAGACGGATAAATTCACGCGCTTCAAGATCCATGTTATCGGTATGAAACCGGTACGTATTGCCGCCGTCCTGTTTTGCCCGAAAGAGTGCGATATCCGCATTTTTCAGGATATCTTCAAGCGATGTGCCATCGGCCGGAAAAATACTGATGCCGATGCTCGCTGTCAGAAAAAAATCATTGATGGGCTGGGCACAGGTCTTCAGTATTTTTTCAGCAACGATGCTTGCGAATTTGGGTTTTTCAATATCATTCAGGAGCACAATGAATTCCTCGCCCTCAAGGTGCGCCACGAGATCTTCCTTGCGCAATGCACCGGTCAGACGTTTGCTCATTTCATTTAATAAATGATTGCCGATGTCACTGCCCAGTGTGACCGCAATATTTTTGAAAGCATCCATTTCAACGAGCAACACGGCACAGAGTGTGCCATGGCGTTTTGCATGACTGATGGATTTATTCAGGGCATCGTTGAAAAGCGTTCGATTGGGCAACTCTGTCAGGGGATCGACTTCGGGCAGGAGTCCTGCTATTTTTCCGGAGGGTGAAGTATCGATATGTACGGTGATCTGTTGCCTGTCTGAACTTTGTTTCAGTTGCTGTTTTATCTCATTGCGTGTCAAATGATGATTGTCGAATGCCTTGTTGATTTCTTCTGAAATATCGGCCAGTTCATCTGTTCCGACAATGGTGAGAAAGATATCTTCACGCGGATTGGCATTGACACGATGCAATTGTTTATTCAAAAATTCAATGCGTCGGATGATATGGTGATAAAAAAATGCAGATACACCAATAAAAAACAAAAGGATAACGACGAGGGCAAGAAGCGGGTGACTATTGATAAAAAATCCGCTGAAGCCCAGCGACAAAATACAGGCAAGTCCTGTTGCGATGAGCACTTTGGTCTTTATTTTCATGGAGATAGTCCTCCCGCAACTCAACAGTCAAACGCAAGGATGATGAATCATTTCTACCGCAATTACTTACATTATATATGTTATTATGATAGCTGGCATACTACTTATATGGGTCAGTATGTGGAGAAAAACAGCTTCAGTCCCACCCAAAGAATTCTACGATGATCAACTTGATGATTATAATGCGTTATTGCGCTATATCACCGAGCTTGCCGACCATAAAATGGGTTATCCCGTCTCGCTTCTCACTTATCTCGGTGTAGTCAATAACAAGGAGTTGGGCATTCAATCGGGCAGTCTTGCCAATGTGTTATTGAATAATGTAGGGGATCCCTTCAAGGACTCTGAAACGTCTCGCATGGAAGTGAAACGCCATGAACGAAAATTGCTGGCCATGCTCGAAAAATTTTATGGCATGCCTGAACATTCTGTCAGAGGTTATGTGACAACCGGCGGAACAGAAGGTAATTTCGCCGGTCTCTGGTGGTCAAAGCGTTTCATGATCAACATGGCATTGCAGGCGCTCGTTCAAAAAGATGATGAGATCAAACAATTGATACGCGAGGAACAGGCACTCCTTGCGGGTCTTGCCAAAATTCCAAAGGACGATTACAAAAATCGCACCGGACAGTTGACCCGAATCATGGATAACAGGGATGCTGTCACAAAAGAAAATGCACTGGTTCAGCAATTGTTGATACCGACTGTTTTTTTTACCAAAGACCACACGCATTATTCCATTCCCAAAATTTCAGAAATATTGCGATTGAATGTGCGGCCTATTTTGTCGAATCCGGATGGTTCCATGAATCTCGATAATTTTAAAAAAGAATTGATATTGCATCTGGGTGCACACCCGTTAAGTTCGGTGATTGTGATTGCAAACGTGGGCACAACGATCACGGGTGCGATAGATAATGTGCCAGGTATTAAAAAAATTCTCGATGCGTCAGTACCCAAACCGACTTATACCATTCATCTGGATGGTGCGTTAACCGGGTTTGTGTTACCGATTTTAAAACCGTTTGGCGAGGTTGAAAATTATTTTGAGGCAATCGGTGTCAATACCTTTGCCTTTTCAGCGCATAAATATCCCGGCTTGTCACAACCGTGTGGCGTGATTCTCGCCAGACAATCTTTTTTCGAAAAGGCATTTGAAAAAACGGAGCGTAGCATCGAATATGTCGGCAATATTCTCGATGTGACGATTACCGGTTCGCGCTCGGGATTGAATGTCCTCATGTTTTATAATGCATTGCGTGCGTTTGAGCTTGACCGCGGCAATAAAAAATTAACCGGGATGGTCAATGATAATTTGAAAATTGCAACCTATCTGCATAATGAACTGGTGAAGTTGTATGGCGCCGACAAAGTATCCTATCCGTATCACTTCAACGTGATTTTTCCAAGACCCTCGATGGACATTGCCAAAAAATATCAACTGATGATTACCGGGGAACGAGCGACGATCTGTGTGTTGACCAATATTACGAGAGAACTGGTGGATCAATTTATCAACGAACTGAAATTAGAAAAGGAGAAAGCCATGAGTACTGTTCAAACTGAATTTACCATCCGAACCCTGACGAAAGATTATATGGACTCTGCCTTGCAATTGTTTGTGAAATCATTTTGTGACAGTGAGCCGATCACAAAACATTTGAAGATGACTTACAAGGATTATGAACCTTTCGCGAAGGATGTACTGGAAAAGGCAACGCGCGAAGGCATGAGTGTGGTCGCCATCGATCGAAAGAATGAAGTGATTGCCTGTGCGATTGCAGAGGATATCGTTAATCCGTTTGTGCCGAACATGACGAGTTATCCGAAAATGAAACCCATCTTTGCGCTCCTGAACGAACTGGATAAACCGTTTATGACCGGAAAACAGTTTGTGAAGGGAAAAATTGCGCATGTCTGGATTGCGGTTGTGAGTCAGGATTATCGCGGGAAAGGGTTGTCGACGGCCATTGATATGGCGTGTGGCGAACTGGCTGTCCGCAAGGGATTTGATTTTGCCTATGCGGAATTTACCAATGATGTCAGTGAAAAAATCACCCATCATTACGATGTCTATAAACTCTGTCACAGCATCAAATATGAAGATTTTGCGTTGGAAAACAGGGAAATTCCCTTCAAGGGGGTGAAGGGCGGGGCTGCAGCCTATATCATTGGATTGAGACCCGGTGTGCAACTGGATGCATTGAAAAAATGCTACCAGGCATCCAGAGTACATTAATACACGAACTGTCATGCCAGCTGGAGGCAGGCTGGCATGACACAGGTCTGGCCTGACACAACTCCTGATGATAGACTTATCGAAATATGCGCAGGAGGCGTGACAGGCGACTATGGATTTGACAGCCGATCAAAGACAAATTTCCACACAGGAAAAAACGCAGATCAACCAGCAGGTCAAGGCTGAGTTGATTGAGCATCTTTACCGGGGTTGTCTGCCCGGGACGATCAGCGGTATCCCGGTCGGTATCGCAATCTTCATCGATTTTTTTCACTATACGCCGAATGCCTGGCTCTTTCCGTGGTTTGTTGTTTATAACCTTGCGTTGCTTGGATTGACACTGCTTTATGTTGTCTACAACAAATATAAAAGCCGGTACAGTCTGAGTCAGTGGTTAACGGCCTATTCGGTGGTCATGTCGCTTTGTGCTGTGATGTGGGCGATTTGTGTCTTTCTCATTCCGGATAACATTACGCGCCAGTATTTTGCCTTTATCGCACTCTTTTTGATTGCAACCGGGTATTCAACCGGTACGATTGGTCAATTTTTCCTGTGTCTGACGACGCTCACCATTATTGTTGTCCCGCTGGTTGTCTGGTGTTTTCTGAAGGGAACCATTTTCTATAATCTCGTCGGATTTTTTTCGCTGATTTATATCGGATTTATGGTCAGCATCAATCATCGCAGTACGCAATGGTTTAAAGATTCGCTTAAATTAAAACTCGAAAATACCCTGGTCAGTTATCAGGCCAACCATGATTTACTGACGGATTTACCCAATCAACGCCTGTTGCCGCAATACATTGAATCGGCCATTCAGGCAGTCAGGGATACAGGCAATACGTTTGCTGTCGTCTGTTTTTCATTAAACCGCATGGAAATGATCAATGACAGTCTGGGGCATCAGGCGGGGAATGCGATGATTGAGGCGGTTGCCCGGCGTTTGCGTGAATTTGCGACGGCCGCCAGTGCCCGGGAAAATGCTGTACGCTATACCATTACGATTTCGCGCAAGGACACGTTCAACATTCTGGTGGGACCTTTAAAAGCGGATCAGGCTGTGGCACCGGTTGATGTATTATTTTCGTTGCTGGATGATCCGATTTATCTGGAAAAGCAGGGTGTGAAAGTCACAGCCAGTATGGGTGTCAGTCTGTATGGCAAGGATGGTGAAGATGCACACGCGCTTTTGATCAATGCGGATGCCGCGATGTTTCGTGCAAAACAATATGGCGGCAATCGGCTGGAGTTTTATCGCGCCGAGATTAATGCAGAAATGCCAAAACAACTGGAGCTGGAAACGGATCTGCACCGTGCCATCGAAGGCAATCAATTGCAGGTGTATTATCAACCGCTGGTTAATTTAACCACGGGTGAGGTCAGCGGGATGGAAGCCTTGCTGCGCTGGTTGCATCCGGTGCATGGGTTTATTTCTCCCATGCAGTTTATTCCGCTCGCCGAAGAAACCGGATTAATCGTTCCGATCGGGGAGTGGGTGATGCGTGAAGCGTGCCTGCAAACCAAAAAATGGCATGAGATGGGTTTTACGTCGCTGAAAGTCGCGGTAAATCTCGCGGAAAAACAATTACGCCAGGACAATTTGATTGCGACTATTCAAGCTATTCTGAAGCAAACCGGTCTCAGTTCCGCTTTTCTCGAGCTTGAAATCACTGAAACGGCGATTCTGGATGAGGCGGTGATTCATCTGATTAAAGACTTCAAGCGTCTGGGACTCGCACTCGCCGTCGATGATTTCGGGACAGGGTATTCGGGGTTGAGTTACCTGAAACGCTTTTCGATTGATAAGTTAAAGATAGACCAATCCTTTGTTCGCGATATTCCAGGAAATAATGATAGTATTACGATTGTGTCGGCTATCATTGCCATGGCGAAGGAATTAAATGTCACAACGCTTGCAGAAGGCGTTGAAACCCTGGAGCAGCTGCAATTTCTGAGGGCGAGGGGTTGTGGCTATATGCAGGGTTATTATTTTAGTAAACCGGTTGATGCCAGGGCGTTTACAGCATTGCTGCAGGAACACCGGAGTTTGGACAAGATCACTTAACAGCCAAGGGAGAAACCATGAAACGGACATTCAAACAGTTATTCACATTGAGTGCGATTGCACTGCTTTCATCACAGGCCTTTGCCTCCGGATATAAACTGGAGTTTCAAAGCCCGTCGGTACTGGCCGATGCGGGGGAGGCGGCGGTTGTGGAGGATGCAGGCACCAACTGGTATAACTCGGCGGGTCTTGTGTATTTGCCAGAACAGTTTGTCGGTGCAGTGACGGATGTTGCCGAACGTACCCAATTTTCAGGTACGTCGACTGCGCCATCACCGATTCCAGGTGCACCGGGTTATGTCAATCCCAATGCGAATGCCAGCTCCTATCCCAATTCCATTCTGCCTGCCTTGCATTTTAACTACCCCTTTAAAGATCGTTATGCCATCGGGATCAGTGTGGTACCGGCATGGGGTTTGATGGAAAATTATGGCGAATGGTCGGATGTGCGTTACAATCTGAATAAAATTTCCACGAAAACCATCGATGTTTCACCCAGCTTTGCCATGAAAATAAATAATGAATGGTCATTTGGTCTGGGCCCGGATTTTCATTATTTCTCCCTGCAAAGTCGCGCGCATGCTTTTACCCAGCCGCTCACAACGGGCGATTCTGTCTCCCGTTATAACGCGAATAATTGGGGACGTGGCTGGCATGCGGGTCTCTTGTTACGTTTGAATGATCAAACGCGCGTGGGTGCAAATTATCGTTCGAAAATTGTGATGAACATGACAGGCGGCAGTGATTTTGCCCTGTATGGCATGACGGGCTTCCACACGGATCAGTTTAAGGTGAGCATTCCCATGCCGCCTGTGACCACGGTGAGTGTGTACCACGAACTGACACCCGTCGTGGCATTGATGGGCACTGTCTCGTATGATCAGTGGGGCATTATCAAATATTATTATGGACAAAATTATATTCAGCCGCCGTCACCTGGCAATCCCACGGGCAAGGTCAATGTCGTTTCTCAACAAAATTTCTCCGACACGGTGGATTTCAGTGCGGGCGCGCATTACAAATTGAACGATAAGTGGTTATTGCGTGGTTCCATCAAGTTTGAATCGACACCGACGCGTGATGCGAATCGTGCATTGAGTTTTCCGGATGGTCGCAAGATCGGGCTGAACGTGGGTGCGCGTTATACAGTCAACAAAAAAGTCGCGATTGATATGATTGCGGCGCATGTCTTTACCAAACAGGCGCATGTCAATGATTTTAACCCGGCATCCGGTGCCTTGTCTGTCGGTCAGGTCAATACCGATATTAATCTGGTCGGTGCGCAGCTCGTCTGGAATATCTAGTTTATTGTTCTTCTTGCAAGGCCAAATGATTCCATTTGGCCTTTTTTATTTGCATATATTGTATTCATTTTCCAGGGTATGTATAATCCAGACACACATTTTCCGTCATCTTAAAAGGGTTTTATCATGAAAAAAACCATCAGAGTGTTGGTTGCTATCCTGCTTTCTGTTTCCAGTTTTTCAGCGTTTGCCGATAATGATCATTATGTTATTTTCGTTGACGCCGGCAGTTCCGGTTCAAGACTGCATATTTTTCAATACGACCCAGCCCGGCCCCTGTCGGTGAAGGATATTTTCTCTGATAGCGTAAGCCCCGGGTTATCTTCATTCGAACAAACACCGGCTGCGGCGGGGGATTCATTAAAAAAATTACTGACAGAAGCTCAAACGCAATTGGCGGGTAAAACAGGTGCGCAGACTGTGCCAGTCAATGTTTTTGGCACAGCTGGTATGCGTCTTGTGGCTGAAAAAAATCCAAAAACAGAACAGACCATTTATGCCAGTGTCAAACAGACACTGGACAGTTTTCCTTTTTTTGCCAAAGGGAATGTTCAAACCATTCCGGGTAAAATGGAAGGTTTTTACGGCTGGCTGGATGTGAATTATCTGGAAGGGTATTTTCAGAATCAGCAACCGACTGTTGGCAGTATTGATATGGGCGGTGCATCGACCCAGATTGCCTACGCGGTGCCTGCTTCAAAAAATCTGACGGATGATGAAGTGGCAGTCACGATTAATAATCAACCTTACACTGTGTTCAGCAAAAGCTTTTTAGGACTGGGACAGGATGAATCACGCGCGTCTGTGATACGAGAACTGGAAGGCGATGCCTGCTTCCCGACAGGTTATGCGTTTGACACATTTGATACATCACGCAGAGGTGCCTTTAATCACATCACCTGCAGAAATCTGTATGATGGCATCATCGCAAGTCATCATGTCGCGCAGCAAATACTGCCAGCCGGGGAGCACCAGTTTATAGCGTATTCCGGAATTTTTTACACGTGGCAATTTTTCAAGGTGGATACAACACCGGATGCGATGTGGACTCAAAATACGATCACCGATGTGTGTAATCAATCCTGGAGTGATATCCAGAAAGCATATCCGAAAGAAAAAGAAAAATATCTTTCAGGGTATTGCGCGAATGCCACGTATGAAACGGAATTGTTGCATGCCACGTATGGACTGGAAGGGTATCAGTTAACCGTTCTTAACCAGATAAACGGTACCGGTATTGACTGGACATTGGGTGCGGCGTTGTACAGTCTGGTAAAATAACGCTATCAGGTCGTTCGTCATTGGGTGGATTGACTGCTGGAATCATGATTGGCGCGATTTTTTCTGTGTTGCCAGCCGTCACATCAGCAAGTTTTTCAGGCGCTTCTGTTTTTTCTTCCTGACATTCAGGAGCGCCCTGTTGCAAGATCGGAAGAAACGTTTGCGTATTTCCCCGAATTTCAAGCGTGGCTTTAAGAAGCAATAAATAACCGATCATGTCTCTGACTTGTTTTTCTGACGGAAGAGGCAATTCAAAAAAATCGCATCTGACTGGCTCAAAAGGCAATTTTATTTTTTGAAGCATGGCTTCAGCATCTTCCAGTGAGTAGTTTTTTAATTTTCCCAACAGTTTTTCAGACTGAAGCAGAGACTGAAGCAGAAATAGATATTGCCAATCCGGATGTCTCATTTTTTTCTTTTCATCCTGAAACGCTTTTTGACCGTGTGCAGCCGAGTAATTCAATTCTCTGGCCTTGATAATGGCATAGGCCAAAAAGGGTGAGTTAATTTCTGATAATTTATCCCAGTTTTCGAGCAGCTTTTGACAGTAAGTTTCCCTGTCAAATAGCAGGGAGGCAGACAGGATATGCGCTGAAAATACATCCTCCGTAAAGGGTGATTTCTCGAGGAGTTGTTTGATTTTCACAAAATAAATTTTATTTTTAAGATAGTATTCTTCCATCTCTTCAAATGACAGAGGGTGTTTTTTCGGAAGTTTCATGATCTGTGTCATATTTAACAGTAAAATTCCGGCATAACACCGGGTTGCCTCCTTATGTTTTTTCATCAGTGCGATATGAAGCAATTTCTGGACTTCAAGGAAGATCGGGTTAATGGCAAGGAAGGCTCTTTTTTCTTCTTCCGTCTGAAGAGGCTGCATGAAAACGTCTTTAATATTTGTCCAGAGTACTTTTGCACTCTGAAATTCAATTTCACCTGGTTGTTTGAGAGAGGGAAGTCTTTTGAACATGCAGAATATCCTTAAAATACCCGGAAACCTATGATATCAGAAAATGGGAGGGATGCTTGATGTTCCGGTCATTTGCGGGTAAGGTTACGCGCAACTAACGCTTGATAGCAGGTTATTTCCATGACAGTGATTACCCGTTTTGCTCCGAGTCCCACCGGTTATTTGCACGTGGGGGGGGCTCGAACTGCCCTCTATTGCTGGCTTTATGCCCAAAAGACCCGGGGTACCTTTATTTTGCGTATTGAAGATACGGACCTTGAGCGTTCCACGCCGGAGTCTGTGCGGGCTATTCTCGATGGAATGAGCTGGTTAAATTTATCGTATGATGAAGGGCCTTATTATCAGACCAAACGGTTTGATCGTTATAAAACAGTGATTGACCAACTGGTGCAGACAGGCACGGCATATCGTTGTTATTGTTCCAAAGAGCGCCTCGAAAAATTGCGCGCCGAACAAACAGAAAATAAGGAAAAGCCGCGGTATGACGGTTTTTGTCGTGATCGACAGGATCAGCCGGAAGGCAGTTATGTGATTCGTTTTAAAAATCCGCTGGAAGGTGTAGTTGAATTTGATGATCTGATTCGCGGTAAATTATCGTTTGCCAATCAGGAGCTCGATGATCTGATTATTGCGCGAAGTGATGGAACACCGACATATAATTTCACAGTCGTGGTGGATGATTGGGACATGAAGATTACCCATGTGATTCGCGGTGACGACCACATTAACAATACACCGAGACAGATTAATATTTTGCGGGCACTCGGTGCGACTCCGCCTTTATACGCGCATGTGCCGATGATTCTGGGCAGTGATGGCAAACGGTTATCCAAACGTCACGGTGCCGTCGGAGTGATGCAATACCGTGAAGATGGATTTTTACCGGAGGCGCTTTTGAATTATCTGGTTCGCCTCGGCTGGTCGCATGGGGATCAGGAAATTTTTTCGATGGATGAAATGATTCAGTATTTCGACATTCAGGACATTAACAATTCGCCTGCTGCGTTCAACACGGAAAAATTGATCTGGCTCAATCAGCATTACATTAAAAACAGTGATCCGGCGCATGTTGCCAAAGAGCTGGCCTGGCATTTTCAACAATTAAATATTGATGTGACGCATGGTCCTTCGTTAATGGATCTTGTGAAAGCCCAGGCGGAGCGTGTCAAAACGCTTCGGGAAATGGCAGAAAAGAGCCGGTATTTTTACGATGAAAAGGTGATCTACAATCCGGAATCAGTCGAAAAACATATTACCGAAGAAGTGAAACCCGCGCTGGCTCTGATTCGTCAGTGTTTTGCCGAATTAAGTGACTGGAATAAAGAGGCGATCCATGAGGCTATTCTTATGACTGCCGAAAAACTGGGTTTGAAGATGGGCAAGGTGGCACAGCCATTGCGTGTGGCGGTGACGGGGGATACGGTATCGCCGCCGATTGATGAGACGCTGTTTTTGCTGGGGCGTTCGCGGGTGATAGAGCGTCTGGATGCGCTGATAACGCCTTAAAATGACTCAAAAATAACATAGAGTCAGCTGTTGCAAATTAAATTAAAAAATCGCCGATTTTTGATTGACAAAGCAGCATGCTCTGCCTAGAATCGCTGCTCTATTGTGATAGTAGCTTGCCGCCGCCGGGGCTATAGCTCAGCTGGGAGAGCGCTTGCATGGCATGCAAGAGGTCACCGGTTCGATCCCGGTTAGCTCCACCATTGGATGAGGTTATTATCACAGACAGATCATTTCTTATCTGTCCCCATCGTCTAGAGGCCTAGGACATCGCCCTTTCACGGCGGTAACAGGGGTTCGAATCCCCTTGGGGACGCCAGTTTAATCAATGGGTTGGATCGGTGTATCAACTGCTTCATGGTCGACTTTTAATTGAAATCCAGTTTTTAATTTTAGAATTTTTTAACACCAATATTGTGTTTTTTGTAGATATGTTATAATTTGTGATGATCATCCCAGGAGGGTTCGCCTTCTTGGACCCGGTTAGCCAGTGCTGCCGGGTTTTTTATTTTTAGGGATAGAAAAAATATAAATGAAGCGCGTTAAATGTTTTGTAGATGGTTTTAATCTTTATTATGCGAAAGGATGAGGTTTAATACTGTAATTCGAAACGCATTTTTTAAGCATTATACATATGGTGTCTACCCTGGCGTTTAAAATAATGAAGTCAGTAATTTTTCAGGCATGGTCGGTTTTCCGGTATGGATAGAAACACATGCCATCGTATTTGCCGCTTTTGCAACCAGAGTATCATTTTTATTATGATACATTGCCTGATTGAAAATAATTTTTAACCTCCCTGATTTTTCGTATGTTGATTTAATATAGAATTTATCTTGTGTTTTTAATGACTGTTTTATTACCATGTCCACATGAATGAGAACAAGATTAAACCCATCACGGTGCCATTCTGCCCAATCAATGCCTTTTAATCGGAGATATTGAATGCGAGCTTGATCAAAATACTGCAAATAAACAGCGTTATTTACGATATTTTGGATATCCAATTCATTTTCTTGTACTGCTCCGTTCCATATAACGGGGTCGACTGTATTCATGTTTTTTATCCTTTGCATCAATGGCTGGCTTATCTAATCAATACCCTAATACGGGGATATTCATGCCCATTATATTTGATAATCTGTTTATGAAAAGCCATAGATTACTATTTCAATGAATGAAGGAGGAAACCTGAATATTTTTGAGGGTATTCCGGTTTAAAAATGATTATGTCAGCCACGGAACCACTATGTCGTTTAATGGGGATTGATTTCAGAAAGCTTTCAAAGGAAGAATATCTTTTGCTGGAAGCGGAGGTTTTTATTCGTATCTGCGAAGGGCTGAGAGAGTTTTTTATGGATCAACAGAATGACCATTTTTATTTGGTGAATTTTAATTTTAAAAAGGAGAAGGTCATGCTTGAAAATGATCTTGCACGATTGATTACTAAAGATATTTTGTCTTTAAAAGAATATAATTTAAGCGGTCTTGCTTTTTATGCAGACACACCTGAAGATGTTATTCAAGAGGTACTTGATGGGCGGAATATAAGGCCGTCAGCTACTTATCTTTGGAAAATAATTGAATTGCATCGCACCATAAGAAGGGATGTTTATGATGCAATTATCAAGAAAATTATTCGCCACTATTCTGTTTCATCTGCAGAGTAGGTTTTATTATTGTTTTTTCCTTTAGGCGACGACGCTGCTGTATAAACCAAATTTCGACAAGAAAACACCCCCTTATCAAAGGGGGTCGACGCACGTTCTTTGTGCGGCGGGGGGATTTTTTCTGTAACAATTCATAAAACCTGTATCTGCCAAATTTTTTATAAAAAAACACCAGAGATAACGATGCTTTATTACAACCAAAAAAACAAAACCAACTCACGTTTTTTACGAAGCAATCAAACGGATGCCGAGGCATTATTGTGGTCGTGCATACGCCGTAAGCAAATTAAAAACGTTCAATTTTACCGTCAAAAACTCATTGGAAATTTTATTGTGGATTTTTATGCGCCATCAGTGAAAATGGTCATAGAAATTGATGGCGGGCAACATTATGATGAGGCTCATATAGAGAAAGATAAAAAAAGAGACTTATACCTGAACCAGTTAAATTTGAAAGTATTAAGGTTTGATAATCTGCAAGTGTTGCGATCGATTAATAGCGTGCTTGAAGTCATTTTTGAAGAAATAACAGATTGTAAAAAAAATCCCCCCGCCGCACAAAGAACGTGCGTCGACCCCCTTTGATAAGGGGGTAGCCGCTCCGATTGAGGCCTGATTTATGCAACAACGCCCTTTGATAAGGGGGTGTTTTCTTGTCGAAATTTGATTTGTGTAGCAAGCGTTTCTTTTATTCGCTTATCGTAAACGCATCCGCTTCACATTTCCTTCAACCTGTTCACGAGGGCATATCTTTTCATTAATCTGAAACCGAATTTTTTCAAGTGTCTTATCGTTTCGTGTTTTTTGATGCAGCGTATGATCCATGCTGACGTACCGATAGCTGGTATACGGCGAAGAAGAGGCATAGTGTTGAAAAAGTTCAGCGCAAAATTCATAAATCGTTTTTTGCACTTTCGGTTCCCTGTTATCATTGATATCGTTCACTTCCCAAATATGACGAAAATCACAGGTGTCTTCCAGCGCAGAAAAGGTAAACAACGCCTGCCCAAAATTAGGTTCAAATAAACCAATTTGAATGCCACACTCGGTCATTTTACATGCGATAGCAATTGCATGACCTTCTTTGTCATTTGGATTATTTTTGGAGAGAAAAATAATTTTGCCCGCGATGTTTATAATCGAGTCACTGATCAGATCATCAATACCCGGCATTTCAATGGATGAACGATCCGGCATCCGGGCAAGTCGATTGAAGCCATACTGCTCGGCAATGGCAGAAATTTTTATTTTAAATGCTGCTCTATACATGATATCTGGCAAGTCAAAATGATCCTGCATGGTATTCATTTTTTCGATAAACGCTTTTGTTTTTACTTTCTCAAAAAAAGGGTTATTGGAAAAGGTTGTTGAGTCATAAAATGATCCAAGCCATTCATAACACAATGCGAGGCAAAGCCCTTTTTGCCCTTCCTTGAGCACTCCGTCTTGCGAAAACGGGTAAAAAGTTGCGCTTGAAGCATAATCTTCAGTATTTATAAACGGAAAAACCGGCTCATTTGCAGAAGTAAAAAATCTCGTTTGCATTTCATATCCTCGTATTGAGTATTTATATTTTCAATGATTGTTTTTTTTAAAAACTTTCCATGAGTCTTTTTTAAATTTTTCGAGGTGCATTGTTTTTTACTCCTGATTACACCTGTTTTAATATTGTGATAAAATTATATCATACTTGCCAGCAGGTTAACTATTTGGAAAATAAAAACACTAAAAAAGGAAAAATATGGGTTTATATAAAGCGGATATAAAAATTCCAATAGATGATATTCATCTGAATGGCATTTTACAAATTCCCCAACATGCAAAAAGCATTGTACTTTTTGCGCATGGCAGCGGCAGTGGCCGATTGAGCGTGCGAAATCAGCACGTGGCTGGCCTATTAAATAACGCCAATATCGCCACTTTGCTATTCGACTTGCTCACTGAAAATGAGGAACAGGTCGATGACATGACACGCGAACATCGTTTTAATATTTCTTTGCTCGCTTCCCGTTTAATATCTGTGACCGACTGGCTTTCGAAACAACCCGAAACAGAGAATTTAATCGTCGGCTATTTTGGGGCAAGCACGGGCGGGGGTGCTGCATTGCAAGCGGCAGCCAAAAAACAAAATAGTGTTAAGGCGGTGGTATCCCGAGGCGGTCGTCCGGATTTGGCTGGAACAGCGTTAGCCCATGTGAAAGCGCCAACCCTGCTTATTGTGGGCGGGTTGGATGAACCGGTGATTGAAATGAATCGGGATGCAATGAATGAAATGCACTGCATTAAAAAACTGGATATTATACCAGGTGCAACTCATCTTTTTGAAGAACCGGGGACGCTTGATGAAGTAGCAAGATTGGCAAAAGAGTGGTTTATTGATTACTTGAAATAAATTTTTTGATTATGTTTTTAAAAAAAAGGATTGAATATGTCATCTTCGTCATCATCCCGGTCTGCCTCACTCCATAATTTTCTTGATAAAAATCATGTATCGGATCTTGTTATTGCGAATATTTTTAAATATTTAACCGATACGGAATTATCCAGTTCGGCGGTTAACAAAGCCATGGCTGATCGAACATTGTCAGATACTCGCTGGATTAAAAAATTATATTATGTTCTCTTTAACGGATTTTATCTGGATTTTTTATTAGATGAGCTGGGCTCGGGGAGATCACTTGTTGAAGGTTCTAATTCCAGTGTAGATTCGACAGCAGAAGTTAAGGAGGAAACACGCGAGTCAAAGATTCGCAATCAGGTTGATGCGTTTATGGGTGAGATGAAGGCTCAGGGAGTTCATCATTTTCAATCCATTTATGCAAGATACAAAAAAACACAATTCATCAAAAAAAACCAGGTCATTAAAAAAAATCAAATCAATATGCTAAATCAGGATCAATTTATTTTGTTGAGCAGGCATCCCGAATTAGTTAAAAACTGGTTGAAAAAAAATAGAAGCAGAATAATTCAAAACGAGCCATTTGTCTTTGAAGATCGACCTGCACTTTTTTATTTAGCTTTAAGCGGTGATCTTCAAGGATTGATTCATTACAAATATCTTGGTTTTGATATACAATTTTCCAGTTCTGGTTATCAATTCATTCCATCTGCTTTTGCATTGAGCGGAAATGTTGATGCAATTAAATACTGTGTTAATGAATTAAAAATTAATATTGGTGCTTCACATTATATAGAAAAACATAATATTTTTCAGTTTATTGTCAGAAGTGGTTCGCTTTCAGCGGTGCAATATGCAATAGATCATTTAAAACTTGACATAAAGAGTTTGTCAAAAAATAAAGTATCTATACAGCACATGGCTGCAGCTACTGGAAACACTGATTTAATGTGGCTTTTCAAAAATAAATATAAATTACCTTTCGATGTTCTGACACCCGGACAATTAAGTGTCCAACATTGGGCTGCAATGAGCGGATCAAAAGCAGCTATTTTGGCGTGCAATGAAATGAAGCTTGACATGGATGTCAAATGCGCTGGTCAAGGATTGCAACATTCTGCTGCAGGCAGTGGCAAACGTGCAGCACTTGAAACTTGTCTTGAGTTAGGCCTTGATATGACAGCTTACACTGAGAAAGGTTGGGGCGTTCAACATTGCGCAGCATCTGGAGGGCGTGAAGCACTTCTTTTCTGTCGAGACAGAGGTCTTGAAATGAAAGCAGAAACCAATACCACAGAAAAAAACGGCATACAGCATATTTTATCAGAAATAGGTAAACCTGAAGATTTTGCCCTCTGCAGTGAACTGGGTTTGGATATCGAAAAACTGGATGGTGCTGGTAGTGGATTTGAACTTCATGCGGGTATAAACGGCAATAGTTGGGCGTTGCGATTTTTTAAAAGCAGTGGAAAAAACTTTCGAATAAATAAACCTGCGACTCAACCTGGTCGGGGAGCCCAACATGCTGCTGCACAAAGTGGTGATCCGCTCACTATTTTGACCACAGTTGAGCTGGGCCTTGATCTTAATGAAGTGCCTGGTGTGAGTGTCGGAGCCGGGTCCTATGCAGTAAAAAGTCAAAATCCAGCTGCGTTGTTGCTCATGCAATTATTGGGCGTCTCGTTAAATGCTCATGACAGAAATGCAGCAAGACAATCCAAAAATCCTGCTATGAATCAACTGGCTTATTTGATGTTTTTTTATCTGGATTACGGTAGGCAATACCCGGATGAAACACTATTAGAGTGGAACAAAATCATTCTTGACAATAGAATAGAACATGTCGCTGCATTTTTTTTATGTATGAGCAACAAAAAAAATGTGGGTGTTTTTTTAAGTGGATTTTCGCTGGATAAAAAAGAAAGAAACATTTTAAAAGAGTTGGCATGCCAGATGCGAGCGATGAAAGACTACAATCTGGCTCGAATTTATATTTATCTTAACTATACTCATTTGAATCTGATGATGAGCGGGCAAATTTCATTTCCTACTGAATCCACTTCATTTTTAGCTATCATGCGTTATGCAAGTGATAAAGTGCTTGATAAAATACATGAGCTTAAACTGAAAGCATCGGCTGATAATGCAAAACAGCCTGAATTGAATAAAGGACCGGGTTTTTAAAATGGAAAAATTCTTCGATCGTCATGCAGCTGGTATGGTTCTGGCAGAACAACTGAAATCTTATTCGAAAAACCCGAATGCGATTGTATTGGCGCTCCCACGCGGAGGCGTACCCGTTGCTTATGAAATTGCAAAAGCGCTTTCTGTTCCACTCGATGTTTTTGTCGTGAGAAAACTGGGAGTCCCGGAACATGAAGAACTGGCAATGGGAGCCATCGCAACAGGTGGAACGGTTGTTTTTAATGATGAAATTGTTCGGGAACTCCATATTTCAAAATTCGCTATCGATCAGGTGATTCAATCGGAACAGGAAGAATTAAAGCGACGCGAATCAGCCTATCGCGGCAATCGGCCTTTTCCAGTATTAAAGGATAAAACCATTATTCTTGTTGATGATGGTATTGCGACGGGTGCCACGATGCGTGCTGCCATCATGGCGTTGCGTAAACAAAATCCGGCAAATATTGTGATGGCTGTGCCTGTCGCTCCCTTTTCAACATGTGTTGAAATGGAAGGATGGGTTGATAAAATCATTTGCCCGCTCAAACCTTATCAGTTTTATGCGGTAGGCGCCTTTTATGAAAATTTTTCTCAAACAAGTGATGAAGAAGTGTTTGAGCTGCTGAATATGGGCTAGATAAATCAGGTATCGCCAGCCCTTCTTTTCAAATTTTCAAGACTTCTGTTTTCTCGCATCACGTGCTTTGGCGTGCCTGTATTTTCCCTGCGTTCGATTTGTCTCGATCCCACTATCCAGAATAACAGGGGAACAATGTACATCCAGCAAACGAGGTAAAGCGTATAATCGGATGCTTCCGATACGGACAGATTGTTGGCAACGGCATTTTCTGTCGCTTCATAGGAAAATGTTGAAAAACGGAAAAGTTGAAATAACGTCAGGTAGACAATCGGCATAATCCCCGGTTTTTTGATGAGCCAGATTAAACCAATCAACAGGGTGATCACCAAAATCAATACCGTTGTGATCAGTGAACTGGAATAAGTGTCGCTTTCCTGTATGAGTCGCAAAAGTTGCCAGATCAAATCTGCGAAAACCAGCGCGCATCCAGGCATCAGATAACGGTTATTTTTTTTAACCAGATAAAATCCGCCCAGGCACGTTACCGCCGCCATGATCATGGGCAGGGTAAATTGAACCCCCATTTTTTGGGCGATTAAGTGCGATAACCACCAGGCGATAAATACAGAAAAAAAGGTATATTCCGTGTTGGCATCATGTAAAAACCATTCAGGTGGCAGTATCACGAAAAACAAATTTTTAAATCCATAAATCAGTAAAAAAACAGCGAGCAGATTGCCCAGTAAAATCTGATTGGTCAAACCGGTATAAAAGCAAACAGCCGTGATGGATAAAATCAGAAAAAAAACCCAAAAAAGCAAATCATATTTATTATATTTGGTGAGTAGCCAGGCGTCTTTCGCAAAATTCAAAAAAGAGTCAGGATTATTGCGTTCATTCCGTTTTTGCCACCAGCGAGAAAAATGAGGCGTCAGCATAAAAAGCAACATGACAATGACCAGAGAATACACTTCCTGTGGCCACATCCCGTCATACAGATTGAAAATAAAACTCGCAGCCGTCAGAACGATAAAAAAAGAACGCCATTTAATATTCTGAATTTGATACGCAATGGCAAGAAAAATGAGTGTGGGCATCGACTATATCCTTATTTGAACAGCTCCGGTTTGCTCTTACAATTGGCCATATTGTAACATTGATTTATTCCATAAAGGATCAATAATTATGCTAAAAATTATCCCGCTCCCTGCTTTGAAAGACAATTACATTTGGGTGGTGGTCAATGACCCCCTGGGTCAGGCCGTGGTGGTCGATCCGGGTGAGGCGTCTCCTGTGCTGGATTTTCTGAATCAGCATTCTTTAAAACTGGCGGGTATCCTCGCGACACACAAACACGCTGACCATACCGGTGGCATTCGTGAACTGGTGGATGCCTGTCCCAGGGTGGCTGTTTATGGACATCCTGCCGAAAATATACCATTTGTTACCCATCCGGTGACACAGGGTGAGATGATTGCATTCGATCAATGGCCGGACGCTTTTAGCGTCATTCCTGTTCCGGGCCATACGTTGGGACATGTGGCTTTTTACGCGCACCCGATGTTGTTTTCAGGTGATATGTTATTTGGCGCAGGTTGCGGGCGTCAGTTTGAAGGAACGGCAGAACAAATGCTGTCTTCCCTTGAACAACTGGCGGCCTTGCCTCCCGATACAGAAGTGTATTGTGGTCACGAATATACTCTCGCCAACCTGCAGTTTGCCTTGCACATAGAGCCTGCAAATGAAGACATTAAACAGCGTATCGAGCAAACAGAAACATTACGCAGAAATCATCAACCCTCACTTCCCTCGACAATGGGGCTTGAAAAAAAAACCAATCCTTTTTTGCGGTGCAGGCAGAAAAGTGTCATTTTGCGCGTTGAAAATGAGGTGGGTCGAAAAGGCATGAGTACGGTGGAAGTGTTTCATGCCTTACGAGAGTGGAAAAATAATTTTTAAAAACACAGCCTATTCCGCAATAAACCCACCCGACTGCAGCCTGAACAAATGCGCATACAATCCGTTTTCCCTCGCGGCCAATTCCTCATGAGACCCTTCTTCCACAATCCTCCCCTGATCAAAAACCAGAATGCGATCAGCGTCCAGGATGGTGGATAAACGGTGGGCGATCATGATGGAGGTGCGACCATGGGTCAGGGTATGCAGTGCATTCTGGATTGCGCGCTCGCTCACGGAATCGAGCGAACTCGTTGCTTCATCCAGAATTAAAATGGGACGATCAGCGAGTATGGCGCGTGCAATGGCAATACGTTGACGCTCACCGCCGGATAATTTAATGCCGCGTTCACCGACCAGCGTATTGTATTGTTCAGGTTGATTTAAAATAAATTCTTCAATATAGGCTTTTTGTGCGGCACGTCGTATATCGCTCATACTGGCTGACGGTCTTGCATAGGCGATATTCTCGTGCAATGTGCGATGAAACAGAATGGGTTCCTGCGGCACCAGTGCAATGGCGCTTCGCAAGGAATGACGTGAAGCCGTCATGATATCCTGATCATCTATCGTAATGCGTCCCTGTTGAATCGAATAAAGACACTGAACCAGACGAATAAAACTGGTTTTGCCACCACCGGAATGGCCGACCAGCGCAATGCGCTCACCGGATTTGATTTCAACGGACAGATTTTTAAAAACAGGCGTTTTTTTATTCGGATAAGTAAATGTGACGTTATCAAAAATAATTTTTCCATGACGAATGGACAGCGCAGGCAGGGTCGCTTCATCCGGCACTTCAGGCGGTTCACGTAATAATTGAATCACAGCGTGCAAATCGTAGGATGAGGTTAATAAATTTTTGATGTTTTCACCGACATCCCGAATATAACTTTGCATGATGTTGTAGGCAAAGGCCAGATACGCCATGTCTGCAATATTGGCCAATCCATGGAAGTAATACCAGAGCCCGCCACCCATCAAAAGCGCCAGCATGCCGGTCAATAAAAATCGTTGAATGAGCGATGCCAGATTGCCCAACTGATAGGCGCGCACGTTTTTCAGGCGTAAATCATCAGTCCTGTCCAAAAACCGTGACAATTCCTCGGACTCTTGTGCATATGCCTTTGTCGTTGGCATACCGCTTATGCTATCAGCAAGATGTGCGCTGAAATGATCCTGGGCATCTGCATAAATACCTTGCGCAGGTCCTGAAATAGTGAAGATCAAAAACGCACTGATCCCGATAAAAATAACAAAATAGATGCCGAGCCATACTGCCAGCAGGGGAAACAGAAAGGCCAGAAGAACCACGCTGCTGATTAAAATAATTAACGTCGAAAATACACGTAATAAAATCTGATCTTCAAACACTTCAATTCTTTGGCGCGCACGATTGATTTTGGAAACAATACTGCCTGTAAAAGTATTGGCAAAAAAAGTTTCCGGAAGACGCAGGACGTGTGTGTAAATAGCATCAACGACGGATTTGAAAAGTTTCGTTTCAAATGCGTTATAAACAATATTGGTCACGCCAAACAGCATGGTCTGTGCGAGATAGATGCCAAGAAAGAGTCCCAGTGCATGCAGGATTGACACATGATTTTTATGCGCGTGAATGGCATCGAGAAAATGGGATAATGCACCGGGCAGGCAGGTTTCAAGGATAGCCGCGAGCAATGTTGTCAGGACGATAAAAATCAGCGTCCTGGGTTGCTGCATCCAGTATCGGGCTGCAAAGGACAGAACGTTAAAAAATGAAACAGGTCTGGATGAGGAATGCTGCATGATAATGCCACGCTTTGGCCATTAAATGTCACAGTCTAACACTTTTTGCACCATTTGTGCAGTTTTTTCCCATGAAAAGAGGCGAGCTCGCGCCAATCCCCGCTGCACGAGTTGTGTGCGCAATGCCGTGTCGCTTACGATTTTTTCAATGCCCGCCCGAATGGCATCCACATCATACGGATCAACGAGGAGCGCTGCATCACCGGCGACTTCCGGCAGGGAGGTCACATTCGAGGTTAAGACAGGCACACCCGATGCCATGCCTTCTGCCACCGGCAAGCCAAATCCTTCATACAAGGAAGGAAAAACGACAGCCCATGCGCCGCGATAATAGTCTGCGAGTGTTTTTTCAGGAAGCTGTTTTTGCACGACAATTCGATTTTCCAGATGATGTGTGCGCACCCATTGGTTTAATTCAGGCGAAAATTCGCCGGTAAAAATGAGGCGTAGCGCAGGATCGGTTTTTGCCATGGAAAAAGCTTGCAACAAACGCAGCACATTTTTATGTTTTTTTTCTGTATTGCCCACATGAAGCAGATATGGATATCCTGGCGAATGTTTTATGCCTTCTGCTGTCAAATGAGTGCTAATCCCGCAACTGACATTCACGATTTTTTCTGCGGGGACATCAACCCATTCCAGAATATTTTTTTTCGAATAATCTGAAATGGTTATAATGTGGCGAGCACGCATGACGGTTGGTTTTATCAAAAAACGGTAATAGATTTTTTTGTATAACTCACCATTGCCCGGCGCAAAGAGATGAATCAGGTCATGGAGTGTGATGACGAAAGGCATCGGTGAAGAGAGAACGGGATTAAAACCGGGTGTGAAAAAAAGACGATATTTTTTTTTCACGCGTGATAAGGCTCGCGCTTGCCAGACCAGATTTTGCAGTGATAACGGTTTGGGACCGTCTGTCAGAATATCCGTATGGTGCAGGCGCGATAAAATTTCTGTCGAAAAACGACCGATCCCATGCTGACCAGACCAGCGTCCATCCGCCAGAATGGAAGGATCACGGCAGGTGTCACCCATGATTTTCCCAGCAGTCTGATACACGAGCAGAGCCTGTGATATCTTTTTTGCCGGTCGAATCCAGCAACAGGGTACCACAGGCGACATCTTTCTCCGCCTGACTATGAAGCGGGACGGCCTTGATGACAAAATCATTGGCTGTGACCGATGCGATGACCAGTTGGTAGGACTTGTCTTCCAGCGTTTCAGGGATGTTCAGGTTGTCGAGTGTCGCGCCTTTATACGTACTATGGAGCAAGTCATATCGCTCCATGGCGCTCGCCAGTTGAATCAACCCTGTTTCAGCACCGAGACGTCTGGCTTTGACCAGATGGTTTGAATAAAGGGGCAGGGTAAGGGTCGTCAGGATACCGACTATGACGAGCACGATCATGAGTTCCATTAAATTAAATCCGATTGCTTTTTTCATGTGGCCATTATTCTCCAGAACGTAATTTGAGTGCAGTTTCAGCCAGTCTTTTGCCAAGTGCAAAACAAAGGCGTTGTTCTTCTTCCGTGACGGTTTTTTTTCCATCCGTACCCGACCAGTGGGTGGCGCCATACGGTGTGCCGCCACTTTGTGTCGTATTGAGATCTGGCTCCGTGTAAGGGATGCCCAAAAAAATATAACCGAGATGCAGTAATGGCACCATCATGCTGATGAGTGTCATTTCCTGTCCGCCATGTAAACTGCCGGTTGAGCTGAAGACAGCCGCCGGTTTGTTGACGAGTTTTCCGGAGAGCCAAAGACGCGTCGTGCCATCCAGAAAATATTTCATGGGGGCCGCCATATTGCCAAAACGGGTCGGGCTGCCGAGCGCCAGTCCATCGCATTCCTGCAAGTCATCCAGTGTCGCATACACGGCACCGCTTTCTGGCACAGCCGGTTCACTCGCTTCGGTGTTCGGTGAGACGGATGGAACGGTGCGAATGCGTGCTTTAGCCCCGACAACGGATTCCACCCCGCGCGCAATGTGGTGTGCCATTTGTTTCACGTGACCGTAACGGCTGTAATAAAGCACAAGAATGGTGGATTTCTGCACGTATCCGGATCCTCATTGGTTTTGGATGCCCGCTAAAATATCACAGAATTGCCAAAAAAACCCGATTTGGCGTATAATAAAAAAGCTGGAGTGTGTTGACAATCAGCCTTGCTTACGTCGTCCAGCCTTGCTTACGTCGTCCCGCGGCTTGTCCGCGGGATCCAGGCAAGATGTTCT
>DATIJJ010000022.1:0-28592 GCA_035478795.1 Gammaproteobacteria bacterium | reverse complement strand
ATCAGAACCCACCTGACTGGCAGTGTGGCGGCCTTTATTTATATGGCGATTTTTGTGGATCTCTATCTGGCTCGCACCAACGATTATTTGCATCCATACAATGCACATCGTCTGATCTTCACCAGTTTTGTCGTGGCAGACAAGTTTGTTCATGAGAAAAGTGACAGTTATTTGAATACCTGGCTTGCCAAAGTGGGTAACGTTTCGCTGAAAGAGTTGAACAAAATGGAGCAAGAACTCTGCGCTGTTCTGTTTCAGTGGACAAAGGAAAAGAAAACGTTATCCGGGAATCCGGATGTGCTTGATGAGTATGACTATGTTCATCGCGAAGAGCCGCCTTTTGATTGGTCCCTGATGTATGAAGAATGGCATAAAAAATATTTTCCAAAGCGTGGATTGGATCTCATGCCAAATACGGATTGCCAGTCAACGACCTTTTCCATACGAAAAAAGCTGGATATCACGGAGGATCCGTTCGTTATCAAACCGGTAAACGAAGTCAAAGACAACGAAATCAAACCGGTAGACGAAGTCAAAGACAACGAAGCTCCTGTCAAGCCCAAACTGGTGGAAGCCATTGCCCGTTTTTATGCAAAAAAAATGGATGAAGATAAAGATAAATTGCCATTTATCTCCGAATTTACTTACTTTTCCGAGGGAGGTTGTCCGAGTATCGAGGACTATTTGAAACGGTTTCTTCATCTCGAGCGAATTAGCGTGAAAGCATTTTTGCACATGACATTGATGATGGATACCTGGTTTCGTAATCATTCAGATCAACCTTTTGGTATTGAAAATTGTTACTGCCTGATGGCTGCCAGTCTCTGCATCGCCCATAAATTCCATGATGGTGGTTTTGACGGAAAAAACTATATACTTTATCGTGAAAATAAACCTTTTGAGGATGGGGCCCATCGGGTCAGTGAGTTTGAAACCGAAGCGCGTCTTCCACCTGACCATCTGAAAAAACTGATGCTCCTGTTTCAAACCGGGATTAACAACCAGCTTCGTTATACGGCAGATGAGTACAGGGCAGCAGAAATCCGATTTCTGGCACCCGCTGATCGAAATCCCGTTCTGAAAGAGCTCGCCAAATTTGAACCACAGACGCAAAAGCCCTTCCTCGAGGCATTCCATCCGGCAGTTGAGGAACCCTCATGCCCGGTGATATTTAATGAAACGCCGCGCCGCCCGGTGTCTTTTCATATTTAACAAGAGAATCGCTTTGATAAATGGGTTCGGAAAGGTAAAATGCTCTTCCGATTAAGTGTGAAAAACCATGTCCGAACTCATTAAACAACTCGAAAAACGCCGTACGTTTGCGATTATTTCCCACCCCGATGCGGGCAAGACGACGCTCACTGAAAAACTGCTGTTATTCGGCGGGGCGATCCAGATGGCCGGGACCGTCAAGGGGCGGAAAGCCTCGCGCCATGCAACGTCCGACTGGATGGAGCTTGAAAAACAGCGCGGGATTTCAGTCACGACGTCTGTGATGCAATTTCCGTATAAAAATTTCATTATGAATTTGCTGGATACCCCAGGACACGCGGATTTTTCGGAAGATACCTATCGCACACTGACAGCCGTTGATTCCGCTCTCATGGTGATTGATGCGGCAAAAGGTGTCGAAGAACGCACGATTAAATTACTGGATGTCTGTCGTTTACGCCACACACCGATTATTACATTTATTAATAAAATGGATCGCGACACGCGTGACCCGATCGACTTGCTCGATGAAATTGAAACGATTTTAAAAATTCAATGCGCACCGATTACCTGGCCAATCGGCATGGGTCGTGAGTTCAAGGGTGTGTATCATTTGTATGAAGACGCGGTTTATTTATATGAACCGGGTAAAAATGCCATTCAGCAGGAAGGCACGAAAATAAGTGGTTTGAATAATCCCGAGTTGGATGCGATTTTAGGTGATTTTGCAAAAGAAACACGCGCGAGTATTGAATTGGTGAAAGGCGCGAGTCATCTTTTTTCGCGCGAGGATTTTTTAAAAGGCCAGCTCACACCGGTTTTTTTTGGTTCTGCGATTAATAATTTTGGTGTGCGCGAATTGCTGGATGCGTTTGCCAATTACGCGCATGCACCGCAACCGCGTGAAACCGAAACGCGTGCGATTGCACCCGACGAAAAAACATTTTCCGGCTTTGTTTTTAAAATCCAGGCGAACATGGATCCGGCGCATCGTGACCGGATTGCTTTTTTGCGCGTGTGTTCCGGACGTTACACCGAAGGCATGAAAGTGCATCAGGTGAGCCTCGGTCGCGAAGTGAAAATTGCGAAGGCGCTCACTTTCATGGCGTCTGATCGTGAACATGTCAATGAAGCGTGGCCCGGCGATATCATTGGATTATACAACCACGGCACGATCCAGATTGGCGATACGTTTACGGAAGGGGAGTCTTTAAAATTCACCGGCATTCCCTATTTTGCACCGGAATTATTTCGTTTAGTGCGATTAAAAGATCCCCTCAAATTGAAAGCACTTCAGAAAGGATTAAAGCAGTTATGCGAAGAAGGTGCGACCCAGTTGTTTCGCCCGCTCATCAATAATAACCTGATTCTGGGGGCTATCGGCATGCTGCAATTTGACGTGGTAGCGTATCGATTAAAGCATGAATATAATGTGGATTGCGTGTACGAATCGGTATCGGTTGCAACCGCGCGCTGGATCACTTGCAAGGATCCGAAAAAGCTCGAAGAATTTAAAAACAAGGCGATGGATAACCTTGCACTGGATGGCAGCGATAACCTGACCTATCTCGCACCGACCCGCGTTAACCTGAATCTCATGATGGAACGCTGGCCCGACATTGAATTTGGAACCACAAGAGAGCATGTATTATGATTGAAGTGACATCGGTTCATCTTCGAATAAAAGATTTAATGAAACGCCTCGATGACATTCGGAGGTATCTTTGACATCGATCACAAACGTGAGCGATTGCAGGAAGTCGAGCGGGAACTGGAAGACCCGGGTATCTGGAATGATCCGGAAAAAGCACAACAGCTGGGTCGCGAACGCGCGCAGTTAGACACGGTTGTGAGCGGCATTCAAAAAATCGAAACGGCCCTCGCGGATTCAAGAGAATTGTTTGATCTGGCTGTCGAAGAAAACGATACAACTTCCGCGGATTTTATTGTCAAAGAACTGGATCGCGTCACGAAAGAAATCGAGCAACTCGAATTTCAACGCATGTTTTCAGGTGAAATGGATGCGAATTCCGCCTTTATGGATATTCAATCCGGTTCGGGCGGAACGGAAGCGCAGGATTGGGCGAATATGATTTTGCGTATGTATTTACGCTTTGGTGAAAGTCATGGTTTTCAGGTGGAATTAATGGAAGCCTCCGCAGGCGATGTCGCCGGGATTAAAAGTGCGACGGTCAAATTTAGCGGACCTTATGCCTATGGCTGGCTTCGAACGGAAACCGGTGTGCATCGCCTGGTACGAAAATCCCCGTTTGATTCGAACAACAAGCGTCACACGTCATTTGCCTCTGTTTTTGTATCCCCCGAAATTGATGACAAGATTGACATAGACATTAATCCGGCGGATTTACGCATTGATACCTATCGGGCGAGTGGTGCGGGTGGTCAGCACGTCAATCGAACCGATTCTGCGATTCGTATTACGCACATTCCAACGAATACGGTGGTGCAATGTCAGTCGGATCGTTCCCAACATAAAAATCGCGCAAGCGCCATGAAACAATTGCGTGCGAAATTATATGAACTGGAAATGCAGAAAAAACGTGCGAAACAGGATGAACTGGAAGCCGGAAAAATGGATGTCACCTGGGGCAGCCAGATTCGTTCGTACGTGCTTGATATGTCGCGCATAAAAGATTTGCGCACGGGAATTGAAATCGCGAATACGCAAGCGGTGCTGGATGGTGATCTCGATAAATTTATTGAAGCAAGCCTTTTGAGTGGACTTTAATTATGACAGATGAACAGCAGGGAATGGATATTGATACAAATGAACTGATTGCACAGCGACGTTCCAAACTGGATGCGATGCGAAAGCGCGGCAAGCCTTACCCGAATGGTTTTGAGCGTGATGCGCTGGCTTCCAGATTACATGCAGCACATCATGAAAAAACGGAGCCGGAACTCGAAGCGCATCCGATTGAAGTCAAGGTCGCAGGACGCATGATGACGCGTCGTTTGATGGGCAAGGCGAGTTTTCTGCATCTGCAGGATATGTCGGGCCAAATTCAATTGTATGTGCGTCAGGATGAAATTTCGCCGGAAGCCTATGCCGAATTTTTACATTGGGACATTGGGGATATTCTCGGCGTGCATGGAAAATTATTTAAAACCAAAACCGGTGAATTATCGATTCGGGTGAGTCACATTGAATTGTTGACCAAATCCTTGCGTCCCTTGCCGGATAAATACCATGGATTGACGGATCTGGAATCCCGTTATCGTCAGCGTTATCTCGATTTGATGGTGAATGAAGAAACGCGCCAATTATTTATCATGCGTACAAAAATCATTGATGGTATTCGCCAGTTTTTAAAGGCGCGGGATTTTCTGGAAGTGGAAACACCGATGATGCAGGTGCTTGCCGGGGGAGCGGCTGCGCGTCCGTTTAAAACGCATCACAATGCGCTGGATTTACCGCTTTATTTGCGCATTGCGCCGGAACTTTATTTAAAGCGTCTGGTGGTCGGTGGTTTTGAACGCGTGTTTGAAATCAATCGTAATTTTCGTAATGAAGGCTTGTCGACACGGCATAATCCGGAATTTACCATGCTGGAATTTTACCAGGCGTATGCGGATTATCGTGATTTGATGGATTTATCGGAAGAATTGTTGCGTACCCTTGCGAAAGAAGTTTTGCAAACAACGTTGATCACCTATCAGGAACATACATTTGATTTAAGTCAGCCATTTCAGCGGATGACTGTGCTGGAATCCATTTTACATTTTAATCCATCCTTAAAATTATCTGATCTGGATGATCTTGTGGCTGCCACAAAAACCGCGCGTGCATTGGCTATTCCTGTGAAAGAAAGTGATGGTCTTGGAAAAGTGCAGGTTGAAATTTTTGAAAAAACGGTGGAGAGCAAATTGATTCAACCGACCTTTATCACAGCGTATCCGGCGGAAGTATCACCGCTCGCACGTCGCAATGATGACAATCCTTTTGTGACGGATCGTTTTGAATTGTTTGTGGGTGGGCGGGAAATCGCGAATGGATTTTCGGAATTGAATGATGCGGATGATCAGGCGGAGCGGTTTCGAAAACAGGTGGCCTGCAAGGAAGCGGGTGATGAAGAAGCGATGCCGTATGATGAGGATTACGTGATAGCGCTGGAATATGGCATGCCACCGACGGCGGGGGAAGGCATTGGTATTGATCGACTGGTGATGTTGTTTACGAATTCTGCGTCGATTCGGGATGTGATTTTGTTTCCGCATATGCGGCCGATGCAAAAGTAAGTGTTCGAGTTGACGTTCCCCCCTTCCTTTCCTTCCCCCACAAAACGGGGGGAAGGGACCCACGGTAGCAGAAATAGTTTCATTTTCAGGATTGTTTTATTTTAAAAATCATTTTTTACAAGAAGACATTCAAAATATGAAAACCTTGAAAATTTTATTTTTCCAGCCACTGTTTACATAAAAAGACATTCAAAATATGAAAACCCTGAAAATTTTATTTTTCCAGCTACCGTGGGTCCCTTCCCCCCGTTTTGTGGGGGAAGGAAAGGAAGGGGGGAACGTCGACTCGAAAATGCGCGGCTTCACTCTCCTCGAACTCCTGACTGTTCTCGGCATCATCGCTCTATTATCTATCGTGGGTTTTTCCGGAATTATTTTTTTTTCGCAAAAATCAGAATCCGATGTTGCGGAATCCAACCTCATTAACGCAATCCAGTTAACACGCGCTGAAGCCATCGCACGCCATGAAAAAGTCATTTTATGTGGCAGTCCCGATCAGGTCGAGTGTTCACCTGACTGGGACAAGGGATACCTCATCAAAACAGCCAGTCGCATTCTTTATCATTTCCCCGCACACACTGACAACCAGCGATTGCAGTGGCGTTCGTTTCCCACTCACAAACCACAGCTGGAATTTTTACCCGATGGCTTGTCTTATTTTCAAAATGGGACTTTCCGGTTTTATCAAAAAGAAGCAACCGCACCTGACTGGGCCGTTGTGCTGAACAAGGCCGGTCGTGTGCGTGTGATGACACACCCTGAAACGCGTTTTTAACTCCCTGGCCCAACTGCTTTTCGTGGGGACTGATTTTCTTCTTCAGGATCACATTGCGGCAGTGGACCTGCTGCAACGGGCGGAAAAACTTCCTCGCAGGGTAAGGGTTGCGGTTTCCACATCATGTATGGAACATAGGCAAGATATCCTTTTTTCTTGAAGGTTTGTAAATTTTGCTGATCATTCCCGCTGCGGACAGGGATGGTGAGCACGACCGGTTCTGTCTCTGGAGTGCGTTTTTCTTCTTCTGAAAGATTCCCCCAAAATGACAAATAGTCTTGATGTTGTGCCCGTTGAAATTCAACTTTCTGTTCGATGGAGACACGTCCCGAACCGCCATGTCTCTGTTGTGCGCATGCCTGATACACCTCTTTAGCCAGTCTGCCAGCGCTTTTGTGAGGCGGCTTTGCATAAAGTGCGATAGCATAAATGCTATATACATACTGATCGATAAGGTCATAGGCCAATGCGATGGTGAGCATCAGGGCGTGGATCACGTCATACTCTATCGGATGATCCGCATCCATCAAATGGCAGTAAGCGGTGTTTGCATAATGCAGAAGATGTGCCTTGCTTCTATCGCGGTGTCGAAGCACCATAGCCATCACGCTTTCATGAATTGCCCATGATTGGGTCTTCAATTCAGACGGTATTTCATTTTCATAAAGAGTCCAGGCCGCATCAGGATCACCACACCGGGCCAGTGCATTGATGGTATTAATACAGGTTGTTTCATCAGCCCTCCCTTCCTGGAGTGCGTGCCTGAAGAGAATTTTTATATTGTCTGTTTTTTTTGGATGTTTTGCTTTGCCTGGCATGGTGATGACCTTCTGTTATACAGGATGATGATTTGTAAAATAGCAATGCTATTTTCTTTTTCCTCCCGGAGTGCATACCGGTCTGCTGCTGGATATCGGCGGTGGCACAGGCGTGCCAGCCGAGACACTCTGTCGTTGCATAAACAGACCGTTCTGACCACTGAGTGGAACACGTTTAAGCGGATCCGATGCAGCGCGACATATCGGTTCGGGTTTTGTCTGATGCACATTGTGTAAGACGACGGGTTCTGTCTGTGAGGGCTCTTTTTGTGAAACGGGATAAGCATCGGCTATCTCTTGCATCAACGCGTTATTATTATCACGATTGAAAGGCGCCCCGGATGCCCGTAATCTTTCGTCAGCGCGAGCGACGATTCTTTGTATGTGATCAAGTGGCAATTTTATCTTGTCGGGAGATTGCAAATATTTCAATATCAGCAGGAGAATGCTGAGATGAATATTATCTGTGTCCTCGGTCACCACCTTTGTCGGATTTAAATGAGTCGCTACAGCGGGGCTATAAAAATACACGGACAAGGCTGCTTCAGCCTCGCCGCAGGCCAGATAAGCATAAATGGCACGAAGCGTCACTGTCGGTGTATCCAGCCGACTTTCCTTGATGAAAGGATACAAAAGGCTCAGATTCTTTTTGTCCTTGTGGACAGTCATGACCTGAAGTATCGTTTCACAAATAGCAGGGGTGAGCATTTTTTTCTCGCAGGCTTCGTTAAAATAGTCATAACACAGTTGTTGATTTTTGAGCGAGAAGGCTGCTGATATCAATGCATGGTAGTGGGTCTTTAATGTTTCCTGATCATCTTCTTCGAGAAAGGATAGTGTAACGTCTTCATTTTCTGTCATTTGGATATTTCCTCGTGAGTAAGTTATTCAGCAGTCTATTTTTTTCTTCGATGCGTATCCATCCGTCCAACCGGTGGCAGGGGTTGCTGTGGCGGCTGCCAGGGTAGCGTTTGTGTCGGCATACAGGGTGAAACAATTTGCAGGGTAGCAGGTGGTGCTTCTGCCGGAAACAGGCTGTTTTGATGACCGGCCTGCTTCAGGCGAGACCTGTTTTCTCTTTTGGGTGCGTGTATGTTGTGTTCAGGCGGCAGAGCAGCGGCCAGACGACGACGGTCCCGACGCCAGAGTTCCGAGGGTATGCAAGGTAGCGTATTCTTCATGGCCCGTTGAATGGAAGGATTCTGACATGAGAACAAGGTAATGACATCGTATTGTCGTTGAAGCACATTGTGTCCACAAAGATCGTCAGGTGAAAGGCGGTTACTCTGACGCATCGTTTCATACATGGCAGCTGTTAGAAAACCTTTCCTGCCGGCTTCGTTAAAATAATAATAACAGGCACGTCGATCGTTTAACCGAAGTGCTTCTGCCATCAGGGCATGGTAGAGCGGGATCGCCTTTTTTTCTTCTTCCAGATAGCGATATTCGTTTGCCTGTTGAAAGGCGATATTCAATTCATCAATACACGTCGCATTTTGAATGTGTACTAAAATATCAATAGGCAATATTCGCCCTTCAACTTTTATTTCAGACTCATCATCTGTTGTATCGATTTCAACGGTTAATCGGGTGTTTGTTTTTTTCATCTGCCATTTCTTCCACGGGGTTGATACACAGCTCGTGTTATTTTTTCCCTTTCCTGACGCTGCAGTAAATTGTAATTGTCTGAAAACGAGGGCGATGGTGTGGCATTGGCTGGCTTTTTATTTTCCTTATTCGCCTTGTGCAGGTATTGTATCCGCCACGTTTCTTGCAGGCGTTGCAATGCTATCCCCTGTGCTCCCAGCGCTTGCAGGGTTTGTGCAGAGGATGATTTGGGCGTGAAATAATCATCTCTGATGTTCTGCATCGTAGCATCCATTGCTGGATCGACAATTCCTTTCCCCTTTGCTTCATTGTAATAGGCAGAGGCTCTTGGGCAGTTGCCGAAGCGAGCGGCTCCCTCGATCAATGCGTTATAAATCTTAATGGCATCCTTTTTTTTGGGGGATAGCAATTTTTCCATGTTTGCATGGCCATGGGCTTTCCTGATGTCTCCGATATTTTTCGCTGCCTTGATCTCTTTTAAAATTTTCTCGGCAGGGTCGTCGTCAATTAACATCGACCACGTGTCAACGTATCCATTGGGTAGTTCTGTAAAGGGTTCTTCAAGTTCTTCAGTCGGTTTAAATTCTTCATCGCGACGATTCAGCATGGTTTTTTTACTCCTCGTTGTTAAATAATTTTTTTTAAACTCTTTTCAGTATCAGGCACTATCCCTTCTTCGCGCGGGTGGTTTTCCCTGTGGTGCTTGTTCTGTCATCGTCGGCGCGAGGGTTGTTGTTGAAGTTGTTTGCGTGCTTGAAAAAGTCGTGTGTGGATTGAGTGTTGTATAATACGCCTGACTTTGTGCCGGATAATGTTCTGGTTCCGGGTGAAGAATGTCGTCCTGGAGCTCAAGATGTCGCGGCAATCCCTGAACAAGCTGACCAGGGTTCCTCCAGACCTGATGTCCATTGCCCGGCGCCCCAAGCGTTTTTCGCATGGATACACAAGCCTGATAGGCTGCTCTTGTCAATTCTCCTGGTTTTTTTTCAGCGGGTGACTCGTTTGCGGTTTCAAGGATGTAATCCGCATAGTCATCAACAAGACGATAATTGAGGGCTATATCAAGCATGAGCTGGTGAACCTGATCATACGAAACCTTAAGGTCTGCATTGAGTGCATTGATGTAAGCTCTATTTGCATAATCAAGCAGGGGTTTTTTTTTCGTTTTATCAGTATAGAAACAGACCATCGTGAGAATGCTTTCATGAATTTTCCATGAAGTATTTTTAAGTGCGTCCGGAATGCCTAGATAAACTTGCCAGGCAGCGTCAGGACCATCGGCATCAGCCTGTCCCTTGATGAATTGAACATAATCCTCTTCAGTCAATGTGGTTTCCTGTTTGGATTCGGATTCGGGTTCAGTCAATGTGGTTTCCTGTTTGGATTCGGATTCGGGTGCCTGATGACTTTGCATTTGATGGTCTCCTGTTATTCATGAAGTGATTGATATCAGGCGCGAAGTGTACAATAAGATTTAAATTTATTCAAAAAGAACTTATTTTGCACAGAGCCGTTAACTGACTGTTTGACTGAGGATATTAATGTAAGTGATTGATTATACAGGGAAATCTCAATTCGCTGGCGCGCTCCCGCGATCACGTAATTTGTAACTTATTGATTATACTAACAAATTTATTTTTTGGCTTATTGGCGATTTCAGGCATTTTTAACGTAACCTTATGATTATACTACTGTTTTCAGCATTTTCACCCGTACGCCTTCGACAACCGTTTTTTCAGTCGGGCAGCCTGCCGACGTTTTCGAAAGGTACTGTCAACCCGGCGCAGTGGATACAACATTTTCCATAAAACCGATTTATGAATATCCCGCAGGTTTTTTTTGAGTTGATGATTATTTTTTAACAGACGATCCAGGTAATCGTAGACCGGTTTGATTTGTTCAAGTTCCAGCAAAATGGTTTGCCATTCGGATTGAAAAACGGGATGTTCGAAATTCAGCGCATCGGTTGCGACTTTCATCAAAAGATGCCAGACGCGTGTGCAAAGTGGTGCGATGCCCATCGCAGGATGTGATACCAGATCAGGGTCGTGCCGTGCGTGTCGATGTAATTTTTTATCGAGAAAATCTTCCGTGTATGTTTCGCGCGCCGTGAGATCTGATAATTCCGGAAGGGCGAACGTCGTCCGGATGCGTTCCAGTTGTAAATCAGGATGCTCGAGCAGGCGCTCATAATTAATCACGATTCTTTTTTTTCCATGCGTATTTTCGACGGCAGGAATGAGATGCATTAACCATAATAATAAACCGACTTCGATGTCAGATCCCGTGACGTGTTGATACGATTCAGCCATCGCGAGCGGATTGCGTAATGCAATAATATAATTTTCCTGAATGTGCATTTCACGAAAAATGCTTTGCCAGAATGCCAGTAATTTAACCGTGCTCGGATCTTTAAATCCCCAATAATCTGTTTTAAGAAAACGATTCTGAAGTAATTGAATCGCAGCTTCCCGGATGGGTGCAAGGCACGCATCCGTTTGTTCTGCCTCACTCAATGCCTGCATGCCATACGGCGCAAAATGTAATGCAGAAAAAATCGCACCGTGAATGTTATACACAATGTCTGTGTCTTCAAAAAAACCTTTCGCATTCCATTTTTCATTACCCGGCGTCATGTGAGCGCCAAGGTCAATACCGAGCGCTTTTAATCCGCGAACGATCGCACTCGTACCACTTCGCGCAACCCCCAATACCACAAAAATATTTTTTTGCTGCTGCATGGTTTTTTTACGCCTCTGCTGTGTCTTTTTGAGTGAGGTGTGACAAGGCAAGATAGCCTTGTTCTTCTAAAAATTGAATGATTTTCGTGACAGATGTTTCGATATCAAGACGTGCCGTATCCAGCGTGATCTCGGGATTGACAGGGTGTTCATACGGATCATCAATTCCGGTAAAGGATTTCAGTTCACCGAGGCGCGCTTTTTTGTATAACCCTTTGATGTCGCGTTCTTCACAGGTTTGAAGTGAAGTCGATAAATAAATTTCGATGTAACCGCCCGATTGCGAAATCAATTGACGATTTTCATTGCGCGCATTGAGATAGGGTGCGATCGCCGCACAAATGGCAATCCCGCCTGCTTTGGTGACTTCGGAGGCAACAAATCCAATCCGTCGAATATTCAAATCACGATCGCTTCTCGAAAAACCGAGTTCGTTCGCCAAAATACGTCGCACCACATCACCATCCAGCAAGGTAATGTGACGCTTGCCGTGACTCATTAATCGCGCCAGTAATGCATTGGCGAGTGTCGTTTTGCCAGCCCCCGATAATCCCGTAAAAAACAGCGTAAATCCCTGTTTTTTTTTGGAAGGATAAGCATCTCGCAATTCCTGAATGATTTCCGGAAAGGAAAACCATTCCGGGATGGGTTTTTCATGCAAAAGCATTTCACGCAATTCAGTGCCTGATACCGAAAGAGCGGTTTCATCCGTCTGAATTTCATTGATTGGCGCGTAGTGTTTACGTTCTTTTATGTAAACCATTTCCTGAAAAGGAACGAGCTCAATGCCCATTTCTTTTTGATAGAGTTGAACGAGTGCCTGTGCTGCGTACGGATCATAAAACGGTTTGCCGGTGGAATCCAATCCTGGCCCCGCATGATCTCGTCCGACAATAAAATGCGTGCAGCCATAATTTTTTCGAATCAACGCATGCCATAACGCTTCACGCGGGCCGCCCATGCGCATCGCGAGTGGCAAAAGACTTAAGGTCGCCGATTGTTTCGGATAATGCGTCAACATTTTCTGGTAACAACGCACACGGGTGACATAATCGACATCGCCGGGTTTGGTCATTCCGACCACCGGATGAATCAGGACGTGACCATCGATTTCATGAGCAGCACGCCTCGTTAATTCAACGTGCGCGCGGTGCATGGGATTGCGCGTTTGAAAGCCGACAATTTTTTTTAAGCCAAGATGGGCAAAATACGCCTTGAGTGAAGCGGGTGTTGACCGCAGTTCCGGAAAATCATAATAAACGGGCTGCCGGATGCATTCCACCGGACCCCCAAGATACCAGGTGCCTGCCTGGTTCAATACATAATTCACGCCGGGATGTTTTGTATCGTGCGTGCCAAAAACGTGCATGGCTTCAAGGTGTTTATCCGGCTGCCATTTATCGGTCACGGTCATCATAGCCAGTAAGGTATTATCGGCATCATATAATCCAATGCGCTGACCGGGTTCAATCGAATCGGCAAACGTCTCATTGACATCCAGTGTGATCGGCATGGGCCAGAGAGAACCGGATGCAAGACGCAGGTTTGAGAGGACGGAGTGATAATCCTGTTCTGTTAAAAAACCCGTCAATGGAGAAAATCCGCCAATCAGGAGAAGGTCGAGATCGCAGCGTTGGCGTGGCGTCAAAATCCATTTGGGGGTCATATACAATCCCTGCATATATAAATTGGTGCATATACTACCGCTTTATGGTTATATTGTTCAACTTAATTGAAACCAAACGGGAGAATGTGTCATGACAACCCGAAAAATGCCCTCATTGATCGGTGGAATTTTACTGGTGATTGGCAATGTAATCGGTGCCGGTATTCTGGCGTTGCCGATTGCGATTGCCCAATTGGGATGGCCGGTTGCCATGCTGACGCTCGTTGTATTCTGGTTACTCATGATGGTGGGTGCCTTTTATTTTCTGGAAGCCAATCTCGCTCTTCCGAAAGGTTCCAATCTGATTTCAATGTCGAAAGCAGCACTTGGCAAACCCGGTGTCATTGTCGCATGGGGTTGTTATTTGCTGGTGATGTATTCCCTGATTGCAGCCTATCTTTCCGGGGGTGGCGATCTCGTTAAAATCAATTTTCAGTATCTTGGCATCACACTGCCATCCTGGTCTTCATCCATTTTATTTTTGCTGATTTTTGGTTTTATTGTCACGCGCGGTATTCATGTGACCGATCACACCAACCGGGTGCTGATGCTGTCAAAAGCAGTGATTTTTTTCACGGCGGTATTGGGTATTGCCTCGCATTTTGATCCGCATACACTGTTTCTCATTCCGCAAAAAAGTGTATCCGCCTCTCTTTTGGTGGTGACGATTACCTCATTCGGATTTGCGACGCTGATTCCGAGCTTGCGCAGTTATTATCAGGATGATGTGGTACGACTGAAAAAAATTATTTTTTGGGGAACACTCATTCCGCTGCTTTGTTACATGCTCTGGTCGACGGTGATTTTTTCGGTGGTGCCGTATGAAGGCAGTTATGGTCTTTCACACATGGCGCATTCAACGCATCCGGTTTCTGATTTGCAAGCGGCATTGAGTCAGGCGTTACACCGTCCCTGGATTACCCAGGCGACCAATATATTTAGCGCGATTTGCATTATTACATCGTTTCTTGCGAACTCAATCAGTCTGACGGATTTTATTCATGATGGTATTCAGCCATCGGATAAGCATCGTAAAAGCTGGATCGTGTATACGCTCGCGTGGTTGCCTGCGCTTCTCGCTGTATTATTTTATCAAAAAGCATTTCTCATGGGATTGTCTATCGCCGGGACGCTGGCCATTGTGCAATTGCTTGTTTTACCCATGGTGATCGTGTGGCGTTTTCGTGATGCACGAAAAAATAAATCAGTGCCCTATACCGTGCCGGGCGGAAAAATGTTGCTGGCGTTCCTGATCTTCATCAGCGTGATGTTCTTTTTTCTCACTTTCATTCTTTAGGGTGTGACATGTCCTATACAGAAATCGATGCTAAAAAAAGAGATGAGCTGGATCCCTTTCCCTGTCGCATGGACTGGTTTGATATGCCGGTTGACAGGGAGGGCAAGCAAGCGATTTATTTGAATGGTAATTCACTCGGCCCCAAACCGAAAGCCATGAATGAAACGTTGATGAAAGCGTGTGATGCGTGGGGACGGATGGGTGTGCGAGGGCACCTGGCATCGAGAGATCCCTGGGTGTCACGCCATGAAACAGTGGCAGAGTCGCTGGCACGTTTGACGGGGGCACGACCGGATGAAGTGGTTGCGATGGGTACGTTGACCGCCAATATTCATTTTTTGTTTGTGTCTTTTTATCACCCCACGCCTTCGCGTTATAAAATTATTCGCCTCGCCGGATTTCCATCGGATACCTATGCCATTGCTTCACAAGTGAAACAGCGTCTGGAAACGGTTCAGGCACTCGCTCACAAAGCGCCTTTTTCGCTGGATGATGCGATCATCGAAATCAAACCGGATGCGTCAGGTTATATTGATATCGAAACCTTTAAATCGGTTCTGGATGAGCAGGGTGAAAGTACGGCGATTCTCTGGATTGAAGGGATTCATTATTTGACAGGACAATATTTTAATATGGCAGAAATCGCGCGTCTTGCACATGAAAAAGGGTGTTTGTTTGGCGTGGATCTTGCGCATGCGATTGGTAATGTGCCGTTATCGTTACATGACTGGAACGTCGATTTTGCAGCGTGGTGCAGTTATAAATATTTGTCGGTGGGGCCAGGTGGTATTGCCGGATTGTATGTGCATGAAAATCATTTGAACGATCCCGCGCGTTTGCGTTTTGCCGGCTGGTGGGGACACAATAAAAAAACGCGTTTTCAGATGGGTGATGTGTTTGATCCGATTCCGACAGCCGAATCCTGGCTTGTCAGTAATTCGCCGATTTTTTTGCTCGCGGCATTAAGGCAGTCGCTTGATCTTTTTGATCAGGTGGATTTACAACAATTACGAGAAAAAAATAAACGGCTGGTCGCGTATCTTGAAACCTTGCTGAAAGAGGCGTTGGGTCAGGCGGTTGATATTATTACGCCGAACAATCCGGATGAAAGAGGGTGTCAGTTGTCCTTGCGTTTTAAATTCCTGCATGAAAATTCGGATGCAGAAAATTTATTTTTTGAGCAGGGTATTATTTGTGATGTGCGAAAAGATCTGGTGCGTGTTGCGCCGATGGGGTTGTATACCCGATTTATTGATGTGTTTAATTTTGTAGAAAAATTAAAATTGATTTTTAAGGATGAAATATGAGTCAGCATTTAAAAGAAATGAATGAAACGTATCTTGAACACTGGTGGTTCGCGCAAAAAGGCGGCTGGCGCATGGTGATTGCAGGTTTGGCTTGCGTGATACATGGTTTTATTCCCGATATTTTTGTCACAACAGCGACGGATGCGAGAAGAAAAATCGATCAGGAAATGTTGGAGCGCAAGAATAAAATGGCAACTCGCGGTGAATGATTTGACTATTCAAACGCTTCTGTCACTTTCTGAAAAAGCAGCTCATTGTGTTCTGGCTATTTATCAAAAGCCTTCTTTTGACGTGCGATGCAAGGAAGACAAATCGCCATTGACGGAAGCCGATAGTGCATCGCACGCCATTATTTGTGCCGGATTGCAGCAGCATTTTCCAGCTATTCCTGTTATTTCAGAAGAATCGACTGAATTTCATTCGTATGCGGTTCGACAACAATGGGAAACGTTTTTTTTGGTTGATCCACTGGATGGGACAAAAGAATTTATCCATCGCAATCATGAATTCACGATTAATATTGCGTTGATTCATCAAAATCAACCGGTGATGGGTGTGATTCATGCCCCGGCGTTGGGTGTGATTTATTATGCTGAAAAAAATAAAGGTGCTTTTAAGATTATTCAGAATAAAACAATGAAATTATCGCCGACTCAATCCGAAAAAAATAACACAGTGACAGTTGCGGTGTCGCGCTCGCATTTTTGTCATGAAACAGAAACATTTTTGCAAGATTTACGAGATCAGGGGAAAAAAGTGGTGACGATTTCGGCGGGCAGTGCGTTGAAATTTGGGTTGGTGGCGGAAGGTCTTGCGGATATCTATCCGAGATTGACGCCGACGATGGAGTGGGATACGGCGGCAGGCCAGATTCTCGTGAATGAAGTCGGGAAAAAAATGACCCTGATCGAGAGCGGGGAAGTGTTGCGGTATAACAAAAAAGAATTGAAAAATGGCGGGTTTGTGGTGGAGTGAGCAAGTCCGAGCCGCGACCGGAAGACGAGCGTCACTGCTTCTGCAAAATTCACCCGAATTTTTTATATTCATGTGTCGTGACGCTCCCTCACGGTCGCGGCTCGGTAACAGCCGTGTTATACACAGACAGTTACATGATATAGGTTTCTTCAATCGACCGCGCTCCAAATAACGCTCGCGCGGACGACGACATCTTCTCCGCCAGCGATTTTTTCATGTGATAACACACTTCATACACTTCGGCATGCTCGCTTTGTGTTAACAAATAATCATCACTCGTGCGCAATTCATCCACGAGATTTAACGAAAGCGCCTGTGATCCCAGCCAGTGTTCGCCCGTCGCCACTTTCTGAACATCGACAATCGGCCGATTTTCCGCGATTAAATTTTTAAATAACTGATGAATTTCTTCGACTTCCTCATGCATTTTTTCACGGCCTTCTCGCGTGTTTTCACCAAACAATGTTAATGTCCGTTTAAATTGCCCGGCCGTGATTTGTTCATAATCCACATGTTTATCTTTTAATAAACGATGAAAATTCGGCAACTGCACAATCACGCCAATCGAACCAATGATCGCAAATGGCGCTGCCAGAATTTTATTGCCAATGCAGGCCATCATGTAACCACCGCTCGCCGCAATTTTATCGACAACGACTGTCAGTGGAATGTGTTTTTGTCGAATGCGCATCAATTGCGAAGCAGCAAGTCCATACGCATGTACCATGCCGCCACCACTTTCCACCTTCACGACAATTTCATCACGCGGTGTTGCAATCCCTAAAAGCGCTGTCACTTCTTCCCGCAAGGCAGTGACAGCAGAGGCTTTAATATCACCGTTAAAAGTCAGCACAAACACATTTTTGGGTGGATGCTTCTCGTGAGATTTTGCTTTTTTCTGATTCGCTTTTTTTTGTTCTCTGGAAAATTTTTTAAATTGCGTACCGGATAAAATCTCGGCAGATAATTTGTCACGTGTTTCCCGGTATTTTTTGTTGAGATGTTTAACGCTGATTCGCCCGCGCAGTTTATCCTTGCCGCGGCTTGCAATGGCCAAAATACCGGCGAATACAATCAGGATAAAAATAGCAACGACCACTAATTTGGCTGAAAAAAGTAATAATTGCAGTAAGGTATTCATAGCATCGTCCTGTTATTCAGGTTTGATTAAAAGCATGTATTGTGTTTGTGGATGTGAAGGTTTGTCCGGATGCACTGTCACTTCCTTCAAATCGTATCCCGGAGGATTATTCACGAAGAGTAATGACGGCGTCAAGGCAAGCGCATTGTGTTTGCGTTTGAACAGCCAGCTATACGTTCGAGGCACAATTTCCACGCTCCCTACCCACAGTGGAAATTTTGCATCCTGAATGAGAACACGGGAATCCCAGAGTCTTAAAATAATCAGTTTCGTGTCGCCTTTCAGGGTTTTGATGAGTGTCATCACCGGGATTTTATCGAGATAAATCGGGGCGACCAGCGGTAAATGTTCCGTACTGTTGACATCACTCAACCGATGCAATACATCCACCCAGTCATTGGCCGGTGGAATGCGCCAGCCATTGGCCAGCAGGATAGCCTGAATGGCCGTGAGATCACCCATCCATTGCAGATTCAATATCTGGCTTTCCAGACCAAAACGATTGGTGCGATAGAAGGGTAAATGCTTGCCTTGCTGTTCCCACCAGGCGTCTTCCGTGAGGGTGTAAGTGGGCCAATCAATAGCAGCATAATTTCGGGTCAATGGCGTAAAGTGTCGCCAGACATTCACGCTGTAACTGACAAGGAGTGCGATGAAAACGACTAAAAAAACGCGACTGGCCTTAAGGGGTTTATCCTGTTTGCGGTTGTATGAAATGGCCACCAGAAGCAGAACGGTCGAACCCAGCAGCCAGCCGCCCAGCACATCCGTAAACCAGTGAGCGCCGAGATACAAACGCGACAGACTGACTGCGAGAATAAAACAGATCATCACATAATAAAAAAAGCGTCGATATTTTATCCTGGATAAAGAGAGCAACAGAAAAGTCAGTCCGGCATAAAAGGCGACCGTGAGTGTCGTATGACCACTCGGGAAAGAATAACTTTCTGCATTATTCACCAATCCCCACGGACGCGGTGACTGGACAACCTGTTTCAGGATTTCAATGCCACCTGCGGCCAGAATGCCCAGTGCCAGCACGTGCCACGCCGTGTAACGATGTTTTGTAAAAAAAAGCCAGCCGAACAGTACGAGTATGACCGGCAGCACCACTTTTTTATCACCCAAAAACGTGATCGCCAGCATGATGTGATCGAACAGAGGCGTGCGAATACTTCTGAAAAAATGAAAGGGAACGGTATTGATCAGCAAATGATTCGAGCCATCCATTTTGATGTAAAGCAATAAATAGCACAACGCGGAACCGAGGATGATAAACCAGGTGGCAAGAACCAGTTGCCCATGCGCTTCATGCGTGTCGTGATGTTTCAATAATTGTGTGACGGGTCGAAACCAGGGGGATTGCGATAACCGGTTCCAGAGTTGTGTCAGGGATTGCTCAAGCTGTCTGCCGATCAGTCTCAATATTTTTTGAATCAGCCAGACGATAAACATGATCAGGAGAGCCGTTGCGAGCAGCATGACAATCACATGCACCGCCACATCCGGCGGTAATTCGAGTGAGGCAGCTCCCAGTAAAATACCAGGCAGCATATAAACAGGCGCCCAGCCGATGGCAGAGACAATGTTTGCGATATAAAAACGAAGCGGAGTCATGCCGAGCATGCCGGCAATCAAGGGCACCAGTGCACGAACCGGCCCCACAAAACGACCAATGAAAACGCTCATCGCGCCATGTTTTCGAAAAAATTTTTCGCCATTGTCGAGCACGGCAGGAAAGCGGCGGAAAGGCCAGAGTCCTGGCAAGCGCGTGTTAAAATGGCGTCCCAGCCAATAGCTGATGCCATCGCCGACGATAGCACCCAAAATCGCCCAGACAATCGTTTGCCACAAGGGAATCACACCGGCACCGGCCAGTGTGCCGATAGCCGTCATCATGACGGTGCCTGGAATGATCGTACCAATGATCGCAACGGATTCGGCTGTTGAAATGCCAAAGGTCAGAAGACCCGCCAGTTCGGGGTGGGTGTTAATCCATTGCAGTATGGGATTCAACACGTCTGACATGGGATGCTGCCTTATGAAACCTGTTCGCCCGCCGCCTGTCGATCCGCATGATAGGACGAGCGTACGAGGGGCCCACTGGCCACGTTTTTAAACCCGATATTTTCAGCGAATGTTTTTAATGCCTGAAATTCCCCGGGCGTAATATAGCGCGCGACCGGCATGTGAAATCGACCGGGTTGTAAATATTGTCCCAACGTTAACATATCTACATCGTGCGCCCGCAAGTCGTGCAAGGTCTGCCGTATTTCATCATCATGCTCACCGAGTCCTAACATCAGTCCGGATTTTGTCGGAATAGTCGGAAAACGCTGTTTGAACCGTTGCAGTAATTGCAGTGAATGCAGGTAATCCGAACCGGGACGCGCCTGTTTATACAAACGTGGCACGGTTTCAATATTGTGATTGAAGACATCCGGCAGGGCGTGCGCGGTTTCATCCAGTGCAATTTCCATTCTGCCGCGGTAATCCGGTACCAGTGTTTCAATCGTAATGTGCGGATTGTCAGCACGGATGGCTGTGAGACAGGCGGTGAAGTGACTGGCGCCACCATCACGCAAATCATCACGATCGACGGAGGTGATCACCACATAACGTAATTTCATTTGTGCGATGGTTTTGGCAAGATTCGCCGGTTCATCCGGATCAAGTGGATCAGGCCGTCCATGCGCTACATCACAAAAACTGCAACGGCGTGTGCATTTGTCGCCCATAATCATAAACGTCGCCGTGCCATGACTGAAACATTCGGAGAGATTCGGACAGGAGGCTTCCTCACACACCGTCACGAGTTTGTTATCACGCAGAATTTTTTTGAGATCGGAAACGGCGGATGTCGTTGGAATGCGAATACGAATCCAGTCGGGTTTACGCAAGGGTTCAAGGGTCGGTTCAATTTTAACGGGAATGCGCGCCAGTTTTTCAGCGCCGCGCTGTTTTTCGGTACGAGAGTCAGGTGTTTTGTCGTGCATTAGCCATGAAATCCTGATTGATAATGGGGGTTAGTATATCCTAAATTCGTCATGAGATAAGCCAAAAGCGCGGTTTCAAGTGTGTCTGCCACGATGGGATCCACCCGGTCAGCCAGCCGGGTGATGGGAAGCGCCTTGAATCCGCAAGGGTTGATACGGGAAAAAGGTTCAAGATCCGTCGATACATTGAAGGCGAGACCATGATAGGAGCAGCCTTTGCGAATACGCAATCCAATCGAGCAAATCTTTTTGTGTTGAATATAAACACCTGGCGCGTCCGGTTTGGCTTCCGCTTTAATGTGATAATCCGCCAGAAGGTTAATGATGGATTGTTCAAGCGCGGTCACGATACCCCGGGTCGTCATTTTTTTGCGCCGTAAATCAACGAGTGCATAAACGACCCATTGGCCAGGGCCGTGATAAGTCACTTGTCCTCCGCGGTCGACCTGAATGACCGGAATCGCACCTGGATTAATAATATGTTCTGCCTTGCCATTTTGTCCCTGGGTGAAAACAGGCGGGTGTTCCAGCAGCCAGAGCTCATCCATCGTATTTTCATCGCGTTCCCGGGTAAATTGCTGCATGGCGTGCCAGCAGGTTTCGTAATCCTGCTGGCCGAGACGACGGATCATGACATCCGAGGCTATCATCAGAGCGCCATTAAAACATGAGGGTTGGCGGTCAGGTCCCGATAAATATCATCGAGCGCTTCCTTGTCATGGCACGTGACAGTGACACTGAGCGCGAGGTATTTTCCATCCTTGCTGAGTCGGGAGGCCAGTGCATTTTCCCGTAAGGTGGGAACGTGTTTGCGAATGATGGTCAGGACTTCCAGTTCAAATTCATCGGACGCTTTCCCGAATACCTTGATGGTAAAATCACAGGGAAACTGAAACAGGGAGTCGGGTTTTTCGGTGTCGCTCATGACGCCTATCCATTATTTGCCTTTTCATTGGAACGGGAAAACAGCCGGTTAAAACTGAAATTCAGCGAATCGGACATGCTGCGCCAGAGTCCGCCTTTTTTATTATCGCTTAAGGCAACCAGCGGTTCAGATGCCAATACCTGACCATTGAGCGTCACTTTTAACGTGCCATACACCTGGCCCTTGATGACCGGCGCCTTGATGGATGGCTCAAGATCCATGGTGGCTCTGACATTTTTATATTGACCGGCGGGCATGGTCACATACAGATCGCGTGCGAGACCGAGTCCTACGTGTTTTTCCTGTCCTTTCCAGACGCGGGCTTCGGCGAGCGGTGTGGATCCTGAGTACAATTTGTGTGTTTCAAAAAACCGGAAACCGTATGTCAGCAACCGAATGGAATCTTCTGTTCTGACCGAATCACTCGGTGCACCCATCACGACACTGATGAGACGCGTTCCATCCTTTGAGGCAGAACCCACGAGACAGAAACCGGCTTCTTCGGTATGACCGGTTTTCAGGCCATCGGCATATTGAAATCGCCATAGCAGACGATTGCGATTGGGTTGGCGAATATTATTCCAGCTAAACCATTTTTCGGAATACAGTTGATAATCTTCCGGAAAGTTTTGGATAATCGCCTGGGTGAGCAGCGCCAGATCATGCGCTGTTGAATAGTGGTTTGGATTGGGGAGGCCATTGCTGTCGACGAAATGACTGTGGGTCATGCCAATCTGCTGAGCTTCGGTATTCATCAGACTGGCGAAGGCTTCTTCTGTCCCGGCGAGGTATTCTGCCATGGCCACACTCGCATCATTTCCGGATGCAACCACAATCCCTTGTAACAAATTGCGTACGGGCACTTCATCATTGACCTTGACGAACATGCGTGAACCGCCGGTTCGCCAGGCTTTTTCGCTGATTCTGACCTTGTCGTCGAAATGGATATTGCCATTTTTCAACGCATTGGAAATCACGTACATGGTCATCAATTTGGTTAAACTCGCCGGAGCCATGCGCGCATCGGAATTTTTTTCCGCAAGAATTTTACCGCTATTGGCATCCATCAAAATATAGCCTGCTGCATTGATCACAGGGCTGGCCGGTGTGATGAGGGGTTGCGGTTGCCCCGGGATGGGAATCACCGGATTGGGGAGTGCTGCTGTGCTGAGCAAACTTGCCAGTAAAAAAATCAGTGAATTCCGTGTAATAAGCTTCTGTAACATGAATGGGTTTCCCTCAATGGTGTCTTTACAGGATGCCGGTCAGTTTAGCCTGGTAATTCCTGTGCAGCCAGTGTTTTTACTGTTTCAAGTGCCAGCTGGATCGAATTTTTAACAGCTTCATCGGCTTCTTTTGATTGCTCAAAGGTGTCACCGATGATGGCAAGAATTGCGCCGGCACGCACATGAAAGGCATGTCCTTCACCCTGTTGCATTAACTGGTAATTGTACAATTGTGATTGAATGAAAAGTGTTGCGGTTTCCATCTCGCTTGCCAGCACCCCGGATTCGGCCAGTAAATTCAGGTAGGCATTGTTTTCAGATGAGCGCGGGCCAGCTGCGAGTTCCCGTGCATAGAGTGAACTTTTGCAATGCACGGTGCCTGTGTGAATATAGCGGGAGAGTTTGAGGTGTTCTGATGCCAGCAAAACCGATGAAACGTATTCGAGGGAGGCGACAGCCGGGACTTCAACGGGTGCATAATGCCGTGTCGTATCTTCATCACGTACCGACGCCTGGACATTGACAATATCACCCACCCGAACGAGGCCGGGTTGCAAGGTGCCTGCCGTGCCAATGCGTAAAAAACGTTTCACACCCAGGTAATACAGTTCATGCACGATAATTTCGGTGCTGGGACATCCCATGCCGGATGAGACAGCAGCGACTGCAATGGTCTGTCCCTCATCGGTTTTGAGATTGCCGAGGTAGACATTGTGTCCGCGCGGATGCGGGCGGGTTTCAAGATCACTGAAGTGGGACGCGATTTCCTTTGCGCGACCGTCGGACCCTGGCATAAAGACATAGCGTCCGATACTGTCATTACCGGCAAAATCGGCAGCGGTTGCATGAAGATGATGGGGCATAAAAAGAGAAGACATGTTTAGAGATCCTTTGAAAGACGTTGTTTTTGCCGTTTCCAGTCACGATCTTTTTCACTCGCACGTTTATCGTGATCTTTTTTACCTTTGGCCAAACCCACTTCGAGTTTGACGTTTTTACCTTTCCAGTAGAGTGAGAGTGGTATCAGCGTATAACCTTTACGCTCGACACTGCCGATCAGTTTGTCAATTTCCTGTCGGTGCATCAATAACTTGCGTGTCCGTTGCGGGTCGGGATGAATATGGGTTGATGCCGTCTGGAGCGGTGTAATCAATCCGCCGAGCAAAAAAACCTGGTTTTCTTTCACGATGACATAACTCTGGTCGAGCTGAACCTTGCCGGCACGCAGGCTTTTGACTTCCCAGCCTTCGAGCCGGATGCCTGCCTCGAAGCGTTCTTCGACAAAATAATCGTATGTTGCACGGCGATTGACGGCAATCGTCTTATTTGGGTTTTGTTTCTGATTCATGGATCGGAGTATAATGCCTGTTCATTTAAAATCAACACAAAGCGGAAAACAATGACAACGATTAAACGCAGTGCCCTGGTGGGTTTTAGCGCGCGCCAGATGTTTGAGCTCGTGAATGGTATTGAGGATTATCCCCGTTTTTTACCCTGGTGTCGATCCGGTCGGGTGCTTCAGAAAACCGATGCGGAAATTGAAGCTTCACTGGAAATTGCCTGGTCCGGTATTCATAAAAATTTTACGACGCGCAATCAGTTGTATCCGTATGAAAGAATTGATATCACGCTGGTCGAAGGGCCTTTTCGTCATCTGGCAGGGCACTGGCGTTTTGTGGCGATGGGTGATGCAGGATGCGAAGTGAATCTCGATCTTGAATTTGAGTTGGCCGGGCATTTTCTGGACGTGTTGTTTCAGCCGGTCTTTCATCGCATTGCGAATTCCCTGGTGGATGCGTTTTGCAAACGCGCAGCGGAGATTTATGTCAACGTTTAAGGAAATCACTGTCGAAGTAGCGTATGCCACGCGCGAGATCCAGCGTATTTTAGTGATAAAAGTGACGGAAGGCAGCACGATTGAAACGGCGATCGAGCGCTCGGGTGTGCTGGATATTTTTCCGGAGATTGATTTGATGAAGCAATCTGTCGGGATTTTCGGGCGGAAAAAAAAGTTATCCGATACGGTATCGGAAGGTGATCGTGTTGAAATTTATCGGCCGCTCGAAATCGACCCGAAAGAAGCGCGACGGCTGCGAGCGGGCCGATGATATCTAACCTTCCCACGTCGTCCCGCTGGCCCCACTCACGTCGTCCCGCGGCTTGTCCGCGGGATCCAGCTAGCGTGAAGACACACTCCCGCTGATTTCGCGTAAACGATGATTGCGGAAAATCAGCGTAATATTTTTTTCTGTCATGTTGCCATGTGCGGGCTTGTACGTATAGACATAATCGATGCGATTATCATCAAACGTATCGAGTAACATCGGCGTGCCCATCACGTTTTTGACCTGTTCTTCTGTCATGCCGGTATGCAGTTTGCCGACCATTTCCGGTGTGATGATATTACCCTGTTCGATATCCATTTTGTGGATACAGCCGGAGAGCATAAACGTACTGATAGACAGTAAAAATAATACAATTTTTTTCATCATTTTTCTCTGAAGTGATCGGGTTTTAAAGGCGGCATGATAACTGATTTGAAGCAGAAATGGTATGGGGTTAGAATGGTCACCGACAGCTTTTTCGGGGGATAGGATTCTGGATAATTCAAATTTGAAAAAAGCGGGCTTGAAAATTACGCTCCCGCGCATGCGGATTCTTGAGATTCTCGAGAAGACCGAATCGCGTCATTTAAGCGCAGAAGAAGTGTATCGTATCTTGCTTGAATCCGGTGATGATATTGGTCTTGCGACGGTTTATCGTGTGTTGACGCAATTTGAAAGTGCGGGCCTTGTGGTTCGGCATCATTTTGCTGAAGGGCATTCGGTATTTGAGCTGGATCATGGCAAGCATCATGATCATCTGGTGTGTGTGAAGTGCGGGCATGTCGAGGAATTTGTGGATCACGTGATTGAAAAACGTCAGCAGGAGGTAGCGGCACGTGCGGGTTATACGATTACGGATCACAGTTTAAATATTTATGGGATTTGCGGGAAGTGTCAGTAGGAGTGTGATAATGAAAAGAAAAAAAATCGCGTTATTATTTTTTATAGTGAGTTTTTTTACATCGATAGTCCATGCCGGTTCGAGTTGTACGTTCAAAGTGATTAATCATTACCCGGTTAATTTTTCGAAACTGAATGCGAGTGCATCGATAGGTAATTTATTAATTCCGCTTTGTAGTAAAAATCCGATGCGTGATCCGGTGACACTTAAAAATTGCGCGAGTGATCCGGATAATACGTTGTTTGAATATCCGCAAGAAGAGCCGACGTGTGTGTCGACCAATCATCAGCCGGTATTATTGTACTTGTGGGCGGTGTCGAAATATTGTCGTTCGGTTTCGCAGGTGACGGTGAAGAGTAATGTGGTGTTGAGTTTTCCGGAGGATTTTGTTTGCAGGAAGATGTAGTGATTATGAGCTCAATATGTAAAATCGCGGCTATTCCATTTATAAAATCGCGGGATTTTTAATGTAGATAACTCATTGATTTATTAAGAAATTGTGCGAACCTTGGCAAGAAAAGGTTATAGAAGAGGTGTTAGAAACCCGTTCGTCAAGCCCTGAGATTCATTACAGTAAAGAGAGAACCTGGCGCAAACTATCATCCAGAATATCCATATCATGATCTGATAGATTTCCGGCTTGTTCTGCGAGTCGAGTTTTATCGACAGTTCTAATTTGATCGCATACAGCACTCACTTGTTTGTCCATGCATTTCACTTGTACCACAATTGGCGGTCTTGGTTTTGCTGCGGTTGAAAGAGGGATTACTATAACGGTATTGCGCGCACGATTAATGGGGGTTGCGCTGACTATCACACAGGGTCGTTTTTTGTTTATTTCCGAGCCTTTTGCAGGGTTGAGATCTACCCAATAGACATCACCACGATTCATTTCAATTTCCTATTTATGTTTCTTTTCATTTACTGAAACAGCTGTTGTTTCTTCAGTCAGGCCATCAGAAATCGTGACATCCCATTCGTCCATTTCAGATTGGAGAATAGTATCTTTTTCTACAGCTAAAGCGCATTCATATAAAGCCCGTTCGCGCTTTTCGACTTCTTCTTCGATTAAATGAGTAAATACTTTGCTTCTCTGTCTTTGAGGGATGGCTGCTCTCATACGCGCAGCTAATTGATCCGGTAACGAAATAAGGACTTTTTCCATGACCCTGGCCTCTCTAATAGGTTGGGTTAACATATACTATATATTATATCTTATATCTAAAATTTGGCAACAACGTCCAAAATAAATCTCAACCACTTGATTCTTTTTAACATTTAAGGCTCTGTTAAGCATTCCAATGCTAGACTTTTTATTCACGGATGATGGAACCTTATGGATAAGGAGAAAGCATGTCGCACACACGACTTTCGCGTGAAGCGCTACAGAAAGTGGCTGACGAGCACCTGCATCTCAATATGGGCAAATTGCTGAAGACTCTTGCAGGACAGGACGACTCTCTTGATGCAGCAAGAGGCTTGTTGATTGTTGCTGTTAAAAATAAAGATTTTGATCCTCTATCTCTCCCCGATTATCTGGAAGAAAATTATCAGGAACTGATCTCGGTCGCTGCATTTTATGATTGTCTTCAAACAAAAATCGACTCATCCATTCCTGATTTTCAAATGGATGAGAAAGCGCTCGGGGTTTTGCGCGGCGTCACCCATCAAACACTGCGTGAGCTGGTCGAAAGAGATTTCAGGCACGCGGATTTTATGTCATCGACTGCAACATTGGAGGGCATGCGTGTTCAATTCGAAACGCTCATTAAAGAGTATGAGGAATATGTCAAAACACGATGGCTCGCTCCCGATCCGATACGGGACAAATTATTCCGACTGATTAAATCGGTTCATGCAGCGAAAAATTACCAGCCTGAAATGGAAGTCAGGCAAGCAGTACTGATTTTTGTAGCGATGGATATTCTCGATGAATGTCGTTTCATGGATCCGCAAAGCAAACTGTATTGGTTGTGTCTGCGTGTTTTAAATATTAAAAGTCCAGATGAATTATTGTTTCGCCATCGCGAGAATTTGTTTAATCATCTCATTGGTTTTTTTAACCGGGGATTGCTGGATAGAGCTTTGCATTCCGAAAATGAAATAGATGAAATTCGACAAATGATTATGAAACATATTGTTGTGCTTGAACGTCATAATAAAAAAAATGAAGCAAGCAATTTGCATCTCGTCGGGAGTGTCACATCGACTGTCACAAAAGGCGTGGTGCCAACACTCGGGCGGTATGCCTTGAGCCGACTTGCCGTGCAGGCTGTGGGGATTACAGGATTTTGGACAGGGCCTGCAGTTGGCACGCTTTTTGTTGCGAGCACGTATGTGGCCAATCGATGGTATGGCGCGATGAATGCGCCGGAATCGAGTGCACTTTCAAAAGCAACGCTCGGGCTTTATTCCGTTCTCTTGAAAAAACTTTCAAAAAAAACGGGGACTGCCATTGAGGATCTTGCGCGACTTGTTTTTAAAACACCACGCGATGGTCATAAACAATTATGCCCTTTTATGACATTGGGCGAACAGGAAACATTTCGGAAGTGGGTGAATACCTTGTTGAGACGGGATCAGGGTCTGGTTTTGCAGCAGGAAAAAGCTTGTATTCGTTATGTTTATGGGCTGGGGCC
>DATIJJ010000021.1:0-44443 GCA_035478795.1 Gammaproteobacteria bacterium | reverse complement strand
AAATTAACTGATAGAAACGTTAATTTTTTTGTTAAGTGCATAAGCAGCTTTTACTAAAGTAATAAGCGTAATAGATGTATTTTCCGGATCAAGCAATCTATCAAGTGCAGAGCGGCTTGTTTGCATTCTGGTTGCCATTTTTGATTTATTAATATGTTCGTTTTTCATTGATTTCTCTAACTCAAATGCAATGACTCTCTTGATAGCAACTGCTTCTGCTTCTTCTAATAAATCCTCACTCTTCAAAAATGAATCGAATGACGAGCCTTTGTGTTTGTTTGTCATATTGCCTCCTGTTTCGCGCTATCCAATAGGCCAGCCAAACTGTACTGTTTTGATGTCTTCACCAATAATTTTCTTATCTTTTTTAGAAAGTCCTTGCAGCCATTCTCTGACAGGTTCAGCTCCTGCCTCGGTACAAAAAAATACAGCTTCCAGACTTTTCGATTTCTTGTCCATCGTAAATCCAATACTTGTTTAGTATAGCACAGAGCGTACCATTATAGGTACATTCTGTAAACGGATGACAACCTATTGATTTATTCGTTAAGTGATTTCGATTACAAATATTCAGGTCTGCTGGCAATGACCACAGTCATGTGCCGCAGTCTACCTCAGACCAAAAATACAATACATTTTATCAATAAGTTATCCGTTGTATAATAAATTATTCTAAAACTAGCATAAATAGATTTTTTGAATTATAATGTTCTAATAAGAACACGGAAAAGAATATGTCATTAAAACCATTAATCTGGATCGGCTCATCAAAAGATGATTTAAGGGCGCTACCTGAGGATGTGCAAGATGAAATTGGGTACGGATTACATGAGGCTCAAGCAGGAGATTTTCCTGATCATGGAAAACCATTAAAGGGTTTTAGTGGAGTTATTGAATTAATTTGCGATCATGATAAAAATACATATCGAGCTGTATATGCAACGAAATTAGGCAACAATATATATGTGTTACATGTATTTCAAAAAAAATCAAAAGTCGGAAAAAAGACACCAAAAGAAGAAATAGAATTAATCAGCCGAAGATTGAAAACTGCGAAAGAAATATATACCAGAGGTGCATTATGAGTACATTAAAAAGCAAAGATATTGATAGCACATTTGAGTTAGGTTCAACTAATGTATTTGCTGATTTAGGTATGCCGGATGCAGAAGAAAAATTAGCTAAAGCAAAATTAGCACATCAAATTAATAAAATTATAAAGCATAAGAAATTAAAGCAAACGGAAGCAGCAAGGTTACTAGAAGTTGATCAATCAAAAATATCACTTCTTAATCGAGGCCGTTTATCTGATTTTTCTATCGAACGCCTTGTGAAATATTTAACTTTACTTAACCAGGACGTTGAAATAGTGATTAGAAAATCCAAAAAAAGACGTCATCATGGAACTCTAAGCGTTATATATGCTTAATTAAAAACATAAATAAAATTTATAACTTCTGAAATTTGCGTGGAATCCTAAACCAGGTTGCAAAACTTTTTATATGGAAGAAATACACTTTTAGAGCCCGATAATCGGGGTTACCGGCCATTAATGGCTCAATAAATGGCGAGATCGCGACTACTGATGATAAAGCTAAAATTTTTTCATGGATAACACCGCATAATTATTTTTATCCTTGCCTGCTTGTAATGCTTCATGAACAGAATCTGCAGATCCAGGCAATTTAGGGTGGAAGTTGCTATCAACGTGTTGTTTACCGACAATGACAACGCGAAATAAATTGTCCGGAGAGTTGGAAAGTGTATCCGTCATTTTTTTATTGCGCTCTTCTTGCAGTTTTTTATATTTCTCCATTTCTGAATCAGAGATCTCATATAATTTTTCATCCATGTTATTTTCAAAAATTTTCTTGTAAGAATATCCATTATTTCTTAAATCCAGTAAAAAATTCCAGACTCGTATATTGGCTCTAATGTTTCTTAATTCGCCTTCACAAAGTGTTTTATCGTTTTCTTCTATCTGACGATATTCTTTTCGTTTTTGAATTAATATTTCATCAAACTTTTTATCAGGCTTATTTTCAAGGGCTTTCTTTATATTTTGAATGATACGTGGATAAACTGCCTGACCCGCTGATGGTAACTTTTCAATATCAGCTTTTTTAAGCATATTATCCCAGCCAATACATTTACGACCTTTTCTTTCATTGACTGATTTATCTTTACAACGAACTTCCTTTCCACTTTCTGTTCCTTCGACATAAACAATATGCTCACCTGCATTTTCTGTTAATGCTTCAAGACATTCATTAGTTAGATCCCTATCCGAATGATCTTCGCCTAATAACCAGAGTGTTGTTGCTGTAGTTGCCTTTCCATTGATTAAATTAAAATCTGCATGACAGGGTTGAAAAGGCGAAGGAATGTCTCCGCAGACAAAATCCAGGTGATTGGCCTTTGCGGGTTGACAGGTAGATTGTAGTGCTCCCGACGTCTTTCCTGATGCCAATAATAGATACCCAATAAACGCCCTTAACATGTCTGCCTCGTCATCTGATCGCATTTCAAATTGAAAAATCATACCATTTTTTAAAGATTTGATCAATTATCATACATTATCATCGGGCACTGGCGATATCTGTTTCAGGCTGTTACTCGCGAGTCATCATATTTTTTGCGGCGCTTGATTAAAGTAATCTCAACCCGCACATCCAGCCCTTCACGGTCAACGATATCCTGGAGCGCCAGGCGAATAAATTGTTCTTTGGAATAGCCCAGAATTTTAGCATATTTAGCAGCCAGTTTAGGACTCACTGATTTACGGCCATGTTCAATATCGCACAAATGTTGTTTGGATATTTGAAGTGTTTCTGAAAAATCAACTTGCGAGATATCATCAGCATCACGAATTGCCCAAAGTAATTTCCCTAAAGTGAGTCTGGTGCCCGTGATTTTTTCAAAATCTTTTAACGTTTTTTCTGTCATTTTGCTTTTAATACTCATGTTTATTTACCTCTTCAATATTTACAAAGCTGATCACCCCATCCTTATTAATGGTGTAAATAGCTCTATATGCGATATTCAAACGTATTGAGCGCTGTCCTTTGCGTTTTCCTTTTAATGGCTCGTCATGATAGCCAGGAATTTTTTTTACTTCACTCAATCCGCTGTGTCCAACTGCGTCAATCCAGCCCTGCAGCTTTAAAGCAATAGACAATGGAACTTTTTTTAAGTTCTTTTTCGCTTTAGTTGAGATCACGACATCGTAAATATCTTTCATTAATAAATTGTACACCAGATATGTGTACTTTGCAACATGAAGTAAATTTGGCCGATTAACCAATTGAATAATAACTGGTAATCAGAATTACCGGCTATTCTGTTAAATAGACGCCTCAAGTCTGAGGTGTTTGGCGGTTAACTCAATAATTCTATGCCGGCCATGGCCTGGATTAACTACGCTATAGGTTTTTACAATACCCACCTTCTCGAGTTCATTAACATCTCTTGTAACAGCTGAAACTTTTCGATGAGTATCTTTTGCCAAATTTGTTATTGAATCGGGTTGTTCGCGAATTCTTCGAATAAGAGTCAGCTTCGTTGTGCTTAAAAAATAAAGCATTTCCATGGGATCTTCAAAGGATAGTGTTTTAACACGGGATTTTATTTTTTCTCCCTTGTCCGCAGCACGCATGACACCCTTGACTGTTGAAAAAAATTCTTCAATAGAACCTGATTTCACTTTCATGATTGATTTTTTATTTATTAATTTCTTCATGGATTTTTCTCCAATCTTTTTCAAAAAATATTAATTCTGTTTACCCTATCAGAGCCTATATATGATGTAAATAGTGAAAAATGGTTTTCAATCAATAAGATATCAGCTTTTCCGACGGGTTTTTTATGCTGATAGTGCCATCAATTCAATACCTCATGCATGGTATAATATATTTTTCTTATTTGATGTAGGGTTGCTGTTGTTTGATTTGCCTTGAAATCATCAGGAGATTTTTCATGAAAGATAAAAAACCGGATTTGTTAACGCCAGATAACTCTGTGTTACTCATGATAGATTACCAGCCGCAAATGGCATTTGGGGTAGCCAATATCGATAGACAGACTTTAAAAAACAATGCGACAGGATTAGCAAAATCTGCCAGATTATTTAATGTGCCAACTATTCTTACTTCTGTTGAAACAGAAGGATTCAGTGGATATGTATTTCCAGAACTTCTCGATGTATTTCCAACTCAGGACATTATAGAACGCAGTAGCATGAATTCCTGGGATTCAGAAAATGTTCGAAAGTCTATTGCGCTGACCCGGCGAAAAAAAATATTACTGGCAGGACTATGGACAGAAGTTTGCATTAACATGCCAGCATTATGTGCAATGCAGGAAGATTATGAAGTCTATGTTGTTGAAGACGCTTGCGGTGGTACATCGGCAGCCGCTCACCGGGATGCAATGGATAGAATGGTACAAGCGGGCGCAGTACCCGTATCATGGCTGCAAGTGATGCTTGAGTGGCAACGTGACTGGGCAACAAAAGCTTCCTACCAGGGTGTAATGGATATCGTGCGTGAACATTGTGGTGCATACGGTATGGGAGTCGATTATGCCTATACGTTAGTGCATAAACAACCCCGTCGTGGAAAATCAACAGGAAAAATAGCTAAATAATATTTTTTTTTGTTAACACGGAGCGTTTATGAGCGCTGATAGCATTTACTTTAATGGTCAATTCAAAGGGACAGGTACTTTTGATAAACGAGTGACTGCGGTTGCCATCAAAAATAACAGGTTTCTCCAGTTTGGATCCGATGATGAACTTGTCAGGTTAAAAAATAAAAACACAAAATTGATTGATCTGCAAAAGAAAGTCGTTATACCAGGCCTGAATGATTCCCACATTCATCTTATTCGCGGCGGCTTGAATTTCAACATGGAATTACGTTGGGATGGAATAAAAAGTTTAAGCGATGCATTATTTATGTTGAAAGAACAAGCTGCCAGGACACCGCCACCGCAATGGGTTCGCGTTGTGGGTGGCTGGACCGAGTTTCAATTTAAAGAAAAACGTATGCCAACATTAGATGAAATTAATGCTGTTTCCAAAGATACGCCTGTTTTTATTTTACATTTGTATGATAGCGCCTTGCTGAACAAGGCTGCTCTTAATGCAATTGGATATGATAAAAATACCAAAGAAATCCCTGGAACGACTATTCAACGTGATAAGGAAGGCAATCCAACGGGCATGTTAATTGCGACGCCTAATGCAATTATTCTTTATTCAGCATTAGCCAAAGGACCTAAACTCGACTCTCCGTGTCAAATTAATTCAACACTTCATTTCATGCGGGAATTAAACAGACTGGGCATTACAAGTGTTGTCGATGCAGGTGGTGGATTTCAAAATTATCCTGAAGATTATGAAATTATTAATCAACTGAACAAGGAAAATAAATTAACAGTGAGAATTGCTTATAACCTGTTTACTCAAAGACCAGGGCACGAATTGGAAGATTTTGAAACCTGGACAAGGACAACTCACTATCAACAGGGTGATGAGTACTACCATCATAATGGCGCAGGAGAAATGTTGGTTTTTTCCGCTGCTGATTTTGAAGATTTTTTGCAGCCACGCCCTGATTTATCCATTAAGATGGAGGAGCAGCTTGAACCCGTTGTGCAATTACTTGCAAAAAACAAATGGCCTTTTCGATTACATGCGACTTATGATGAATCAATTTCTCGTGCACTTGATGTCTATGAAAAAATAAATAATGAAATTCCCATTGATCAATTGAAATGGTTTTTTGATCACGCAGAAACTATTTCAGATCAATCAATCGAAAGAGTAAAAAAATTGGGTGGTGGAATTGCAATACAAAATCGCATGGCTTTTCAGGGAGAATATTTTATTAATCGGTATGGGAAAGAAAAAACATTACGCACTCCGCCCATTAAAAAAATATTAGAAGCAGGTATTCCGGTTGGAATGGGAACTGATGCGACCCGAGTATCAAGTTATAATCCCTGGCTTTGCCTTTATTGGCTAACAACAGGAAAATCGATTGGCGGAGCCGTTCTTTATGATGAAAGTAATATTCTCTCCAGAGAAAAAGCTATCGAACTTTACACAAAAGGCAGCGCATGGTTTTCAAATGAAGATGAGAAGAAAGGTTCTTTTATTGAGAATCAATTAGCCGATTTTGCCGTGTTATCCAGCGATTTTTTTACTGTTCCCGAGGAAGAAATAAAAAACATTTATTCAGTGATGACAGTTCTGGGTGGAAAAATTGTTCATGCTTCAGATGAATTTTCTAACTATCATTCACCGCTGCCCCCGGTGAGTCCCGATTGGTCACCTGTAAAATATTATGGGACATATGGTCAAAATAAAGGGATCCTTAATGAGTCTTCTCATCTATTGACTTGCCCGATACATCACGATGCGCGGTTGCATCAATTAAATCACAATTTTGGCTGTTTTTGTTGGGCATTTTGATTCATCAACATGTTGAAACGGTAAGTTTGAAAATGCGAATCTAGTCGTGTTGTTTAACAAAATTTCCTTCCTTAAATGCCTGGAATGCTTCTCGTAATTCCTCATGCGTATTCATCACAATCGGGCCATACCATGCGATCGGTTCATTGAGTGGCTTACCTGAAACCAACAAAAAACGTACCGAATGTTGATGGGTTGTAATCGTGATGTGGGTCCCTATTTTATGATATAAAATCAGGGTTCCATCACCACAGGGGCACGGTGATGACATATCGAAATAATTAATGCCAACGGCATCATGTGCAAAGGGTTTACGTATATGATCAAAATAGGCTTCACCGTCTATGACATAAGCAAATATGTTGTGGCCTTCCTTAACCGTATGTGTAAAAGATTTTCCTGCAGGCAGTTCAACATCCATATATTCCGGGTCTATCATAACGTCTTGCACAGGACCTCGGGTGCCATTAATTTCACCGCAAATAATTCGAATCGTTGCACCCTCCGGCGTATGAACGACAGGAATTTCATTTTTCTTAATGCTTCGATAACGTGGATCCATCATTTTAGAATTTCGGGGAATATTGGCCCAAAGCTGGAATCCCAGCATTTGTCCTTTACTATTTCCCTTTGGCATTTCCTGATGAATAATACCACTCCCTGCCGTCATCCATTGCACATCACCACTTGAAATGTTGCCTTGATGTCCCATACTATCGCCATGTTCTACATCCCCATCCAGGACATAAGTGATGGTCTCAATACCCCGATGAGGATGCCAGGGGAAACCGGATTGATAATCAGCCGGATTTTCAGATCGAAAGTCGTCCAGCAGAAGAAATGGATCTAACAGGGGTATTTCATGAAACCCAAAAACACGTTTAAGCTTTACGCCAGCCCCCTCAATGACAGGTTCACTTTTCCAAATCTTGTCAATAATGCGTTCCATGCAAATTCCTGTTTTTAAAATCAAAGTCTGCAATCGTTTTTTATGGCTTCAGGATTCATCAGAATATTGCGTATGCACCCTTAAAAAATCCAGTAATTCCTGATGAGGCAAATGAATCAGGTCTTTTTCTATGCTATGCGTAACCAGATCTTTCACATGTCTGTTTATATGTTGAAATAACAAACCTTTCATGTGAGATGCTGCAATAATAATGAGATTTTCATAGGCATGAATATTTCTGCCCTGATCAAGTGCTGTGGCAATTTCTCTGGAAAAATTTTCAATTTTTATTTCTTTTGGATCCGATTGCTGGGAATATGCCCCGTGCGTATTATGACTTGATTTATAATGACCTGGTTTATCTGATGTCAGATCAATATCTCTTAATTTATTTTCAGGGTGTGTTAACTCTTTAAGTAATAATAGATGGGCCGTTTTTCTGCTATATTGATAAATGCGGCAGGTAGCTGAGTCGGTTGTTACAACCCATGTGACATGATCTGAAGACATCATTCCATACTCCCTTTGGCAGCTCCAGATAAAATTATAGCATGGTTATACATGTAAATATTAACAATATAAAAGATGATATGAAATAATTTATTGGCCGTCAGACAGACAAAAGGAATGCTTGCTATGATGCAGTAATCTCTGATCTTTTCATACGCGATATGACAATGAGATGTAATATGCTTGTCATTATAAAAAGCATTAAAATCAAAATAACGAAGTCAATATTGTTCATTAAGGAACCCTGCAAAAGAATAGTTAAAAGACTCATTTGTTCTATAGACGGATTATCTTGAAATGATGAGACAAGAACTACTTTGGTCATCGCTATTTCAGAAAATACTTTTTTGACAAAAAACCGGTGTGCAAATTCTTCGAGATTAAATTTATTTGAATCAATACCTGGCTGATCTCCCGGGTAAGTCGCTGAAATGCTTTTTAACTTTTCAATATGGCTCATTGTTACATGGTTGATAGTGCCAGTATTGTTCGTATTATTGATGATTAAAATAGTACTTCCATTGTTATTGGGAAGATTAATCATGTGGCCATTCATTGAAGAAATCATCACGTTAACAATTGATGACTTATCAGGTACGACAGAAAGCGGAACAGCCAATGATGGAACAACCGATGATGGAACAGACGGTGACGGAACAGGTGGTGGTGGAACAGGCGTAACCGGATTGATTGTCAGTGCTGTAGCATTGCTTGCTGCCTGAGTAAATACATAATTACCAAAATTGGCACTGAGACCAGAACCCGTTATCGGATAATACCCTGCCGTGCTTACAGGTGTGGCTGTCGTGTCGAATACCATCGTACCGGTGGTAGCGCTGGCTTGTGTTTCGCCGAGGACAAATCCCGCTATATTTCCGCTGAATGCAGGATTTGCTTCCCCGAATAAACGAGCCGCTGTATTCGCTGTGTAAACGAGTGTTGCTGGCGTCACTGTTAACGCACCATTCGTATATGTAATAGCATAATTGTTAGCATCAAATGTACCGCCTGTCGCCAGTGAGGAATCAATGCTATAGGGGCTACCGCTCACATTCGCTATATTAATCGCACCAACGCTCGCTAATGTCGTGCTACCGACCGTTTCACCGTTTTGTAATCCGGCCGCTGTAAATTCTGTTCCGGTAAATGTTGTGGTTTGGCCATACGTCTTACTTGCATTATTAGCAGTAATAGTCAGTGCGGCAGGATTAACTGTTAATGTGCCATTCGCATAAGTGATGCTGTAATTGGTCGGGTTAAATGTACCGCCTGTCGCCAGTGAGGAATCAATGCTATAGGGACTACCGCTCACATTCGCTGTATTAATCGCACCAGCGCTCGCTAATGTCGTGCTACCGACTGTTTGACCGTTTTGTAATCCGGCCGCTGTAAATTCCGTTCCGGTAAATGTCGTGGTTTGACCGTATGTCTTACTTGCATTATTCGCTGTAATAGTTAGCGGCGCCTGTGTAATCTGACCTATGTTTGCATTAGCAACAGGGGTAATTTGATATCCATACACTGTTGCGCTTCCATTTGTTGCACTGACAATAGCAATGCCAGCAACAGAGACATTGATATTCGTACCGACATTGGGCGAACCATAAGTGCCATTAACCGGATTATTGAGTGTCACGGTATCGGAATCAATCGCACCCGAAAATGTATAATTGCTTCCGGTTAAAGTCGCATTTGTTGTCCCATTATATTCTTTTGATACTGAACCCATCAGTGAAGGTGTTATAACCGGAGCTAATGTATAGAGGAACCCATTACCCGTGCCTGCAACAGCAGTTGAACCATATATCGCGTTATATTGTTTAAAATTATAGGCAAGGCCTCCACGATTATCATTTGCAGGATTGCCGGACCACACCAGAAAATTGCCTGCTCCCGGACTAAAGACGCCTGATCCTGTGTTATTCGTAAAGGTTTGTCCTGCAATAACAATGGAATTACCGGCAGCATTTGCATGAATCGTAGAGTTCAGTGTGATACCTGTACCTGTCAGTAAAACACTGCCCGCACTACTCGTTAAATTACCTGTGCTTAAAGTGAGATTACCACCCGAAGCGATACTGATATTCCCTGTCGTATTGATATTTTGACTGATGACAGTATCTGTCGCGTTAGTGTCTACCAGACTCAGAAGAGGCGTCGTTGCACCCACCGGTTGTACAAAGGTAGTAGTGCCTGTGCCTGCGTTAATGATGAGATCGTTAGCTCCATTCACAGCATGATTGATTGTGATGCCATTCGCTGTCAGCGTGACAGGCGCGTTGATAATTATTCCATTCAGAAAAGCAGATAAGGTCATCGTACCCGCTGAAGTCAGATTACCATTTAAAAGAATGGAATTATTCGATCCGCCAATACCACCTGCATCTCCATTGAGAACCATATTACCTACAGTGGTTGTGAGAGAAGCACCGCTTCCAACTGTGATGCCATTATCGATACTTGCAGTGAGCGCTTTAAAGCTGGAAGGATTATTCAGGATAACCATACTGCTAATCTGTCCGGTATTAGCAAGGAAATTCATTGTTCCAATACCTGCACTATTTGCTGCTGTGATTCCATCCAGAATAAGTTGTGAGTCTGATGGTGCGCTCAGATTAAAAATAGTGGCCGTCATGCGTTGTAATTCTGAACCGCTAATCGTCATGGTTCCCGCAGTATTCCCCAGACCAATCGTACTGTTCGCTGTATTACTAATGATATTCAATGTTCCCGTTCCCAAATTTAATGCGCCTGTCGTATTTAAATTAAAATCCGTGGCTGTAATATTTAAATTGGTATTATTCGAATTAAATGTTGCGCCATCTGCTATCGCGAAAGTTCCTGCTGTAACCGTCACAGAAGAATTTGCACCTGTTGTCAAATTGCCACCCAGTGTCAAACCACCTGCAGCTGATCCTGTGAATGAGCCTGTCAGGGTGATAGCAGGTAAATTGATTGCTGAATTATAAGTTAAAGTCAGATTGCGTAATCCTGCAGGAAGAACAGGTATTCCAGCTAATGCTAACGTTCTACGTAATGCCAGATCACGTATGTTGCCATTGTTGGTAAAGACCGGAGTGACTGTAAATGCATTCGCCTGGGTTGATAATAAAATATCAGTGCCTGGTGTAGTTAATGTAAATGTTGGCGTTCCGGCAACGGTTAGCACACCTGCTTCTGATAGCGTGCCGCCCGCTGTCACTGTATAAGTTCCTGAGACATTTGATGTTCCAAGTATCAATGCATTCGTATCAACCAATGCAACATTATTACCGGATGTAATACCTATCCTGCTGAAAATATTACTTGCATTATTGAGCGTAATATCATTAGTTGAGCCTGCTGCCAATGTCGTTATACCTGTAATGTTCAAAGCGCCCGCCTGAGTGATAGCGCCTGCTGTTGTGACACCCAATGTGCCGGTGACAGTCGACGCATTTAAAATAAGCGAGTTCGCATCTCTTAATAAAACATTATTACCGGATGTAATACCCACAGAACTAAAATTATTCCCTGCTGTATTCAAGGTAATATTATTTGCTGATCCTGCTGCAAGCGTTGTTGCACCTGTTACTGTTAATCCTGCACCACTTTGCGTTAAAGCACCATTTGTTGTGACATTCAGCGTTCCACCTATAGTCGACGCACCCAGAATGAATGCATTGAGATCACGCAGTGATACATTATTACCACTTATAATGGTTGCCGTACTAAAATCATTGTTCGCATTATTTAAAGTAATATCATTCGCACTTCCCGCTGCAAGCGTTGTAATGCCAGTGATAGCGAGTGGTCCGGTTTGTGTGATCGTGCCATTTGCCGTGGCTGATAAAGTACCGGTCAATGTCATTGTGGGTAACACCATGCCGGCACTATCAAAAATCAATGTCAGATTTCTGACACCCGTGGGTATGGCAGGCACTGTTGCACCGGCTAAAGTACGTCGTAATGATAAATCACGTATATTGCCATTACTTGTAAAGACTGGCGTTGTGCTGAAAGCATTCGCAGAAGTTGATAACAAAATATCTGATAAAGGTGCTGTCACTGTAAATGTAGGTGTTCCGGACACTGTTAATGCGCCACTTTGCGAAATCGTTCCACCGGCTGTCACACCTAACGTTCCGGAAATAGTAGAAGCACCCAGGATAGTTGAATTCGTATCAAGCAAAGACACATTGCGTCCGCTGGTAATCACAACTGTACCGAAATTATTGGCTGCTGAATTTAATGTAATGTCTTGCGTTGCTCCCGCTGCAATTGTCAGTGTACCTGGAAATGTCAGTGTTCCACTATTGGTGATCGCCGAACTGTTTAGCGAAGATAATGTGAATCCACCACCCGTTCCTGTATTGGCTAAAAGATTCAATGCGCTCGCGCCCGTATTGGTGATAAACGTGCCGCCACTCCCTGCGCCAGTCGTGATATTACCCGCAATCATTTGTATGTTAAGCGCAGCAGTCCCAATCGCACGTGCTGCGGCAGCGGATGTGAATAATGAAATGGTTCCTGTCCCTGCATTTAAAGTACCTGATGGCATGGTGATACTGCCGCCAGTTGCATTACCGCCGGTATTGGTTGCCACAGAAATTGTACCGCCACTGCCTGTTGTAATATCTCTCAGCGCAGCTGTGCCTGTACCACCTGCTGCAGTATTTACATTAATTGCAACAGCTGATGCACCCGAATTGGTTGTAGTAATCGAACTGCCTGCGCTCATCACAAACGCATTTGCACCCGCACTATCCTGATTGACATTCATAGTCACTGTGCCTGCGCCTGTATTAAGAGTACTTGCAAGCGTAGTCGCATTTTGAGTTGTACTTAAAAAATTTCCGCCATTTGTTGTGATGGCAGAATTGATTGTCAGCGCATCACCGATCAATGTGACATTGAGTCCACCACTCGTTGATGTAATCGTATTATCAAGCGTAATTCCACCCGCTGCATTTAACGTTAACGTTGCGGTTGAACCTGCATTTTTGAGAATAGCTGAACTGAGAGTAATCGTTCCTGCCTGAACGCCAGATGATCCTGTATTGACGGTGACATTCGTTCCTCCACTCAAGGCACTATTTATCGTAGCAACATTTGCAGTCGCTGTATTTGCTGTAGGCGCATAAGTATCGGTTGGACTCCCATTATCGAATGCACCATTTGTTGTTGTGGTCGTAATCGTTACATTAAATGGATCAAGTAACCAGTTTCCTGATAATCCTGCCGGTGCACTGGCATTAACAGTTCCCATCGCATCCAGATAAGCTTTACCGGATGTTTCAACAAAGCCACCATTTCCTGAAAGAGCGCCGCCTTTCGCATCAATATTTCCATAAAATCCCGTTCCCAAATCGGACCAGACAACGACTTGTCCGCCATTACCTGTTAGTAAAGCATTCGCCAAAATACTGGCGCCTTTCGCAATGTAGGTATAACTTGCATTTTGCCCGGGTCCTGCACCATGCGCATTTCCACCCACTAAAATTTCACCGCCGCCGGTTTTTCCACTTGCGTTTAATATGGCGTTAGACCCAACGTTAATATTGTTTCCTGAAATTTTAATCGTTCCTCCCTGGTTGTTTCGAGAAGACACATTTAAATGACCGGATACTCTGACAGTGCCATTCTCACCACCGGAAAGAATAATGGCCCCGGCATGTTGTGATACAGAATGCGCAATGGCCACACCTTGCATATTAATTGCGTTATCCAATACATTGCTTGCCGCGCGCGCTGAAATTAAAATCATTCCCCCATTTGCAATAATTTTACCGGTATTGCTGACGCCATTTTTAAGTCGGTTACCATTTTGATCGACGCCTGCTGTTGTTGCAGCTTCATCGACCGAGAAGCCAATGAATTGATCGCCATTAAAAAAAATAGTGAATTTATTTCCGGATGCCAATACGACATTGCCTAATTTTGCTTGTATTAAACCATTGTTAACAGCACCTGTTCCCAATAAGGCAACCAGCCCATTATTTCTGGCTATGATTGTTCCTTCATTGATAACGGAACCCGAAAATGGGGAGGCTTGATCAAAGATATAGTTTCCAGCAAGAAAGTTTTCATTAGAGATATTGGATGTTGATGCAATGATGCCTGCAACATCAACATGCGAGCCAGGGCCAAAATAAATCCCGGCCTGATTAATTAAAATGATTTGTCCATTCGCCTTAAGCAGACCATAAATTTGTGATACGCCCTGACCAGGGTTAATTCGATTGAGTACAATTGCATGAGAAGAAGGTTGTATAAACTGTGTTTTTTCTTTTGCGCCGATATTAAAACTTTGCCAGTTGATAATCGCTTTATTACTCATTTGATGAATTTGCACTACCCTTGAAGAAGGAGAGCTGATGGCAGCATTGCCTGCTACGACTTCCCCTCCCGTCGGATTGGAAAAAATATCAAGGGACGTACTGACAGAAAAAACACAAGCGTAAGTCAATAATGCAAGCATGAAACGTGAAAATGGACTTCTCACATTGCGATGATACCCTGTCAACGATAAGAAAATTCTATAGAATGGATGGATTCTTCTATCCTTACCCCTTCGTAATCTTCTTCCTATTCCATTTAGATGTGAACTTCCTTTTACACGTCTTTTACTCATAACCTCTCCCTCCTCTTTTTACAAGAGCAGGATTGTACTCAGTGTATTTTGTAACCAGATGAAAAATAGAAATATTGTCCCTTATATTGAATAGATCATCCCCTCTATTAAGTATAGGCCTATTATTGCCATCTAGTTGGATATATGTTCATAAAAGAATCATGCTGTTATGCGAAAAAATAGAAATACCTGTCGCGAACCGTGCGCCCCCGGCATGCGAATTTCCAGAAATCGGGCTTTCACTGAGGATAAGTTTGTAACTACTTGATTGTACAGGGAAATTTTGTTTTTCGGGCGCCCTGCCCGCGCCGGTTTTTTTGTAACTTATTGATTATATTGAGGTTTTTGTTTTTCGCTCGTTTGGCGATTCAGGGGTAAAATCGGCCTTGTTGCGTAAATCAGGCCTCTATCCGAGCCGCGACCGTCAGGGAGCGTCACAGTATTTTCTAATTCCGTTGGTATCTCGCAGAACTTGTGACGCGCTCCCTGACGGTCGCGGCTCGGATAGAGGCCTGATTTACGCAACAAGGCCGGTAAAATCGCCTATCTTTATGATTAATAAAGAATTTTTTGAATTTTCCGGCCGGGTCAATCAGGTCGCAAGCCCCTCGGATCGCCTGGCTTTTCGTTCAGCCTGCCACGTTTGCAACATCACATAAAACGCCGGGACAAAAAGAACGGCAAGACAGGTCGATGCCAACATGCCACTGCTCACTGCAATCCCGATGGAACGCCTCGCATTCGCACCCGCCCCGGTTGCAAAGACGAGCGGCATGACGCCCAGAATAAAGGCAAAGGATGTCATGATGATCGGGCGAAAACGTGTTTTTGCACCGATCAGTGCCGCTTCAATCACCGACTTGCCGTGAAGCTCATGCTGCTCACGCGCGACTTCCACAATCAAAATCGCATTTTTGGCCGCAAGCGCTATCAACAATAAAATCCCGATTTGCGTGTACATATTATTGGCCATACCCAATAACGTCAGCGCCGTGACAGTTCCCAATAACGCCAGTGGCACACTGAACAATATCGCCAGCGGCGTCAGCCAGTTTTCATATTGGCCGGCCAGAATCATATAGACCAGAATCAGCGAGAGCGCAAAAATCAGATAACTTAAATTCCCCGCGAGTTTTTCCTGATAGGACGTGCCGGTCCATTCATATGAAAGACCACTCGGCAAAATGGTTGAGGCCAGATTTTCCATGGATTGAATCGATTGTCCGGAACTGTACCCGGCTGCCGACACCCCATAAATATTGCTCGATGGATACAGATTATAAAGTGAAATAATCGCAGGTCCCACCGCAGGAATCATGTCTGTCAATGTCCCGATCGGAACCATTTCGCCCAATCTGTTTTTCACATACAAATGACGCACATCATCAATCGTCATGCGGGAACGTGCCTCACCTTGCACATACACCTGAAAAACCTGTCCGTATTTTGTGAAAAGATTCACGTAGGATGAACCCACGTAGGTTTCAAGCGCACTCATCGCATCCCCAACCGTGACGCCGAGCGACTCCGCCTTGACCCGATCAATCGGTGCAAATAACTGGGGAACTGATGAACGGAAGGATGTCATCAGATGACTCAATCCGGGATTTTCGTTGCCCTGATGAATCAGTAAATCCGTCGCCGCTTGCAATTTGCGATAATCAAACGAACCATCCTGTAACTCAACCTGCATCTGAAATCCGGCGCCATTGCCCAGTCCCTGAATGGGTGGCGGAATCATCACGAGCACTTTCGCATCCAGCGTATCAACGGCAATCTCGTTTAATTTTTTAAATAAAACAGGCAAACTTTCATTTTTACCTCGATCGCTCCAGTCTTTAAACATGACGTATAACACACCCGCATTCGCAAGGTTCGCGCTGTTATCGAGCAGAGAAATACCATTAATCGCAATGACATTTTCAATCCCTGGAATGGTCTGAACTTTTTTCGACAATTGATTCAGCAAGGTTTCTGTGCGAGTGAGTGTTGCACCATCCGGCAACTGGATATTCATCATGAGATAACCCTGATCTTCAATGGGAATAAAACCGGTTGGAATGCGAGACAAACCCAAAATAGAAATGCCCACCAGAATCAATCCAATCACACTGGAAAGCTTGCTATGATGCACCAGTTGATTCATAAAGCGCATGTAGGTGGATTCTGTCTTGTCATAGATTTTATCGAACCCTCGATAAAAACGATTTTTTTCGCGATGCGGATCCACGGGTCTTAACCAGAGCGCACATTGCGTCGGTTTTAATGTCATTGCATTCACAGCACTGATAAACGCAGTGACTGCAATCACCAATGCAAATTGTGCATACATGGCACCGGTGAGACCTGGCATAAAACCGGCTGGAACAAAGACTGCCATCAAAACGAGCGTGATTCCGATGATAGGACCCAGTAATTCTTTCATCGCAAAAATCGAGGCATTTTTCGGTGATTCGCCTTTTTCGACGTGTTGCGTGACACCTTCCACAATCACGATCGCATCATCCACCACAATACCAATCGCAAGAACCAGCGCAAAAAGCGTTAATAAATTAATCGAATAATTGAGTAACATCATGCCAAAAAAAGCACCGATGATCGTGACAGGAACCGTGGTCGTTGGAACGAGCGTCGCACGAAAATTTTGTAAAAAAACCATGATGACAATCAAAACCAGAATCGTTGCCTCAAATAATGTTTTATACACTTCATCAACGGACGCCGTTACAAATTTTGTCGTGTCAAACGGAATCGAATATTGCATCCCGGGCGGAAATTTCTTCGCCATTTTTTCGACTGTCTTTCGCACTTCCTTTGCCACCTTGAGTGCATTCGCACCTGGCAATTGATAAATCCCTATCGCAGCGGTGGGTTTATCATTTAATTTTGCGGACATGGCATAATTGGATGAACCCAGTTCCACACGTCCAACATCACGAATTCTGACCACGCGTGCGGTGATGCTTTTTTTTGTGTTTTGTTTTGCTGTCTGATCAGGCTGCGTACTGTCTGATTTAATAATGATATTGGAAAATTCATCCGCATTCGTCAATAAACCAGGTACATTCACCGTCAATTGATAAGCTTCCTGACCGGATACCGGTGGAGAAGCCACCTGCCCTGCTGAAATGGCCTTGTTCTGTTGGCTGATGGCATTCAACACATCAGACGGATTGAGTGAATACGCCAACATTTTTTGCGGATCCAGCCAAATGCGCATCGCATACGAACCCGATCCAAAAATCAGGACATTGCCAACACCCGGCAAGCGTTCCAGTTCATTTTGCATGTTAATCGTGGCGTAATTATTGAGAAACAGACCATCGTACTGGTTATGATCCGAAGTCAATGTGATAAATTGCAAAATGGCCGTTGATTTTTGCTGTACCACCACACCTTGTTGCTGAACGGACTTCGGCAATTGTGCCATCGCAGCCTGAACCCGATTTTGCACGAGGACCTGTGCGAAATTAAGATCCGTACCGATTGCAAACGTCACGATTAAGGTATAGGCACCGCTATTTGTGCTGGTCGATTGCATATACAACATGTTTTCAACACCGTTGACCTGTTGTTCGATTGGGAGTGCGACGGTATTGATGAGTGTTTTCGCATCCGCACCCGGATAAGTCGTCGTCACCTGAATGGTCGGTGGAACAATGGCCGGATATTGTGTCACCGGTAAAACCGCAATGGCGACAAGTCCGATCAATACAATAAAGAGCGCCAGCACATTGGCCAATACCGGACGTTCAATAAAAAATTGGGAAATCATATCAGCTCAACTTTATTGTTGGGTGTCGCAAATTGCAGTCCGCTCACAATGACACGGTCCTTGTCCGTTAATCCTTGTGTGATGGTGCGAATGCCCTGATCGGACCCGCCCGTCTCAACCCGTTTCAACTGCACAACATTGTTTTTATCCACGACCAGCACATACGAACCGATCTGATCATATAAAATAGCCGTATCAGGCAACGTTAATTTTTTGTCAGGTCCTGACACACGGATACGCACTTCGACAAATAATCCGGGCAATAAAACAAAATCATCATTATTAAAAATGGCGCGAAATTCCAGCGTGCCAGTCGATGCATTCAAGCCGGTGTTGACGAAATTCAGTCTGCCTTCGTGTGAAAATGTCGTTTCATTTTGCAATTTGACATACGCTGGAATCTGGTTCAGATCCGATGGTTTGAATCCATGTTTGGCCGCGGCTGCACGCAATTTGATAAGATCGAGTTCATTCAAATTAAAATACACGTAAATAGGATTGATCTGTTCGATCGTTGCAAGATTGGTTGCAACCCCATTGCCGACCAGATTGCCAATATCCACCAGATGTCGACCAATGCGCCCATCAAACGGTGCCTGTATATGCGTGTATCCATAATTGATCGCTGCAATCCGGGCATTGGCAACGGCTTTTGCAATTTCAGCCGTGGATTCCTGCGTTTTGGCCATCCACTTCTGGACATTATCAAGCGAAGTCGCATTTTGCCGATACATTCTTTTCTGTCGATCGTATTCGGATTGATCGTAAGTGTTCATGGCTTTTTGTACATCGACTTCAGCCACGGCTGCCTTTAATTGTTCCATGTAAGGTTCCGGCTGAATGACAAATAATTCCGTGCCTTTTTTGACGAACGTCCCATCCGTGAATTCAATCGCATCGAGATACCCTTCCACACGTGCAACCAGATCAACCGAATTAAATGCAACCAGCGTGCCGGTTTGCGTGACATATTCAGACACTTCTTTCCACGCCGGTTTCTGTACGACGACTTTGGCTGTCAAAAGCGGCGGGGTTTTGGGTTTCATCACAATATGCAGGAACCCATATAACACCACCAGCACGACAAGGATCATCATGGCTTTTTTGCGTGTGATGCGAAAGGTTTCACGCGTCATGCTCATCACCACTTCGGTAAATACAATTGTTTAAACCATTGCTGCGAGTTAACCGGTACAGCGTGTTCCGTCGGTTTTAGCAAGTCGCCCCAGTTGGTTCTGCTTGCCATTTCACGCTTCATCGATTCTGGAATGACATCGTTGCCTCGACGAATTTCCCATCCGCCACCGAGGGATCGATAGAGCGCCACCAGGGATTGTGGCATGTCGCCTTCTGCATTCACCAAAGATGACTGGATGCGCAATTGCTGCTGCTCTGCATAAAGAACCGGTGTGAAGTCGGTTTCACCTTCCTTGTAGCGAATCATCGCCAGTTTCAAGGTTTTCGTCGCAGCCCGATCTGCCTTGACGAGGGCGTTTTTGGCAAGACCGGATTCAATGTAGGTCGTGATATTATCCTGAACTTCTCCCTGCGCTTTTAAAACCAGATTGACATAGTTTAACAGAGCCTGCTGAAAAGCAGCATCCTGCCCGCGCACGGCATTGGTGATTTGTCCATAATTTAAAACAGGCCAATTCACAGACGGGCCTGCTGTGATGGTTCGATTGGACCACTGAAAAATATCCTTGACGGATGAAGAACCAATATTATTGGCAGCAAATGCAAACGTGCCTGTCAGGGAAAGAGCAGGAAAAAGATTCGCTTTGGTGGCCCCGATCAACTCGGATTGTGCCACCGCTTCCATGCGTGCCTCATAAATATCCGGCCGTCTTGCGAGGGTTTCTTTCGGAATACCCACCGCAACCGAAACCGGTGTCGTTGGAATGTGACCGTGTGCATTGACACGCGCACCCAGCTGGTTCGGAATCTCTCCCAATAAAATGCTCAATGCATCTTTTTGTGTTTGTAATTCGGCCCGGTAGGTCGGTAACTTTGCCTCCGTTTCCGAAAGTTCCGTTTTGGCCTGTTCCACGTCCATCAGGTTCGTCTGTCCTGAATCATAACGCACTTTCGTTAAATGCAGACCGATTTTTTGTACCTGAATATTGCTTTCAACCACCCGAATTTGCGCCTGAAGCGTGCGAATTTTAATATAGACATTTGCAATGTCAGCCGTAAGCGTCACAAGCGCATCATCATACGCTGCAATCGATGCGAGAAACGCCGCATTGTTCGATAAAATCGCGCGGCGATATTTCCCCCAAAAATCCATTTCCCAGTTCAATGAAAAACCCAGCATGGCCGTATTAATATTGGTCGGCAACAAGCCTTGCAGTGATCCCCCGCCAATACGGTCATACATATAATTACCGATGATGGCCTGTTGTTGTGGATAGAGTTCACCGACAGACTGGGCCAGTGTCGCCCTCGCCTGCAACACCCTGACACCTGTAACCTGTAATGAAAGATTGGATGCATAGCCTTGTTGAATGAGTTGCGTCAGAACAGGATCGTGAAAGGATTCCCACCACTCGGGATTTTTAGCCGACTTTTCATTGACGGATGTATTGTTTTTTTTCCAGTGTGTGGCGATCGGTTTGGCAGGTTCTTTATAATCAGGGCCGACCATGCATGCACTGAGCAGAAGGCACGAAAACAAAAAAAAATGCTTTGATATGTGCAAGCGATATCCCTATGTGATGGCGCATCCTGTGGTACAGCTTAAACTACGACACAAACAGGGGTCAACCGCGGATGTTGGCCCCTCTGCCGCTTGACGGCAGAGGGAACAGAAGATCAACTACTCATGCATCTTTTTTTGATAAAACTCGGCCGCACGTTTTCTGACTTTCGCAGGCGTCACATCTTCAATGTGTGTTGAAACACACCAGACATGACCAAATGGATCTTCCAGCATGCCGGAACGATCGCCATAAAACATATCGGTGACAGGACGCGTCAATTTTGCACCTGCCTTGACCGCTGCCTTGACAATGACATCCACATTTTTAACATAAAGATGCATACTCACCGCTGAACCCCCCTGCGTTTTGGGTGCATGGGCATTCATTTCAGGACACTCATCCGCAAGCATCATTTTGGAGTCGCCTATTTTCAATTCGGCATGCCCCACCTTTCCATTGGGATGATCCATCCGCAACAGTTCTTTCGCGCCAAACGCTTTCTTATAAAACGTGATGGCATCCGCTGCCTGATCAACAATCAGATAAGGTGTAATGCTGTGATAACCCTTTGGAATGGCCAATACTTTTTTCTTTTTGGCAACAGGCTTTCTGACTGCTTTTTTCGCGGATTTTTTTGTCCGTTTCAGAGCAGATTTTCCGGTTTTGGATTTGCTTTTCATGGCTGTTTTTTTCTTTTTCATGGAATTATTTTTCCTGGTTATTGATGAGTTGTTTTAGCTGGGTGGCTGGCTTGAAGTTAACAACAAGCGCTTTCGGAATGGTCATGATCGCGCCGGTTGACGGGTTGCGTCCCTGTCTTTCCGCCCTTTCCTTGATTGAAAATCCGCCAAAGCCCTGGATCAGGATTTTTCCCTCTGTTGTCATGGCTTCTGTAATGGTATCAAACATGGCACCCATCGCCATTTCAGCCTGTGCTTTGGTCAGATTGGATTTTTCTGCAACTGCAGCGACAAGTTCTGCTTTGTTCATATCACGGTCTTTCCTTCTGCTGGTTTAAAAAATGTGAACGGCAATGCTACCACTTCTTACTCAAAAAAGCTCCATACAATCAAGGGATGACGGCAAAACAACCCATTATCAGGCTATTCTGTCAGCCTGCACCTGTCAGGGATTGTTCTACGTGAAACATCCCGATATGAAATTTTTTGTTATTGCCACTATTTGTTGTTACCTGTTTGTTACCTGGATGTTACCTGATTGTTATCTATATTGTTACCCGGTTGTTACCTGTTTGTTACCTGTTAAACCACGGTATTGTCATACGAAATAAACAGGTAACAATCAAGTAACACTCAGGTAACATTCGGGTAACAATATAGATAACAATCAGGTAACACTCAGGTAACATCCAGGTAACATACAGATAACATAATACATGATCAAAGCAAAACACGTCGTTTAACAGGTAACAATCAGATAACATACAGATAACATCCGGATAACAGACAGGTAACAATCAGGTAACAATAAAACAGGTAACATACGGGTAACATTGAGATAACATAAAGATAACAAACAGGTAACATACAGGTAACAAATAAATGGCATCAGAAACCCATCATTTCAGGCGCGCGAGAACAAGACTATTCGACTAAAACGCAATTGGCTTACTTATTAAAAATATTCAATTTATTTAAAATTCACTGGTTGACGATTTTCGATATTTTAATATAAAATCATAAACAACACATCAGAAGGGAAACCAGTATGACTTTCTCACATAAGGACTCGCTGTTAATTCAACCCAAAATGACAATCGCGCATGCGGCAGATTTTCTCGGCATCACTGGCCAGGCGGTTCATAAGCAGTTAAAATTAAAAAATATTGCCTGTCAGCGAATGGGAAATAAACTTTATCTGACCTATGCAGAGGCCAGGCAACTTTTTAATATCAAATTCAGACGTAAAGTCATTGTGGGACAGATAGTCAAAGGGGGCACAGGCAAAACGACCTCCATAGACAATGTTGCGAGCTGTGCAAACACCTACGGGGCCAGAGTATTAAAGATTGACGCCGATCCTCAGGGTAACCTGACCGATGCGTGTGGTATTGACGCTGAAAACAGACCCGTTCTCATTGATGTGATTACCGATGGGATTAACATCCGGGACGCCATTGTCACTGTTTCGGAAGGCATTGATCTTCTTCCCAGCCGGATTGAGAATGTGGTGCTTGATAATGTGATCGTAAATGAACGCATGCCACTGGATCGGCTGTACAAAAATCTGCTCGAGCCCATCGCCGGTCATTATGATTTCATCTTTATCGATTGCCCTCCCACCATGGGGCAGGCTGTCACGGCGGCAAGCTTATATGCGGATATTATTCTGGCGCCGCTGAATCCTGACAAATTCAGCGCAAAAGGCCTGAAAATCCTGAAGCGTGAAGTCGACAAGCTAAACAATATGTTTAAGTCCAAAATCTTGTATAAGGTTTTTTTAAACAAGTTTAGTGGAAAAACCATTTTATCTGAAAAAGCCATTGTCTCGCTGATTAATGACCCGGATCTCGAAGGAAGAATTCTGCAAACCACTGTGCAGTTCTCCCAGGAGATTCCCAATATTACGGATGGAAACAGAAATCTGTTCAGCATATTAAAAACCAGCCCGACACGGGATGATTTTGATCGGCTCACGCGGGAACTACTGGACATTGTACCCGCTGAAATAAGAAAGATTTCAGATATGATTGAAGATGAGGAAGACGTTTCCGTATAACGGGTTTAACCATGGAGAATGCGATTCATGCCTCAATTGTCTGATCTGATCGATAAGAAAAAATTTGTCAAAAAAGAATACCGGCCCTGGGATCTCTCGGGGCAAGGTACAGTCGATGGCAAGGAAAAACCTGAAACGGGTAAAAAAGCGATTGTTAATAAAAATGAACTACTGTATGAAAAAAAACCGATAACAGAAATACCGTTACCTTTTAAGGCAAATAAAACAGGTAACGTTTCAGGTAACAAACAGGTAACAAACAGGCAACAAACAGATAACAAAGAGATAACGGAAATCAAACAATCAGGTAACAACATGGTAACAATCAGGGAACAAACAGGTAACGAATTAGGTAACGAATTGGGTAACAATTTGGGTAACGCTGGCGAATTGATTTTTCTGGTTAAGGCCATTAAAAGATTAACCGGAATTCAAAAAAATATTTTCTATTATGTCATTAATCTTTGTTCTGCAAGATGTGCTTTGGATACAGGAATTATCCTTGCTTCCGATTTGGCTACTGCGGGAAATTGTACGGCTGGCAGCGCGAAAACATCGCTCATCAGGCTGATTGAAAAATATCTCGTGATCAGACTGGAGGGAAAACCCAGCAGGGGAGGGCACATGATTTTAGGCATCACAAACGAAATTCAGGCTGCCGCTTTTCAAGCCAGACAAGCCCTGTTCAATCCGTTTAAAAATTCACGAACAGGTGACGAATCAGGTAACGAATTGGGTAACGAATTAGGTAACGAATTAGGTAACAACTCTGTATATAGTAGTAGTAATAATATTTATAAAATAAATACTACTACTTCTTTACCTGACGAATGGAAAAAAATAAATTTTGAAATTTTAAGCCACATCGGATTTTCCGAAACACAACTTCGTCAACTGTATGACAGCCACACAACTACTTCCGAAATTGTGCTGGACTCCATTAATCGTTTTGCGTATAGTCTCGAGCACAGTGACAAGGTGAAGGCTTACGCGGAGCCTCTCAATGTCCTGATGGGTGTTTTACGCAAGGGCCAGCGTTGGAACGAACCCAATTATATTCCGCCAAAAGAATTGGCAATGCGACACATGTTGGAGGAGGCGCGTCTCAGAAAACAACAACGTGATACCATGATAAAGGAACTGGTTGATATTGAATTTCCTGAATGGAAAAGAAAATTATCGGAAGAAGAAATGAATGAGATTGTGCCAATGAACATAAGAAAAACAAAGGTAACCGCCGCGATTTTAGCTTCATTGCGCACTTATTTTATTGAACATGTTTTAATGAAAAAAATTAATCAGGCTGAATCGGGCAGCACTGTTATTTCGAACGACCCTGTTCTTTCGGAAGACGCTGCGATCGGGACGCAAGAGATGCCTTGTCCTGTTTCTGATGTGTCATTTTAATGAGGTACTGTGCGATCTGGTGGAGTGGAACCACTTCGTTAACAGCCCCCATGGATTGGGCAACATTTCCCATACCAAATACAACACAACTTTTTTTATCCTGAACCAGCGTGTGACCTCCTTCTTTTTTTAGCGCAAGCAACCCTTCTGCACCATCGCTACCCATTCCCGTCAACAAAATACCCAGGCCTTTATTTTTGGATGTTTCTGCAATGGATTGTAGCAGCACCGTGATCGATGGACAGAAACCGGAAACCGGGTTACCTTCCACCAGTTTTGCGGTCAGGCCTTTCTGTGTTCGCTCCACGGTAAAGTGAACGTGGTCGGGTGCAAAATAAATCACGCCTTTTTTCAACACTTCGCCATGTTCGACATTTTTAACAGTGAGAGGAGAATCTATATCAAGCCACCGGGTGAACCCGCTCATAAATCCAGCCGTCATGTGCTGAACGATCACGATGGGAACAGGGAAGGTGGGCGGCAAGTGTGAAATAATTTTTTTTAACACTTCCGGTCCGCCAATAGAAGCGCCCATGCCGATGATCTCAAAACTGCCTGGCGTATGTATCACGCCGGGAAAAACAGAGGTTTTTTTCGAGGATAAGGGTTTGTCAAAGCGCCGTTTAATCACCTTTATTTCCGCCATGCTTCGTACCGTATCAATCAGCTGTGATCCAAATGCTTCGAGAGCATCCGGGCTGTTATTAACGGGCTTTGCAAGCACACTGACGGCACCGGCTTCAAGCGCCAGGTAAGTCATATCCTTTGAGGTTTCGTTCAACTTCGAACTGATCACGACAATGGGTGCCGGACATTGCGCCATGATTAAACGGGTTGCCGTATGGCCATCCATGACGGGCATTTCAAGATCCATCGTGATGAGATCGGGCGAGTGACGCCTCGCCATTTCAATGGCTTCTGCTCCGTCTTTTGCGAAAGCCACGACACACATGTCCGGTTGTGACTCCAGAAAATGTTTAAAGAGTCGCGTTTCGACAGCCGAGTCATCCACAATCAATATTTTTATCATATGTGACTCACACCAGTTGTGAAACGATCGATAATAGTGCGCCAGACTCAAATTCATTTTTAATGATATAGGCATCTGCACCCACTTCGATGCCATGTTTTTTCTCTTCCTCACTGCCAAGCGAGGTGACGATAATCACAGGCAAACTTCTGAGATGCTCACTGCTTTTGACCTGTTCTGTGAGCGTAAAGCCATCCATCACCGGCATGACAACGTCAGTAATGAGCAAGGAAAACGACTGTTTTTGTAAAATATCCCAGGCTTCCTTTCCATTCACGGCGACGGTTACCTGATAATTTTTGCTTTCAAGGACATTTTTTTCGAGCGTGCGTGTTGTGATGGAATCATCTACCACCAGAATGTGTTTCTTTTCAGGCTCCCTGATGTCGTCTTGTTCCGACAGAAGAGAGTGGGTACTTTCCTGATTCATGGCGCGTTCGATAAGCGCATTCGGATCCAGCACAATAACGACCTGATTGTTTTCAATCAATGTCCCACCGGATACACAAGGTATTCTGTTAAAGGGTTCATGAAGCGATTTAATGACAATTTCTTTTTCACCGAGAATTTCATCCACCAGAAAAGCCAGTGCATGCAATCCGCGCCTGATCACCATGACGGGCCATTTTTTTTCATTCGATACGCGAGATTTTTCCAGATCAAGCACATCAGAGAGTGAACGAATGGGTACGATTTTGTCTTCTATCCGGATGGCCTGACCGCCTTGTATGTGTATCCTTTCTTCAGGATGAACGAGTAATACGCGTTCTACAGAAGCCGTTGGTACGACAAATGAATGATTTCCATTTTTTATCAATAAACCTCTGTCTGTTGCGATAGACAAAGGAACGCGGAGGGTAAATGTCGTTTCCTTCCGAGGGATCGTTTCGACGGTGACATGGCCTTTCAGATTTTCAACATTGGATTTGACAATATCAAGGCCCACACCCCGGCCTGAAATATCCGTGATGATTTCTTTTGTAGAAAATCCCGGACGAAAGATCAAATCCAGTTTTTCCGAATCCGTCATGGCATTCAGGTCAGCATCTGAAACAATATTTTTACGGATTGCGAGGGTTTCGATTTTCCTGACATCCATCCCGGCGCCATCATCGGTGACACGGATTTTAATAAAGGCCTGTTCCTCACTGATTTCGATCGTAATGCGCCCCTCATCCGGCTTGCCCATTTTTTTCCGGATGTCGGAAGGTTCGATGCCATGATCAATTGCATTACGTAACAGATGAAGAATGGGATCTTTCAATCCTTCGAGGACAGCCTTGTCAACCTTGACGTCTTCACCCCGAAAAATGAGTTCAACTTTTTTATGCATCTCATGAGAAATGTCTCTGGCATGTCGCGGCAGAAGACATAAAAAATTTCCAAAAGGCACCATCCGAAATTGCCAGAATTCTTCTTGTATGGCATGTAACAAAAGGGAGAGATCATTGATAGAGGCACGCATGTTTTCTGTTAATTGGGGCAAGTCAGTGCAATTTTCCATGAGGACAATTTTTTTTATTTGTATTTCTTCAAGCAGACTGGACATTTTTTCAACCTGATTGAGCGGGATGCGTATGGAATCATAAGCGTGCGAGCCGATATTTTCCGTTGTTTCAGGCGCATCCGAAGAGGGGGTATTGTTTTTTTCTTTCAAAAAAACATCAAATTCAATTCGCATTTGATCGACAGCGTTCAAACACGTGTCGATGGTTTCCGGCGTGATGGGCGTTGTTTTTTTCTGAATGTCAGAAAAAATCGATTCAATCGAATGCGCTATTTCGCCGAGTTTAATCATGCCGAGGCTAAAGGCTGTTCCCTTGATGTTATGCGCTGCGCGAAAAATAGTTTCGATGGTTTTATGGGAGTCTTCTTCAGAAAGATTATTTTTTTCAAGGGCGAGTAATCCTTTCGTGATGACTTCAGCATGTTCAGCCAGTTCTGTGCTGAAAGATTCAATCAACTGTTTCAGTAATTCAGGATCCAGTGTCATACTTTTCCCTAAATTTTATACGTATCAATGCAGGATTTGAGATTTTTTACAATTTCCGAGAGATTACCGATGGCCTCCGTCGTTTGCTTGACGCTTTCGACAAATGAGTGAGTCACCTGGTTGATTTCATTCATGCCTGTCGTAATTTGTTCGATGCCAGCGCTTTCCTGCCGGACAGCGGATTCAATCTGCTGGCTTGCGATAGTCGTTTCATGGATCACTTCATTTAAACTTCGAATGACTTCACCGGTCTGTTCGACAAGGTTTGTGCCGTGTTCAACCCCTTTTGTGCCTTCTTCTGTTACCATCACCGCTTTTTCAGAAGCATAACGAATATTCTCCAATATTTTCTGGACCTGTGTCGTTGCCTGTTCGGATTGTTCTGCCAGATTTTTAACTTCAATGGCAACCACGGCAAATCCTTTTCCTGCCTCTCCCGCTTTCGCTGCCTCAATGGACGCATTTAATGCGAGCATCTTGGATTGTTGAGCAAGTCCATTGACGGCTGTTGTAATTTCGCCAATTTTTTGTGTCTGTTGACTGAGATCCAATATCGTTTGTGCAATCATCTGGACCTTGTCCCGAATTTCATTCATCCCGTTGACACTCTGATCAACGGCATCGAGACCCAGCTTTCCTTTTTCACGCGTGCGTTCGGCGGTTTCACCGAGTGATTTGGCTTTTTCTTTTGTCTGGGCGGAACTTTTTTCGATTTCACTCAATGAAGCGGTGATTTCGTTGATGGATGAAGCCTGTTCCGAGGCGCCGGAAGATTGCATATCGACAGCATGTCGAACTTCTTCAAGGGAGGTGAACATATGATGGCAGGATTGCGTGATTTCCCTCGTGATACCTGCAAGGCTGTCTGTCATTTTATTTAAATCATTTCCCAAAAGACCCATTTCATCAAGGCTGTCAATTTCAATAAAACGCGTCAAATCACCTGATGCGATGCGACTGCTGTGTTGTCTGAAAATATTAACGTGACGCAAGACTGAACGCGCAGTCAATAACGCAAAAATAATGGCTACTATAATGCCGATAACGGATAACAGGTATTCCATCCATTGAGCCACATTGAGATTTTCAATGATTTTTTGGGAGCCTGCATTCAGTTCATTTGACAAAAGATCGATGAGACCAGCGGATTCAGGGGTAGCAGTGCCTATCGTATTGATGGAATTCAACAGAATACCGACTTTTTCCTGAAGAGGGGAGCTTTCCGAGTGCAACATTTCAATAGCAGCTGTTTTGTCAGTTTTAAGGGATGCATCTGAAATTTTTTGTTGGACGATTTTAAGCTTGTTCAGTAATGCCTTTATTTCATCCCAGCGTTGTTGATAACCCGCATTATTCCATGAGGTTGAAAATTTATCGATGGTCTGTACGGATCGTGATATGTCATCCAGCAACTGATTTAATTTGGCTGCAAATTTTGCATCTCCCGAAATCAATAATGCCTGAGTTGCAATGTGTGACATATAAATTTCATTATTGAGATCAATCAGCGCATCGTAGACTGGAATATCAACATGAATGACTTTTTCCGAATAATTTTTTGTCACGGTGATCACAGAGAGGGTGATGCCTATTGCGATCAGAAAAAAGAGCGTCACGGCGGAAAATCCGAGCATCAGGCGAGCGAAAATCCCCATGTGTTTCTTTTGTTTTCCAGAGGTTAATGAATCGTTTTCATTGATCGATAGCGTGCCCATGGTATGTCTCCATTCATTTTTTGGCGGATAATAATTGTAAATCCTGAACAATTTCTCCCATGTTTAAAATCGTCGTGATTCCATCGGGTATTCCAATAATATATTTTGGATCAACCGAAAAACGGGCGGCAGAATCAACATTCATTTTTTCTTTTTCATATTTTCCGGATCCTTCAATAGCGTCCACCAGAACGCCAATGGATATTTCGTTGATCCTGACAACAATCAGAGCCATTTTTTGCGTGGAGTCTGATGCTTTCATGCGAAAAAATTTTATGAGATCAATGATCGTTAACAAAATGCCATGATGATTGATGACACCTGCGATGTAGTCTTTCGAAAGAGGAATGGGTGTCAGTAAAAAAGTGTCAATGACTTCGAGGATACCATAATAGGGGATACCATAATATTCATTTTTACCTAATCGAAAACGTATGTAATGAACAGAAGGTGCCTGATGAATTTCCCGGGTTCGCTCACTCAATTTTTTTGCACGAAGCAGCAGAATATGACGTGAGGCCTCGTCTTTCGGCATGAGATCGGCTGCATTGGGCTGTTCTTTTTTTATTAATGTCATATCATGTCCCATTCGTGACATACAAACGGATTTCCTGTCGTAAAATATCAGCAAAATCTTTATATGACAGACCCGGGGATCCTGGCACGGTATCATCCGATTTTCTGGATTCGGCAATTGACAGGGCATTTTTCAGGCTTTTTAATCCGGCCGCGTGTTGATTTTTTCTAAGCAATAATAATCCGAGTTGAAAATGGCCCGCTACAAACTGGTTATCAAGAAAAAGTGTTTTTCGAAGAGCGGATTCTGCCTCATTCAATTTGTTGAGTTCTGACATGGCAAGACTGTAGGTAAAATAATTCAATTTATTGGTGGGATCTTTTTTAAATCCTTCTTCACAGACCTTGACTGCCTCATCGAGTTTTCCGCTGTTTGCAAGCTCCGATGCGATGGCTGCAAGGTTTTTTTCTTTTTTTGGAAAAGTCGGCATTTTTTTTGTTTCTTTCCGGATTTTTTTGATCGGATAAGGTTTCGTCACACGGATTTTTTTTGTATTGGGAAGTGTGGATGTCACATCCGATACAGGAATGGCTATTTTTTCTTCTTCACGAGGACGTGACAATAGCGATGTTTTTCGATCAACAAACACAAAATCTGTTTCAGAAAGACAAACGGGATCGGATGCACCCAGCATCAGATAACCGCCCTTGACAAGGCTTTTATTTATTCGACGCATCACCTGTGTCGAGCTCGTATTGTCTATGTAAATCAGGACATTTCGGCACATAATCAGATCTTGTGCATTTGTCCCGTTAAAAATGGATGGATAATTATCATCATTGAGGTTGAGATAATCAAAATTCACCCTGTCCCTGATTTGTTTTTTCAGAAGATAGCGTTTATCCCCTTTTTCAAACCAGGTTTTTTTAAAGTAGTCAGGAATGGAGCGCATGGACCACTCGGTGTACTCGCCCGCGATGGCTTTTTTCAGGGTCGTCGTATTAATATCGGTGGCCAGCAATTTGATGGTCCATTGATCGATGTCTGGCAGGATTTCATATAGCATCATGACAATGGAATACATTTCCTCACCGGTAGAACAGCCGGCACTCCATATCCTGATCGAAAGAGAATTTTTCTCCCGTTTTTCCCGAATGAGTTCCGGGAGCAACTGATGTTGCAAATAAGCCATTTGTTGTTTGTCCCGGAAAAAATAGGTTTCACCCACCGTGATGCCAGACACAAGGTGGTCCAGCAGGGGAGATTGATCCGGACAATGGGATAGTGCATTCAGATATTCAAACGGCGTCAGACTGAATCGTTCGCATCCACTCTGAATGGTCCTGAATAATTCATAATTTTGATGTGCATGCATGACGATGCCAAGCTTATGTCGAATCAATTCAATGAAGCCTGGCCCCATGGATTGAATGGCGGGATCCACATCATTTTTCATTTTGGTGTGCATAACCGTTGTCATCTCCCATTAACTGTGTCGCCAGAAAATAAGGCATATTGACAAGCAGCGATGAACCGAAATCATTGACGACAGTGCCAAGGAATGGCGAGCCTGATCCCTTCATGTCATCTTGCAGTTGAAGCCCTGTTTCGTCAAAATCGCTGATGCCTTGCACGCTGTCTACGAGTATAGCCACCTCATGCGGCGCTTTTTCACACAAAAGGACGGGCATATCCAGCGAAAATAGTTCATCACGTGGCATGCCTGTACGAATGGCGAGATCGATGACCGGTATCATTTTTTCATTGAGTTTCATTAAACCTGCAAGCCAGGGCGGTCCTTTGGGGAGAGGATCGAGTGCCACCAGCGGCAAAATCTTTTTAATGTCATTTAAATAAGCGCACAGGCTGACGTCTCTCACCAGAAAGTGCAGCAAGTGAATTTTTTCGCGAAAGACAGCCTGTGTTGTGTCAGCCACGGTTAACCACCTGTTGTGACCATATTTTTTAAAATCTTTTCCATGTTGTCGGCATTGACGGGTCTGCCCAGCAGATAACCCTGTCCATACAGACAGCCTTTCGATTTCAGAAATTGCAGTTGGGCATCTGTTTCAATGCCTTCTGCAATGACTTTCAGATCGAGATTTTTTCCAAGCGCAATCAGACAATTGACGATGATCGCACTGTTTGGATCCGTCGTAACATCCTGTACAAAGTTATGATCAATTTTTAAAGTATCAATTGAGAGATGTTTCAGGCGCGTCAGGGAAGAATAGCCGGTACCAAAATCATCAATCGCAATACTGATGCCAAAATCATGTAATTTCTGGATTAAATTTTTAAAGAGATCTGTGCGATGACTCATGATGGTTGTTTCTGTGAGTTCCAGTTCGAGAAATTGCGGTGGAAGGTTGGTGTGATTTAGAATATCAACAACCATTTCAAAAAAATCTTCCTGGAGCAATTGATGGGACGATAAATTGACTGACAGTTTGAAATTTTTGTGTTTGTCGAGATTCCATTTTCTGGCTTGTTCACAGGCATTTCGCAATATCCAGTTTCCGATCATCGTGATCATGCCTGTTTCTTCAGCAATAGGAATAAAAATGCCTGGCGAGACATTGCCAAATTTGGGATGTTCCCAGCAAACCAGTGCCTCAAGACCTGCGACCTGTCGGGTCGTGATGTCGTAGATCGGTTGATAATGTAAAAATATTTCCCGTCGATCCAGCGCAAATTTCAACGCATATTCTATGTTGATGTGTTGCTTGTATCGTTCATTCAATTCTTCGTTAAAATACTGGTAATTATTTCTTCCCATGGATTTTGCGTGATACATGGCAATGTCGGCGTGTTTTAATAAATTTTCCTTGGTGGTGCCTTGCAGCGGATAACAGGCGAGCCCGATGCTCGCCCCAATACGAATGTTATGTTTTTCGATATAAAAATCCACACTCAGGATATCCAGCATTTTTTGTGCGACCAATCCAATGCTTTCAATCGACTCGATGTCGTTGAAGATAACCGTAAACTCATCGCCACCGATTCGGGCGATAAAATCTTCTGTTCTCAAACAATTTTTTAATCGTTTGGCGACGTCCTTTAACAAAAGATCACCCACCGGATGTCCAAATGTGTCGTTAATTAATTTGAAATTATCAAGATCAATGAACATCAATCCCATTAATCGACGATGTCTTTCTGCACCCGACAGTCGCTCGGTCAGGGTGCGATCAAATTGAAATCGGTTATAGAGGCCGGTCAGGGTGTCAGTCGAAGAAAGACGTTCGAGCTGGCTGGATGTTGCGATCAGTTTTTGTCGCATGTCTGCAATACGTTGCATGGCCTTGATTTTTGCAGCCAGCGTGATTTCACTAAACGGTTTGGTGATGTAATCATCGCCACCGGCGTCGATGCCTTTTTTAAGACTTTCATCGTCAACATTCGCGGAGAGAAAAATAATGGGTATCCAGTTTTCTGTGTTGATGGCGCGTATTTTTGTCGCTGTCTCAAAGCCATCCATGCCTTCCATGACGACATCGAGAATCACAAGATCGGGTGCATTTTTTTGAAATGACTGCAGTGCCTCTGCACCGCTTGTGACTGGCAAGACCGTGTGCCCCAGCGTTGTCAGGGCATGTGTTGTGAAGGCAAGGTTCGTTTTGGAATCGTCTGCGATTAAAATTTTCATGGCAACGAGCAGCCTCTGCATGAAATGACAATTATATTATCGCATAAATGCAGAAGAGCCATTGCCATGGCTGTTCAAAAATTAATCAAAAAAAGGCCGATAAAACGCAGCCAGCCGGAAATTAATTGTAAAATAGAAGTATGAAACCCCTGATGCGTGGCTACATTCACCAGGCGGCATTTGTCGTGGCACTGGGCGCCTGCAGCCTGTTGGTTTCCCAGTCACATGACACGCGTGAGCTGGTCTCCAATGTGGTTTACAGTTTAAGCCTCGTCGGACTGTATGGTGTCAGCGCGCTTTATCACACGCCCATGTGGAGCCGCCAGACCTATGTGATGATCCGCCGCATTGATCATGCGGCTATTTTTGCCCTGATGGCAGGGTCTGCCACACCGATTTGTTTGCTGGGGATCAAGGGAGAGGCGGGGCAGGAACTGATTATCATCATCTGGATCATTGCGTTTCTTGGCATGATGACGTCTGTTTTCTGGAGTCATTCCCCCAAATGGGTGCGGGCTGTGCTGTATATTACAGCCGGTTGGCTCGCGGTCCCTTATCTGCCTGAAATCAAATCGTCGCTTGGCATGACGAACCTCGAATTGCTTCTCGCGGGCGGTTTGACGTATACCGTGGGCGCCATTATTTATGCGTGCAAGCGGCCTGATCCGATTCCGCATATTTTCGGGTATCATGAGATTTTTCATGTGCTGGTAGTCGTCGCCAGCGCGTTTCATTTCGGGATGATTTATAACTTAAGTCAATAAAAGGGGTTCCGTGGAAGAATCTCCAAAAGTGGCCGGTTTTTAAATTACGCCACGAATTACACTTCGTTTCTGAACGCGCCGGGCGTTATAATAACACTAAAGTCGAATCAAGGTCGTCCAATAAAACCCTCGTTTTATCGAACTGCCAAATTTTGGTATTATGTACAGAATAAGGATGGCTGAATGCCGACGGTATTACGAATTAAAGGCTATCGTTTTTTCTTCTTTAGCCTGGAAGGAAGCGAACCACCACACATTCATGTTGAACATGGTGATAAGGTGGCGAAATTTTGGTTAAAACCCATAAACTTAGCTGGCTCGTCCGGCTTTAGAAGTCATGAGCTAACTGAAATCAGAGCAATTGTTATTGAACACAGTAAGACATTTTTGGAGAAATGGTATGAGTATTTCGGCCGTTAAATTTGATGATCATGCTATCGATGTCAGTTTTACAAAAGATGCTTTGCATTTTATATTAGCTGATGGCAGAGAAATTCTTGCTCCATTGGAGTGGTTTCCAAGGCTGCGTGATGCAAATGAATCAGAGCGTAATCACTGGAGATTGATTGGTAATGGTATCGGCGTTCACTGGCCTGAAATTGATGAAGATATTGCAGTCAGAACACTCATGACCGGTCAAGATTAATCAGCTCCTATCGAGAAAAAATAGATCCAAATTTAGATGAGGCGGCCCTGGCGGACGACCTTTGTACTGGACAATTTTTTAAGATGCTGCTTAGAACGCCTTCCTCCGCAGGGGGAAGGTGCCCAACGGGCGGATGGGGGAATATCTCCCGCTTTTCTCGAAAAACAATCCTGTTTTTTTATCCCCCCATCCGGCCTTCGGCCACCTTCCCCCGGAGCGGGGAAGGCGTTCTAAGCAGCATCTTAAAAAATTGTCCAGCACAAAGAGTGATCACTGAGGATTAGCATGTAAGTGATTGATTATACAGAGAAATTTTAATTTCCCACCTCTGTGTCGCGATCCTGATTTTCATAACATATTGATTATACTGAAGTTTTTGTTTTTTGCGATCCTGGCGATTTCAATGTGTTTCCTGAATATCATGGGGCAACAGCCGCCGGTTACCCCGAAAATAACTTAAGGGCGATTGCGCGAGGAGATCGGCCAGCTTTTCCATGTAGACACAGGCATAGCGATCGATCTGGTAGGAAAAATAGGTTTCTTCAGCACCGGCGCGAAAAATGCGTCCCCAATGAGGATTGTAATAAGTCTGTTCCTCTTTCAAAAGGTGTGCGATTTCCTTGTCGATCATTGAAATCTGTTTTTGAATGGCTTCAATGTCTTCGTCATATTGTGTTGTTTTCTCGTCAATGCTTTTGGTGTAAAGATCCACGTTTTTTTGTTCAAGCGCTTTTTTTCTTTCCATGGTGTGCATGATTTTCATTTCAACGCAGGATGCTTTTTTCTGCATGGCAATTTCATCGCCCAGTTCTTCGACAACCAGTGCGGTTCGCCAGTTACAATCTTTTTTCAATCGCAGAATGTCGCCATAAATATGATCGCCAATATACACAATTTCATCACCACGCAATTTCAAATCAGCCGTGAATTTTTTGGCATTTCCGCCCTGATAAATACCCGGTGTGATGGCGCCATAAATATTGGAGAGTGTTCCCGCTTTCGGATCGACAGCCAAAAATCGCAGGTTGTCATAAAAAAATCGGGGTTTGTTGGCAAAGGTAATAACGTATTCAAACAAATCCTGCCAGCTTTCTCCTTTTTTTAAAAAAGGATTGATAGCGTGTTTTAATATGATGTCCGTGTAGTCGTACTGCGAATTGGTCAACAGAAAAAATTTTTTTCCATATCGAATATAATGTTGCAATCCTTCAACCACTTCCTTTTCCTGTAAAACATACTCATCAAGGTGTTTTGAGATGTCGGCTTTCAGACTGCCATCGGCATGGACCTTGTCCACTTCGCCCAGCACATCGGACGCAATCACGCTGTAGGTGGGAAAATCATGGGGTCGTTGATCCTTCAGTTCGATCAGTTGGCCGTAGAGGACGCAAAATGCAATCGAAAATGACGTGTCGATCGCGATGTAGTTGGGATCTTTTAAATCCACGTAGACACTGCGATAAAATTCCTTTTGATCGGCAAAACTGATTTCGCGTGTGCCATGATAACTTTTTCGAATGGCGGCATAGCGACTTAATTTTAAAATATTCCCATTTTTACTGTCGATGATTAATCCGCGAATGGCATCGGAAAAATGAAATTTCAATTGCGCTATTTCTTTCGGATAGTTTTTTTCCCTGATCAGACTTTTCACGACCATGTCATAGACGAGTGACTCAAATTTTTTGATGTTGTAACGCACCAGCGTATGATCCATGTCAAGGCCGATGTATTTAATTTTTTTCATGTTCAGAATACGGTTTACAAAAACTTTCTGGCTCATTCTTTTTCTCTCTTTTATTTCATCAAATGTTCAATGATATTGAAACAGATAAAATGTAAACAGCATGTCATCACCCAGATTTTTTTTTGCCCGTTCAAATTCATTGCGTAACACATCCATTAAAAATTTCGAATCAAACAGTTCGGGATAGTCTGTCTTTAGTTTTTCAAGGGTTGCCTCATCTTTCTTTTCCATGGCAGACATTTTTTCCAGATAAATTTTTTTAATGAAGCCCAGCGTGCAATTTTTAAATCTCATGTGAAGATGCCTTAATCAAATGGCTGTGATTGCCTGTCAAAATTAACCGGATTATACAGGATGTCGGCCGGTTCGGCCATACGGAATCTGGTCGGAATACCTTGCCTTATCCAGCAGTAACAAAATAAAAATGAAGAGGGTAAATGTCACGCCCGTGTATGAGGCCGTTAAGTGAAAGGCATTTCCGATAAAATAGCGCGCAGTCAATGCCATAAAATAAAGCGTCAGGCCGGACAGGATCGAAATACAGAGCATGCCAATGAAAGAAATCGAGTAGTGATAAAAAATGGGATCGCCCAGAAGGATTTTTTTCAGGGAATGATTTTTCTGAATCATCAGGGTTTTTTCTATTCCAATGATAAAAGAGACGCATGTCACAAAAAGTAATTCCCATTCCCATGTGAGGTTGGCTGGATCCGGCGGCCAGGTGGCAGAGCCGCCGATTTCTGAACAGGCCAGTATGAAAAACAAAAGACCTGCCATGATGAGAACGGGGCCGCGCAGAATGAGCAAGGTGAGCCCGATACTTAAAGCCATTTCAAACACGGCATAAAGCGGGAGTATCCATTTGCTGTGTTCAGCACTGAACAGCAGAGGCTGGCTTAACCATGTGGCGTGCGTGCTTTTGGAATAATACAGAATACTTTCACGAAAAGTGCCCGGATCAAACGTGCCAGAAAAAATGTTCATATAAATTTGCATAACCAGCATCGCGCCGATGATGACAATCATCCAGTCGAGGATGTGATCGAGATGGCCTTTTTCATCGATTTCCAGAGGGGGATTTTTCTGTTTTCCTGCGAGAAGAAAGGGCAGGAGACAACACACAAAAAGTGTCAGTGATGAAAAAAGTGCGACCTGTCTTGCTATCACGGGTTCGCTAAAGGCAATAAAAGTAAAATAGTAAAGTGCCGCAGATAACAACACCATGCCTGTCAACGCTTTGACATATCCCAATCTGAACTGGAAAAAAAGAGACTGGCTGCCGAGTGAAAAGGTACGCATGCCGTAAGCGGCCAATAAGGCAAACAGGGCAGGAAATGAAAATTCAAATGGCCAGAGACCCGGATCATTCCAGTTTAAAATCCACGCCATGAAAAACCCGGCGGAAACCACAAGGCAGACCCAGGTTCTTGCGAGCAGTGTGAGGCAGGCCAGTGCTGAAAACAATAATCCGACGGCAAAGAGGATGTTACTCCATGGCGCTGATTTTTTCAGAAATAAAATAAAAGCGGTCTGGAAGAAGTCGGATTGATTAATGCGTGCCAGGTGATCAAGATAATTTATCCAGCCAGTCGTTGAAAAGACAGGCTGAAATAAAAAATAATAAAACTGGGTGAGTAACACCATGCCCAATGTAAAAATAATACAATTCATCGCAAGAATTGCTGATCTGTTATTTCTTATCATGTTTTTTTCTCCTCTGTTATCTATTATAACGTTATTTAACGGGGTTTTGTCGGGTGGGCCCGATTCCCCTTGTGGTGTGATGATAAAAAGAGGGAAAATGTCTTATTTAAGAGGTTGTTATCATGCGCAATCCGTTTTCTGTTTCCCACATCACGGCAGGGTTCGTTGCGGTACTGGTCGGTTATGCAAGCTCCATTATCCTTGTTTTGCAGGCGGCCTCGGCAGCCGGTGCGACGACGAATGAGATTGGCTCATGGCTGCTTGCTCTGGGGATAGGGACATCCGTGACGTCAATAGGATTGTCACTGTATTACCGGATGCCTGTTCTGATCGCATGGTCAACACCGGGTGCTGCCTTACTGGTGACGAGTCTTTCGGGGGCAACACTGTCAGAAGCCGTTGGCGCATTTATTTTTTCCGGCATACTGATTTTCCTGTCCGGTGTGACCGGCGTTTTTGAAAAAATCATGGCTTATGTACCACGCTCGCTGGCCTCTGCCATGTTGGCAGGGCTTTTTTTACATTTTGGCATGAATATTTTTTTATCCATGCAACATCAGCCTGAACTGGCCGGTGCGATGTTAATGACCTATCTGATCGGGAAACGATTTTTTTCACGTTTTGTGATGTTGCTGGTATTGCTGTGCGGCATCCTGATGGCTGACATGCAAGGCTTGCTGCATTTCTCCCACTTTCACATCCTGTTATCCAAACCGATTTTTACACCGCCCGTTTTTTCACTACACAGTCTCATCGGAATTGGCATTCCACTGTTTATCGTGACCATGGCTTCACAAAATATTCCAGGCATTGCCATTATGAAAGCTGCCGGTTACAGACCGCCTGTTTCATCCATTATGAGTTTGACAGGCATGGCCAATTTTCTTTTAGCGCCTTTTGGGGCTTTTTCATTGAATCTGGCAGCGATTACGGCTGCCATTTGCCTCAGTGAAGAAGCGGATGCGGATCCCGGGAAACGTCATTATGCCACCCTTTCTGCAGGCGTATTTAATTTGATTGCAGGATTGTTTGGCGCAACGGTCGTTGCCTTGTTATTTGTCTTGCCGGCAGAGCTTACGCTGACCATGGCGGGTCTTGCATTATTGGGAACGATGTGTGGCAGTTTAAAAACCGCGATGGAGGAAGAAACGCAGCGTGAACCTGCCCTGATTACATTTTTAGTGGCAGCTTCGGGTGTTTCCCTGTTTGAGACAAGTGCTGCACTCTGGAGTCTTGTCGCGGGCATACTTTCTTATGGCATATTGAATGCTTACAAGGGAGGAGAGGAACCTGATCTCATCAATGACCTCGCATCTGAATGATGGATTCCATACAGTTAATTCAAGGATGATAAATCGATATGACTGATAAAACGATCACGACACGTTGTTGCATTGTGGGTGGTGGACCTGCGGGTATCATGACCGGTTTTTTGTTGGCACGATCCGGTATCCACGTGACGGTGCTTGAGCAGTGGCCCGATTTTTTTCGCGATTTTCGAGGCGATACCATTCATCCGGCAACACTTGATTTATTGGGGGAACTCAATATTCTGGATGCCTTTTTGCAGTTACCCATTAATAAAACGGTCCAGATAGGCGGGGAAATTGGCGGTCAACGTGTGACGTTGGCTGATTTTTCCTACCTCAAAACAAAGTGCCCTTATATTGCTTTTATTCCGCAATGGGATTTTCTCAATTTCATGGTTGAAGAAGCGCGCCACTATCCGTCATTTCATTTACTCATGCACACAGAGGCGGTTGATCTGATACAGGAAGAGGATCGTTGTGTCGGTGTGATTGCAAAAAAAGACGATGCGTTATTTGAAATTCGTGCGGATCTTGTCATCGGTGCAGATGGCCGCCACTCCATGGTTCGCAAAAAAAGTCATCTCCCTGTTGAAACGTTGGGTGCGCCGATGGATGTGCTCTGGTTTCGTTTGCCGCGCCTTGAAACGGATGAAACATTTTCTCTGGGTAAAATCAATGAGGGCCGAATGCTTGTGATGATTAATCGCGACACTTATTGGCAATGTGGTTTTCTCATTCGCAAGGGGACGTATGATTATGTGCAAAAAAGTGGGCTGGCACTTTTTCATCAAAGCCTGCTGGATGTGTCGCCTTCCTTGAAAGATCGCGTTAACACACTGGTTTCATGGGATCAAATTAAATTATTGACGGTCACGGTTGACTATCTGACCCAATGGTATAGGGCAGGTCTTTTATGTATCGGGGACGCAGCACATGCCATGTCGCCTATTGGTGGCGTGGGTATTAATCTTGCCATTCAGGATGCAGTCGCAGCTGCCAATCGTCTCGTTCCGGCATTTCAGGCGAATGACCTGACCGAGGCGACATTACGTGCCATACAAAAGCGCCGACAGTTTCCAACACGCTGTACGCAACGCATGCAACTTTTTTTGCAAGACAGAATCATCGATCGTGTTCTCGGTAACAAAACACATCCGAAGCTGCCGCTCTTTTTTAAATTACTCAACAGCATTCCTGTTTTACGCTGGTTTCCGGCTTATCTCATTGGAATGGGTTTTCGACGGGAGCATATTAAAACACAAAAAAATAGTTTAACAGGTCAAAGCCGGTAATCACAATTACCGGCCAACTTGAGCTCGCTTTTATTTAAAAACGTTTATTCCTGTTAAATGTTCTGTTAGCTCCCAAAGTCTTTTTGCTTCATCGAGATTTGCAGCATAATCTCGAATGCCACGAAACGATTCTGTATATTCCGATGCGGATTTTGCAATTTCACAATCCTCACAATAAAGGCCGCCCATGTTTTTTAATTTGGGTGAAGTAGCAGCCCATACTTGTGTGGCAGCACCCTGCTCTGGTGTTTTAAATGTGGGGTCAAGAGGGTTACCTTCATGATCAAGCCAGCCCGCTGAAATCATTTCGCCTACTGTAAGATATCGCTGTAGCGGAGTAAATATTTTTCCTGGGTGAAGTGAAAAAGCACGAATATTATGTTTTTTGCCGTACTCATCCAGTTGTAAAGCAAATAAAGCATTTGCTGTTTTGGATTGTCCATAGGCAACCCATTTATCATATTTTTCTTTTTCAAAATGGATATCATTCCACCGTATGGGTGAAACATGATGACCTGCAGATGAAACGCAGACCACTCTTGAACCGGGATTAAGCATACCCCAAATGAGGTTGGTTAATACATAATGGCCGATATGGTTGACAGCAAATTGTATCTCCCAACCAGAATGGACTCTTGTTTCAGGACAGGCCATTATACCTGCGTTACAAAATAGTATGTCCACATGAATTTTTGAATTTATAATCTCATTCGAAAAATGTTTAACACTGGCTAAATCAGATAAATTCAATTCTTTTACAGCGGTATTTGGAATATTTAGTAAAATTTTTTCAGCACCTGTTACATTCCGTGCGCCTACAATAACATTGGCCCCAGCGGCTGCTAATGCTTTTGTTGATTCCAGTCCGAGACCGGAATGTCCGCCTGTAATAATAGCTGTTTTACCCGTTAAATCCATGTCAGCTATCACATCTGTAGCAGTTGATGATTGATTAAATCCGGATTGAACAGGTGATTGAATTCTCATAAGTGACTCCTACCCATCTTGAAACTAATGCTACATTTTCTCTGCTTGAATATGATTTGATTTTTTAATGAATAAATTACACCAGGACGCATGGTTTTCATCATGAAAAACCAGCATTTGCCCGTTAGCAGTAGCAAAAACACCCGGTTTCATTTCTTGTAATTTTAAATCATTGATATACAAATAACCCTGTTTTATTGAAATAATGATTTGTATGGGCGCTCCATAACTTTGCAATTCATATGTGCCAGTATATTTTTTCCAGTTAACTCGATTAGGGCCTTCTGATAAAAAATCAGGCTTATTTAAATACCAACGCTTATCTGTGCCAATTTGTTGAATGGCAGGTGTACCTGTTTCACTTTTTTTAATATAATAAAAATCAATGTTGCTACTTTTTGCATGAAATGTGGAATTTCCGATATAACTTAATTCATCATTTATTTTTTCAAAGATATTTCCTGCTGTATCTGTGTTTAATTCTCCCTCAATAAATAATCGGTTATCATTTTTTATGATATTTATACTGGTTGAGTCTGAAATATAACTTCCAGTAATCATTTTTATTAAATCGGACAATTGATGTTCTTGCATATGTTTAATGACAGGATCAATGATCAAGTGCGCGATTTTAATATCAGTGTTATTATTATCCGCCTTGTTTGTTAAAACAATCACGCCGATTTGATATTCTGGATACCATTCCAGATCATTTGCAAAACCAAATCCTCTACCCAGATGAGCAAAATATAAAGTGTTTAACCGTTTCCCTTTCCAAACACCTTGTGCATACCCTGACGTTTGATTTTGATTCGAATATGGAATAGATAATAATGTTTTTAATAAATCTTTTTTCAGAATAGTTTTTTGATGGTATGCGCCATTATTCAATTGAAATTCCACATAGTGCGATAAATCAATAACATTAGAATACATTCCACCCGATGGAATAAACGAATGATTATATGGAATGGGAGTCAAGCCATCGATATGCCCTGTTGCATGATTAGGCGAATTAAGAAATATTTCCAAATTAAATGTACTATTTCGCATTTCTAATGGCAAAAAAACAATTTTTTCCATGACCTCATTAAAAGGAAGGCGATATTGTTTTTGTAAGATATAACCAGCTAAATCAATTCCAACATTAGAGTACTGATACCCTTTTCCTACTGGAAATTGTAACCATGTTCCATCTATGATACTTTTTATATGTACATCAAAATCAGGATTTGCATTATTATTGTTTCCAACAGGTGCATCATGCGCAAAACCCGCTGTATGACTTAATAAATTAATTAATGTCATTTTTTCAGTTGGATTTTTCTCAAAAGCGCTATACGCTTTTAAATCAGGGAGATAAAAAGAAACCGGTTTATTCAGTGAAACCTGATTTTGTTGAACAGCTCTTAAAATACCTAATGCTGTAAATAATTTAGATTGAGATTGCAAACTAAACAGCGTATCAGGTGTTATGGGGTTAGAATTTTCCATATCTGTGACGCCAAAACCTTCCGCCCAAATAATGCCATTTTTATCTATTATTGCGACAACAGCGCCGGGTGTATTATATTGCTTCAATAGCACAGGAATTTGTTTTTGCATATTTGCAATTAAATTTTGCTCGAAAGCAGATAAATATGTCTTATGGATTCTGTTAGAAGCATGTGTGACAGATATTGCCATTTCTAAAATAATGACAAGCATTATTATTAATTTTTTCATTTAAAAATTTCCTAATGACAGACTGGCCAATGAATAACAATGGCCTTATTAAACAAATATAAATTAACTGATAGAAACGTTAATTTTTTTGTTAAGTGCATAAGCAGCTTTTACTAAAGTAATAAGCGTAATAGATGTATTTTCCGGATCAAGCAATCTATCAAGTGCAGAGCGGCTTGTTTGCATTCTGGTTG
>DATIJJ010000020.1:0-45224 GCA_035478795.1 Gammaproteobacteria bacterium | reverse complement strand
CGGCTTGTCCGCGGGATCCAGCGCCTTCTAACCTGGATCCCGCGGACAAGCCGCGGGACGACGCAAGCAAAGCCATCTGTGCGACAACAAACCCTGAAAATTGTATCAGGGCCGCTACCGTGGGTCCCTTCCCCCCGTTTTGTGGGGGAAGGAAAGGAAGGGGGGAACGTCAACCAGCGCACCGTCAAAACCCTGCTACCCAATCGGCAACGTCACCCCTGTCTGCCCCTGATACTTCCCGCTCCGATCCTTATACGACGTTTCACACGGCTCATCCGACTCCAGAAACAACAATTGCGCGACCCCTTCATTCGCATAAATTTTGGCAGGCAGGGGTGTCGTATTTGAAAACTCCAGCGTAATATGCCCTTCCCATTCCGGTTCAAGCGGTGTGACATTCACAATAATCCCGCATCTCGCATACGTGGATTTCCCCACGCAAATCACCAGCACATTTCGGGGAATTCGCAAATATTCCACACTTCTTGCAAGCGCAAACGAATTCGGTGGAATGATACACACATCCGATTCCACATTCACAAAACTGGTTTCGCAGAAATTTTTAGGATCAACAATGGCTGAATTGATATTGGTAAAAATTTTAAACTCACGCGCGCAGCGAATATCATACCCATAACTCGACGTGCCATGCGAAATCGCCTTCCCCGCTCCCGCCTCACGCACCTGCTTGGCAAGATACGGCTCGATCATGCCGTATTGCTCCGCCATGCGCTGGATCCATTTATCTGATTTGATGCTCATCCGATTGTCCTCTCCGTCACTGATCAAAACCTGGAACAATCATGTCGTAACGCGGGATTTATCACAAGTCCCATCTGCGCATTTAATTTCCTTGCTACGGCGCAAAAAATGATGTTCACTTATCACCCAAAGAACAGGAGCGATCAATGCATGAGATCAATGTGACTGAACTACGCAAGCATTTGCACCAACATCTGGCGAGTGTTCAGAAGAAAAAAGAACTATGGGTCACTTGGCATGGCAAGGTCATTGCCCGCATTTTGCCACCTCTCGATGAAAAAAAAGAAGCGCTCAATCAGTTAAAAAAATTGCGTGGCAGCTGCAAGGTCATTGATGTCATTTCCGGCACGGATGAAAAGTGGGAGGCTGATTGATTACACTGGATACCTAACCCGCAATATAAAATTGCTCTATACGGTACAATTTTTATGGTGCTGATTAGAACGCCTTCCTCCGCAGGGGGAAGGTGCCCAACGGGCGGATGGGGGAATACCTCCCGCTTTTTTAGAGAAACAATCCTGTTTTTTATCCCCCCCATCCGGCCTTCGGCCACCTTCCCCCTGCGGAGGAAGGCGTTCTAATCAGCACCATAAAAATTGTACCGTATAGAGAAAAAATTGCAGGGTATTCCCAATCTTTTAATCATTTGGTAATGAATACGAAAATACGTTAACGATTAACCGAACCCGTAAGAGTAAGACGACGGTAATTTGGTCCATTTGCATCGTCAGGCAATAAGATTATTTTTTTGTGTCGTGGTCGATGACCAAACAAAGCCGACGAATTCTGACTCACTCTCGAAGAATCCCGTATTAACCGAAGCCCTTCCGCCACCAGCACAAACGCCGCAAACATCCCGGCACCGATACCCAGCATCGTACTGATGAATGCAGCAGAACCAGCAGCCGTCGTAGTCGCTGTCGAACCCAGCAACCCCGTTGCCTGTGCCACATTCGAGGCAGACATCCCCATCGCCTGACTCACCGGTGAAATCACTGTCGTCGCGCCCACACCGGCACCGGCCAAAACACTCCCTGCCGCCATCCGCGCATTGAAATAATCTTTATTGCCAAGTCGCTCGAGAAGCGGCACACCCACAAAACCGCCCGCAATTCCTGTCATGCTCACAACCAGTGAAATACTGACAAGCAACGCAGGCGCCGCTGCACCACACGTCACGGCCAACAAAAGAGTGGATGCAGCAAGCGTCAGCACGCCTCCTGCTACAAGACAGACACCAGCGAATCGTTTTTTACAATCCGTTTCAGTGCTCAATTCCGGTTCGTGATTTTTTTCTTCAAGTAAATGTGAAGGAAGCGGTTGTGGACATTCCTCGAGTAATTTAATGATGTGTTTTCTACATTTTTTTTCACGCGCATAATCCAGCGCACTCTTCCCCCATCTGTCCTTGATATGCGGGTTGGCTTTTTGTTTAATCAGTTCTTCTATAAAACCCGCAGTATCAAAATGATCAAGATTTGTTTTTTCAGCGCGACAGAATAGGCTTGTTAAAACAGTTGAACCCTCTGCATCCAGCGCATTGATATCGACGCCTCTTGATACAAAATTTTTGATATGCCCCGATATATCATTAATATAACCAAAAACTTTCCAGTCCAGGGAACCTTTTTTTGCGAACAGATGAATCGGATTTCCAATATCCGGACAGTGAAATTTTCGCAAATCAAACCATGAAATTGGCAGAGAATGAATAAAAATATCTGCCCCTCCACTACACAAAAAAATATTTTCTTTTTTTAAATTTCTAAAATTTTCTATTTCCAATTTTTCTTCATCATCCAGTTTTTTCACTACCTCAATTTTTTTCCATTCAGGATGCCTTGCTTTAATCTGATATTCTGCTTTTAATCTACGAAAATTTTTTCCCTTGATATCACCTTCATGTTTTGGATTGTCTGAAACCCGTTTTTCTCCTTGACGTAAAATACGCTGACCAACAGTTTCCTTACCTTTATAAATTTTATCAAACTTACCAGGTTCATTTAATCTGAAATGACGCAAGGTTTCATAATTCTCGATCTGGCACAAAAATGCAGCTGGTAAACTTTTTAATTTAAAAATATTTTCAACAGGCGTTTCTGATTTTTCTTCTTTATGACCCTCGGAATTGTTCTTGCAAAATTCAATCAGATTTTTTTCTTTAAAACAGTGCGAAAGCATTTTCACACCGTCTTCCATACAGCCATCCATTTCTACCTGTCGAAAAAAAGGAGAATAATATAATTTTTCGGGCGTTTCAGACCGGGACGATAGAATAAACCTGGAAGGAACAGGTACGGCCGAATCAAGCTGAACAAAATATTTTTCCTGATTTTTGCCACGTTCAAAATAAACAGGCGAATAATGAGGCCGATCAGGATTGGAATATCGAGGAAACTCAGGAAAAAATCCTTTGACCAAAAACCCGATTTTTGATTTTTTCGGATGGGTTTTTATATACTCATCGATTTTCTGAGGACTATCCAGGTAAACAATATGACACTTAACTTCTTTGTATTTGGCATTAATCCTGCCGATTGTTCTGATAATATATTCTTCTTCGGTAAAGGTTGAAGCGAGCACGGTGCGACCCTCGTTTTCATAACGGATTTTCGAATGAGTAAACTATACCCACCCCACCTTAAAAAACCCTTAAATCAAACAAAAAGTTGCGAAACAGGCTTGACTGAGGAATTTAAAAATTTCCCTTATTAATCAATAAGTTAAAGATAAAATGCCGAAGGATTTCAGGTCGAAAAATAAAAATCCCTGTATAATCATAAAGTTACGAAAATTGCGAAAATGGCCAATTGGGGGGTATTTTGGGGGTTTTTAGTTTTAATCATCCTGAATCACAATGGTTGGAAACCCGCTTTTATCTGCCTCGCGCAAGGCAAGCTCTGACAAAATCGCCCGCGCGATCATTCGATACAATTCGGCATTGGCACTGCCAGGTTCTGCGACCATCGTAGGTTTGCCACTATCAGTTTGCTCCCGAATCCGCCCATCGAGCGGCAATTGACCCAACAACGGAATAGTGTACTGCTCACTCATCTGCCGACCGCCGCCCTCACCAAAAATCCTGTCCTGATGCCCGCACGCTGAACAGATATGCACACTCATATTTTCGATAATGCCAAGCACCGGCACATGCACCTTCTGAAACATTTCATACGCACGACGGACATCGAGTAACGCGAGATCCTGCGGTGTTGTCACAATAACAGCCCCTGTCACCGGAATTTTCTGAGCGAGCGTCAATTGAATATCGCCCGTACCCGGTGGCAAATCAATGATGAGGGTGTCGAGATTATCCCACAGGGTATCGTACAACAATTGCTGCAACGCGCTGCTCACCATGGGCCCGCGCCAGGCGACGGGGGCTTTTTCATCGATCAGATAACCAATCGACATGGATTGAATACCGTGTGCGATGAGCGGGCGGATTTTTTTTTCTGGCGTGACTTCCGGGCGCGTTTTGATGCCTAACATCAACGGCACACTCGGCCCGTAAATATCGGCATCGAGCAACCCGACACGCAGACCTTCCTGCATGAGTGCCAGTGCGAGATTGACGGCAGTCGTGGACTTGCCCACCCCGCCCTTGCCGGAAGCAACTGCAATGATTTGTTTAATCTCTGGAACGGGTTTCGGTAGCATGGTCGACCTTAAAAATCGGTTATTGTATACCATTTTTCATATGATGGGATCGTGTACTGGTAAACGTTCCCCCCTTCCTTTCCTTCCCCCACAAAACGGGGGGAAGGGACTCACAGTAGCAAATTCGAATCATATTTCGAGATTTTTTATTTTTAAAAATGTTATCTGCAAAATGTTATCTGCAAATTGTGTCAAACCTGCTACTGTGGGTCCCTTCCCCCCGTTTTGTGGGGGAAGGAAAGGAAGGGGGGAACGTCTATTAGCACACGATCCCATCATTTGCGCAACAATGCTCATATCATGTTATAATCCGCCGATTTTAATCATGAATTTAAGAGAACCGCATGCCGCACACCCATCGCAAATTGCTCGTCACCTACGCGCTACCCTACGCCAACGGATCGCTCCACCTCGGCCATCTCGTCGGCTTCATTCAGGCCGATACCTTCGTCCGTTTCCAAAAAATGCGCGGGCATGATTGTCTTTTTGTGTCAGGCTCGGACAGCCATGGGACACCCATCATGATTCAGGCTGAAAAAATGCAGATCACGCCTGATAAACTCGTCGAACAATTTCGTACGGAACATGAACGCGATATCCGGGATTTTCTGATTAATCCCGACAATTACCATTCAACACATTCACCCGAAAATAAAGCACTCGTTGAAATGATTTTCAAAAAACATCTCGCACAAAATAATATTGTAAAACGCACGATCAAACAGGCATTTGATCCGGAAAAAGAAATGTTTCTGCCGGATCGATTTATTAAAGGCGAGTGTCCAAAATGCGGTGCGAAAGATCAGTACGGTGATAATTGTGAAGTGTGTGGCGCGACCTACTCACCGGTTGAATTAAAAAATGCGTATTCGACATTATCAGGGGCTACACCCATCGAAAAAGAATCTGAACATTATTTTTTTAAATTAACTGAATACAAACATTTTTTAGAAACATGGACACGTGCCGGACATTTACAGGAACAGGTGACGAATAAACTCGACGAATGGTTCAAGGCGGGATTAAAAGAATGGGATATTTCTCGCGATTCACCCTATTTTGGTTTTACGATTCCCGGCGAAACAAATAAATTTTTTTATTGCTGGCTGGATGCACCGATCGGTTACATGGCAAGTTTTAAAAATCTCTGCGAAAAAAATCCGATACTGAATTTTTCAACCTATTGGGATAAAAACAGCGATGTCGAATTGCATCATTTTATCGGAAAAGACATCATTTATTTTCACGCACTCTTTTGGCCAGCGCTTTTGGAAGGCGCCAATTATCGCACGCCGACATCGATTTTTACCCACGGATTTTTGACGATTGACGGACAAAAAATGTCGAAATCGCGCGGGACTTTCATCAAGGCACGCACGTTTTTAAATCATTTAAAACCGGAATTTTTACGCTATTATCTTGCAACCAAATTAAGCGCGCGCATTGAAGATCTCGACATTAATCTGGATGATTTTACCAAACGCATCAATTCGGATCTTATCGGAAAATTTGTAAATATTGCGAGTCGCTCGGCGAGTTTTATTCATAAGTATTTTGATGGAAAACTGGCGGCTGACCTGCCTGATTCTGAATTATTTAATTTATTTGCAACCGTCGGTGATGAAATTGCTGAAAAATATGAGACGATGGAATTCAGTCAGGCGATGCGCGATGTCATGATTTTGGCGGATCGGGCGAATCAATACATCGATGAAAAAAAACCCTGGGCTGCGATCAAAAATCCTCTCGAAGCTGAAAACGTTCATCAGGTTTGCACATTGGGCATTAATTTATTTCGACAATTGATGATTTATTTAAAACCCGTCATGCCGGAGATGGCTTACAACGCCGAACAATTTTTAAATTGTCCGCCATTCGTCTGGCAAGATAAAAATACACCGTTAGTGAACCATGCGATTAATGCATTTCGTCCACTCGCCGAGCGTCTGGATATCAAACAAATAGAAGCCTTAAAAAATGAAGCCGCATCCAACAGCTGAAGAAATCGATGCGATTTTGCCGCAAACGCAATGCGGGTTATGCACGTACAAAGGTTGCATGCCGTATGCCGAGGCGCTTTCAAAAAATGAAGCTGACATTAATTTATGTCCGCCGGGTGGTGTGTCGGGATTATTGGCCATCGCGGATCTTCTCAACAAAGATGCGGCTCCATTTATCGCTGACATGGAAAAAAAAGCCAAACCGCGAAGTGTGGTTGTCATTCGTGAAGCCGAATGCATCGGCTGCACCAAGTGCATTCAGGCCTGCCCTGTCGATGCCATTTTAGGCGCCGCCAAATCCATGCATACCGTCATTGCGGATGAATGCACGGGCTGTGAATTATGCATTGCACCCTGTCCTGTCGATTGTATTGATATTGTGACGCTCCCTGAAACAACAGATGATCGCAGCCCGCATTATCGAAAACGGTATCTTGCGCGCAATGTCCGTTTGCAGCAAAATAGCCCGTCCCATCCGGTCTTGAAAACAGACAAAAAAGCCTATATTCAGGCAGCACTCCAGCGAATGAGCGCAAAACAGGATAAATCCTCTTTGTAAGTGGCTGTAATGACAGGGGTTTTTCGCAGGGGTTTATTTAAGTTTATCTTAAGCTAAATAGTATTATAATTATACTATATATGAGATTTAGTCTTTTAATTAAGAATCAATTGATTAGAAAGACATGAGCATTTCAGACGAGGGCAGTATGGCAGTAGAATCTGAATCAAAGAAAAATCCCAAGATGCGCTCCATTTCGGAAAGGCTGTCGGATATGATGGCCATTCTTCGGGAGCCTGCTACGGTATCACTGACTCCTAAAGCTTTCAGAGATCAATTTGGCGAACTCCAAAGACTTTGGGGCATAGTAGAACTCAAAGGCTTTCAGAGGATAACAGAAGAACGCCAATTGATTGAAAATTGCCTGACAGAAATAGATCGTCTAATGGCCGAATCCCATGGAAAAATTGCAAAACAGATGCGCCATAATATGATGGCCTTGCGATTTTCCATAAAAAGCGAATTAGGTATCTCTGTAGCACCTGTTGAAGAAAGTAAATCAGCGAGAATGCTGCACCCATCCAGTCAGGAAGAAGAAAAAAAGAAAGTCTCGCTTCCTCAATCGAGAGGGCTCGGCAGAAAAGAAGAAAAAATCTCGCATTCTCACTTACAAAAAGAAAAATCCGGGCGTCCTTCCAGGCCACAGATTGCGAAACTTTCGTCTCATTATGAGCCGGAAGATTTATATGAGGAAAGAGCTTACGACAAGTTTTTTCAAACACTCGATGAGTGCATTTTTTCTGGAGACAGAAGGGTCAGCCAGAGAGTCTTCCGTATGCTTAGTAAAGGAGAATCGGAAACACAACAAGCAGATTTTTATGCTGTTGTATTAAAATTTGATGATTTTATTGGAAAGGCTGTCTCGCCTGTCAAAGAACTGGTAAAAGAGTATAAAGATCGAATTGTAAAAGAAGCTGAAACGATCCCTCCTGATAATTTGTATTATTTGACAGAATTCAGTTACCGTCTGTTAATCAAAATCATGCATCCGAATCATGCTGTGAATGCGTTTTATGGCTTGAACACCAGCGATATCATTTTTCTATCAAAACGCCCTCCATTAAATGACTCCATTGGTCAGGCCGGATTGGTTTTATTGAATCGGCTTGTCCCGCAACAGGCTCCAGCCGCACAAAATGAAAAAGAGCAGCCTGAAAGTAAAAGTGAAAGTGAAAGCAGAAAAAAAAGTGTTTCTGATTCCATTCATGAAAGTATTCTTGCTTTTGCGACAAAATTTAAGGAATTTGAAAAACGTGTAAAAATATTACAAAACAGCAGCGATTCAAGATTAGCGGCCATTGGAAAATTAATTGAATCAGCTTACTCTTTATCTGCTTTTATTGAAAATAATAAAAATCAGTTGAGTCTGGAAGACCTACAGTCAATCACTGATACCATGAAAAAAACACAGGAAGCACGCACAAATCTCATTCAGAAATATGAAAGTGAAATGGGTATCGACGCATTAAAATCAATAAAATCAGGTCTTGAACAGTTCAATCCTGAGCAAGCAACTGACGATTTAAGAAAACAGACAATAGTTGCTCCAGAAATGACTCACTCGACAATAAAAACAGCGTTGGATAAGGAAATCGCGCGAGCAAACAAAGTGACAAACAGCGCACTAAACCAACCCAACTGGTTTCAAAGAAACTGGAAAACCCTGTTATTCATCGCCGGAACGCTCGTTTTTGCAACCGCAGCCATCATGACCGCTGGCGCAGTCGGGTTACTTGGCGCAGGCATTGCAGTCGGTGGGTTTGCAGCAGCAGGGACTTTATCTGCCGGCATAACAACCCTCGCTGTTTCTTATAGCCTCGCCGTTGGTTTTGCAGTAACAGGCTTACTCTACGCCCTGGGATACGCTGCAGCAGATCTAGGAAAGAGTATTAAAAATTGGTTGTCATCGCCGAAACCGGAGGCTTCTCCATCGCCAGTGCGTCAATCGTTAGATGAAAATCATGTTGTAGATGATAAACTTCCGGTCAGAAAAAGCCTCTCTTCTACCGCAAAAGCTGCAAAAAAAGCAAACATGCATATTGAAGAACCCGAACCTGTCGCGCCAGGCGTACAGCCACGCGTACTAGTACCAGCACGTGGAGCTCCCACAAATTTCTCTAAAAACAGCGCAGCGAAAGTGCCAGCACCCACAGCTGGTGTTGATGCAGACATTCCACCGACAGAGCCCGTCGTCCGCAAGGGATCATCATCTCCCCGTCCCGGTCGTAATGCTGGCACCCCCATTGACTGACGAACCCCGCGCATTCATCTGCTGCCACACCGGATTCGCCCATGATCCGGTGATGGAATAATCATAGGTTGTAATGTGCGAGACCGCAGGACTCACCATTTTATCAACGACCCAGGTGGCAACCCCTGCAATCGGATTCGCTGTTGCAATGGCTGCAACAACTGGCAAACTTTCTGTGACATGCGGTGTGACACTGATTTTTAAATCCAGATCTTTTGCAAAAAATCCAATGCGCCCGGCAATATCAATCGTCGCAATGGGCCCACTAAAACGCGTGTTTTGCGTCACAGCACTGCCACTGGATAACGAAAAATCGCCTTTCAAGGAATCAAAATCATAACCTTGCCCGGACAAATCTTTAAAATTTAAACTGAGCCGACGCTGCAAACTTTGCAAACTGAAAATATTTAATAATCGACCCAATCCCATTTTGGCATTGGTATCTTCACTTAAATTAATAATGCGCCCTTCACCCATGTTGAGCGACACACGCCCCGCCATCTCTTTCAACGAGGAACGAAAAAAACCACCCGGCCAGTTTAAATCAAAATCCATATCCGCTTTGGTCGCAATCAGATTACTCGATGAAAATCCAAATGATTTGATCGTGTCCGTCACATTGGAACTCGTCAATGTGCCCTGCAAACGACTGCGCGCATTCGTCCAGGTGCCTGTCGCATGCAATACGTAACTGGCAGAGGCAAGATCCAGTTGTTTAATCGCAACACCTGAACGCTCTGGTGCCAGATTCAATGTGACACGACCCAGTTGTATGTCACCATAACGCACATCATCGCCTGTAAATGAAATGGGTGGAAAATCAGCAGGATCCAGCGGTTTTTTCCGACCTGCAATTAAATCCGATGACAGATTGAGACGCTGAAAACGGGCTTCAATGCCTTTTGATAATCCCGCACGCGGTATTGTAATTTGCCCCGCCATGTCAGGACTCGTCAATCCCACCAAAAAATTCGTTTGTGTTTTCGACACATTGGCACGCAGATTATTAAAACGAATATCCGCTTTCAACGGCTGTTTTTCACTGATCGACATATCGACCGAAAAATTCGCCTTGTCTGCTGATTTTTTACCGTAACTGCCCGGTAAATTAACTGACACACCTTTCAGATCAGAATGAATAATCACATGCGTCGGTTGCGATGCATCATGTGGCGGCGTCAGAATGAGATCCGTTTGAAAAGAGGTGGTTCCCTGCAGAATATCTTCAGCCGGCACATCCAGCCAGGCGACAAGATCAGCCGTTGAAAGTGTGCCTTGCAGATTGGCTGTGACAAATCCGGATTTGCCTTTGGGATGCGCTGTCACAAAATTCAATGTCACAGGACGTTTAAATAATTGCGCCGTCATGTTTGATGCAGTCAAACTGTCTTCGGTAAAATGAAAAGTGCCCGTCAATTGATCCATCATCAACTGCCAGACAGGTAATTTTAAAACGGCATTTGCAATGGTCGTGTCCCCTGTGACTTTCACAGTATCCGGATGATTGAGTGGGACTGACAAATTTAATACGAGCTGCATCGGCCCACTTAATTCAACCGCCTGTAAATTTTTTCCAACGGTTTGTCGCAACGGACTATTCTGAATAAATTTCAATCCTTTTGCGAGATCCGTCTGAACCGTATTTTTTGCCGTTAAAACCGGGTTATCGCCGAGATTCGGAATGTCTGCATGAATGTTTTGCAGCGGAATATCAGAAAGCATAGCGTTTGCAATATCCACCGTCATCGATCGATTGGAAAAAACAAGATTGCCATCGATATTCTTCATCACCGGCCAGCCGGGTGCATACTGCAATGCAACATCTTTCACGGCACCGTCAATTTCAAATTTGCCAGATCCATTATCAAACGGAAAATCACTCAATCGACCTCGAAGAATGGCACTCCCCGCCAGAACCTGCCCACCCTTGAATGCACCACGAAGCCAGGTATTTAATTCCGGGTCATATATTTTCAACGGTAAATAATCACTGATATTTTTGGCATGCGGTACCGTAAAATGTCCCACCAGATTAATCGAGGGCGAATCCTGTTCCGGAAAAGTCATCGATAAATCGGCCGTCGCATTCATATCTTCATTAATCACCTGCACATTTTTTGCAGTGAGAAGCCATGCGCCGGTTTTATCTTTTTCTGCATGCAGTGAACCCGTCACACGATCGAATGTCAACGGATTGGCAAAGACCGGATCAAGCAACAGTGTCGACTCATAAAATTCCGCATCTGTTTGCGCTGTTTGCCAACCACCATTTTTCCATGTCGCTTCGATATTGGCATTCCCTCGTCCTTTTTTAAAATGCAATCCATGCCAGGTTTGACCTGCAAACCACTGCGCCAGAAAAATATTATCAAGCGTGAGCGAAAGATCCGCTGACACATGGGGAAGATCCGTAATATCCCCTTCCCAGTTAAAATGAATCGCCGCAATCGTCGGGGAATCCTGATTCAAAATCGCCTTGCCGGTCAATCGATGACTGTGTGCTGTGTTAGAGAGAGCCAGCCATTTGAGTGTCACATCTTTTTCCGTGCCATCATGTGCAACATATTGAATCTCAAAATGTTGCAGTACCAGCCTGGGTTGTATAAAAATCCAGGCAAGCGCTGCGTTGGGATTGACTGAATTCCCCGTAAAACTGTCTGTCAGCACAAATTGATTCACTCCCTGCACCGTAATTTCACCCGGTTTTTGTTCGTGAATCTGAAGATGCACGCCCGCTATTTTTAAACTTTCCAGAATAAAGGTGCGATGGATGAGACTCTCGAAAATTGCCATATTAATACGGATCAGCGGAATGGACAGTCCCGCTTGACGGGTTGTCGGATCGATCACCGTCACATCACGAAACGTGAGCTCCGGTTCGAAATAATTCCACGATACATCAATCTCGCCAATATGCACGCTACGATTAAAATACTGTGCAGCCCAGGTTTCAAAATCGCTACGATGTTCATTCAGAAAAGGCGTTAACAGGCGCGCAGAACTTACCATCAATCCTGAGAGAATAATCAATCCCGCGACCGCATAACCGCATCGTACTACCCATTTTCGAAAAAATGCCGTCATGGAAAAATCCTATTCAGACAACGGTAAAATATCAAATTGTTCCTGTTTGTAAGAAGGTTCTACCCGCAATTTAATGGGTTTCCCGAGTTGTGCCTCAAGATCGGCCAGCAGGGTCGATTCTTCATCCAGTAAAAAATTCACAGTCTCATCCGATGCAATCACCAAAAAAGCCGCCCATGGATAATTGCCCGCAATACGTTTCAATTCCCGAAAAATTTCATAACAGACCGTCGCGAATGATTTGATCGATCCACGGTGCTGACACAAGGGACAGGGCACACACAAAATATGTTCCAGACTTTCGCGCGTCCGTTTGCGTGTCATTTGTACGAGACCCAGACTCGTCAACTCACTCACTTCCGTTCGCACACTGTCTTTGGCGAGCGCTGTTTTGAGTGATTCAATGAGATGCGTCTTGTGGATGGGATCCATCATGTCGATAAAATCAATAATGATAATGCCGCCGAGATTGCGTAATCGCACCTGACGTGCAATGGCATCCACCGCTTCCAGATTGGTTTTAAAAATCGTTTGCTCAAGACTGCCATGCCCCACGTAGGAACCGGTATTCACATCAATCGTCGTCATCGCTTCCGTCTGATCAAAAACAAGATGCCCGCCTGATTTTAAATAGACTTTTCGTTGCAGGGCTTTTTGCAATTCATCTTCTGCCGAGTAAATATCCAGGATCGGGCGATCATCCGCATAATACTCGATTTTTTCGGAAAGTTCCGGCACATACTGTTTCGCAAATGCCTGCATTTCTTTCATGACACCGGGATGGTCAACGCGAATTTTTTCAATGGCGTAACCGGCAAGATCCCGAAGCACGCGTAACACAATCGGAATATCGGCATACACAATTTCACCCGCTTTCGCATGACGTGCGCGTGTGGATACTTCACGCCATAATGTATTTAAAAATTCCTTATCGATAGCAAGTTCTGTTTCTGTCACCCCTTCTGCCACCGTTCGAAAAATATAACCGCCTTCATCCGAAGGCGTGATTAAACGGGTCAATCGCTCACGTTCTGCTTCATCGATAATTTTTTGCGAAACAGCAATCTGGGGAATGCCCGGTGTCAAAACCAGATAACGCGACGGAATGGTATAGAAAGTCGTCAAGCGCGCGCCTTTGGTGCCGAGCGGATCTTTATACACCTGAACCAGTAACTCCTGTCCGACGTGAAGGAGCGTACGAATATCCGGCAGCGCATTGCCCGTCTGGTTCAACAGAGTTTCATATTCTCGCAAATCACTGATATGCAAAAAACCGGAACGTTCAAGCCCCATATCCACAAAAGCGGCCTGAATGCCTGGCAGTAACCGGTTAATCTTGCCCTTGTAAATATTGCCAGCCAGTCCCTGATGCAAACTTCGTTCGATGTGAATTTCTTGCAGGATAGCATCTTCAAACAGCGCGACACGCACTTCCCGGGGTGTGACGTTTACCAATATTTCTTCTGCCATCAAACCACCTGCATTGATTGTTAAGCGACCCGAAAACGCCGTCTGCAACTTTTGATGATACCAAACAACCATGGCCAGAGGAGCAGGCTGGTCACGGGCGGCGACCAATACAGCCAGCTGGAAGGTGGCTGCCCCAGAAAACCCTGCACACAATAGAGGACAAATTGATAGATAAAGACGATAAACATGACACAAAGACCTTGCTGCAAGAGCGAAAACATCCGCATGCGGCTGTGCATTCGGGCCACGACATAGGCTGCCATCGTCATCGCAAGCGCGTGTTCGCCGAGAAGCGTGCCGTTTAGCACATCCAGAAAAATACCCATCATCCAGGCCGTACCGAGATTGACGCGATGCGGTACCGTCATGATCCAGTAAATGAGCACCATCAACACCCAGGCCGGTCGCATCCAGACTGTCCAGTCCGGCATGGGCAAGAGTGTCAGGATGAATGCGGCGAGGAAAGTGGTCGGCGCCACCAGCCAATTGTGTGACTGACTTCTCGAACTTTCCATGCGTGACTCCTGAAGCTGCGTTTGCATTTAAACGAAGTATGTGGCGTTGTTGTATAAATCAGGCCTCAACCGGAGCGGACTCCTCCCTTTTCAAAGGGAGGTTGGGAGGGATTTTTATCACATTAAAAAAATCCCCCCGCCGCACAAAACTTGTCCCGTAATGCTTTTATACGGGAAACGTGCGTCGACCCCCTTTGATAAGGGGGTAGCCGCTCCGGTTAAAGCCCGGTTTACACAACAATACCGCAGTACGTATGTAGCAATTTTTTATTATGCTTATTTTTTTGGTTTGGCTGGCACTTCCGGTTTATCCTGCACCGGCGGCGTATATTGCACCGTTTTATTCGGCCATACCAGCAACACTTCCCGACTGCGATCCAGTTTTGCACTCGGTTCAATCGTAATCGTCATAAATTGCAGCCCTGGGTCTTTCACCACCGACATCACATGACCCACCGGATAACCGGCCGGAAAATGTTCCCCCAAACCGGATGTAATCAGGACATCGCCCACACGAATATCCGTCGTTTGCGGCACATTCGCCAACCGTAATTTACCGGTATAAGCATCCCCCACCGCAATCGCGCGCAAGCCATTGCGCGTCACTTGTACCGGTACACCACTGTGCGGATCATTAATCAATAACACCTTGCCAGAAAGAGGACTTAAAAAAATCACCTGTCCCATGACGCCATTGGCATCCAGCACCGGCTGTCCGACATACAAATTATCGCGACTGCCTTTATCAATCGTCACCTGATTCACAAAGGGATCCGTTGCAATCGACAGTAGCCGCGCGACCAGCACCTTCCCCTGGACTTCTGTCGAGGAACGCAGCAAGGCTTTCAATTGATTATTTTCAGATTCGAGTGCGACGAGGCGCTGCATTTGTGCTTTCAGCAACAAACGCTCCGCCTTTAAATCCATATTTTCCTGAACGAGCTGATCGTGCGAACTGAAGGCCGTTTCCAGATGATTGACAAGCTGCACCGGCCAGTTAACCGCATATTGCAAGGACGTGAGTGGCATGGAAATCACAGCGCGTACCTGCATAAACGTATCAACGCGCTTGTCAAAAACCATGAGAGCAATGGCCAACGCTGACAAGAGCAACATGCGTAACCCGGGCTGTGATTCTCTCGCGAACAGTTTAATAACGCGATCCTCTGGTCGTGGTTATTATTCCCTGGAAAGAAAATCCATTCCAACCGTATCCACCATTTCCAGTGCCTTGCCGCCACCGCGCGCAACACAGGTCAAGGGCTCATCGGCAATAATCACCGGCAATCCGGTTTCTTCCATAAATAAACGATCAATGTTGCGTAACAGCGCACCGCCACCCGTCAATACCATGCCGCGTTCGGCAATATCCGCCGCAAGTTCCGGTGGCGCCTGCTCCAGTGCTGCACGCACGGCGCCCAAAATACCGGATAACGGTTCCTGTAACGCTTCCAGAATTTCATTGCTGTTTAATGTAAAGCTTCGGGGAATCCCTTCGGCGAGATTACGCCCGCGCACTTCCATTTCACGAATTTCATTGGCCGGATAGGCTGCGCCAATTTCATGTTTAATGCGTTCAGCGGTCGACTCACCAATCAAAATACCGTAATTGCGTCTGACATAACTCACAATGGATTCATCAAACCGATCTCCCCCAATCCGGACCGACGCCGAATACACAATACCGCTCAGGGAAATAATGGCCACTTCCGTCGTACCACCGCCAATATCGACTACCATCGAACCACACGGTTCATCCACCGGCATACCCGCTCCCATCGCAGCCGCCATCGGTTCTTCCAGCAAAAAGACTTCCCGCGCACCTGCACTGATGGCCGATTCACGAATCGCACGTCGCTCTACTTGCGTTGAACCACACGGCACACACACCAGCACGCGCGGGCTCGGTCGCAGGAAACGGTTTTCATGGACTTTATGAATGAAGTGCTGAAGCATCTTTTCGGTCACGTAGAAATCGGCAATCACGCCATCTTTCATTGGACGAATCGCTGTAATATTGCCCGGTGTGCGTCCCAGCATGAGCTTCGCTTCACTCCCGACCGCGGCCACATGTTTCTGGCCATTGCTGCTGCCTGGCACCTGACGGATCGCAACGACCGAGGGTTCATCCAGCACAATCCCTTTTCCGCGTACATAAATCAGCGTATTCGCTGTGCCCAGATCGATTGACAGATCATTCGAAAAATAACCGCGCAATTTTTTCAGCATAAGTTTACCGTGTCCTTTAATTCCATTATCGATCAGAGAATTCTAATGGATAACCAACCAACTGACCATCATTTGCAAGACAATTTTTTAAAATACCTGAAAGCGCATTTATTGACCACGCGTATCCATTGTCAATGAACGCCCCCGGGCAGTATACTTGCCGTCTTTTGATGGAGCACCCTGTCATGTCGCTGACATCCGATGATATAAAAAAAATTGCGCACCTTGCCCGCCTCGATTTTTCCGAGGCCGATACGGCGCTTTACACAAAGCAACTCTCCAACATCCTGCATTTTATCGAGCAAATGAATCAGGCCGATACCCGCAAGGTCGAAGCCGTGGCGCATTCACTCGATCTGACCCAGCGATTACGACAGGACACGGTCAGCGAAAAGGATGAGCGCGATTTGTTCCAGTCCATCGCCCCACGTGTGGAAGCGGGTTTGTATCTGGTGCCTAAAGTGATTGACGGGGAATAACCATGCATAACAAAACGATTGCTGAATTATCGCGTGATCTTCTCGCGAAAAAAATATCCAGTGTGGAATTGACCCAACACTTTCTCGACCGCATTCAATCACTCGATAAAAAGTTAAACAGCTTTATCACGGTGACACCGGATGAAGCCCTGCAAGATGCCAAACGCGCTGACGCATGGCGAGCGTCCGGCAAGGGCGGCGTGTTGACAGGCATTCCCATCGCACAAAAAGATATTTTCTGCACGAAAAACATTAAAACCAGTTGCGGTTCCAAAATACTGGATAATTTCATTTCGCCCTATGATGCGACGGTGGTGACGAAATTCCGGGAAGCCGGTACGGTTTTATTAGGTAAAACCAATATGGATGAGTTCGCGATGGGTTCATCCAATGAAACCAGTTACTATGGCCCGACCAAAAACCCGTGGGATCTGGAAAGAACGCCAGGCGGCTCATCCGGTGGTTCAGCGGCCGCCGTTGCAGCGGGTCTTGCGCCGGGCGCAACCGGCACCGATACCGGCGGGTCGATTCGTCAACCGGCGGCCCTCTCCGGGATTACCGGCATCAAACCGACTTATGGCCGGGTGTCGCGTTACGGGATGATCGCCTATGCCTCGAGCCTCGATCAGGGCGGCCCCATGACCCGCACGGCAGAAGATGCGGCCCTGTTATTAAATACCATGTCCGGTTTTGATCCGCATGATTCAACCAGCATGGACCAGCCGGTTCCCGATTACACAAAAACCCTGAATGATTCGATAAAAGGGTTACGTATCGGTTTACCCAAAGAATTTTTTGGCGAAGGCCTTGATGCCTCTGTTGCAAAAGTGATTGAAGCGGCGATTAAAGAATATGAAAAAATGGGTGCCACCCTGCATGAGATTCACTTGCCGAATACGGCGCTCTCCATTCCCGCCTATTACGTCATCGCACCGGCCGAATGTTCTTCCAATCTCGCCCGTTTTGACGGTGTGCGTTATGGATATCGCTGTGATCAACCGGCCGATCTCCTCGATTTATACAAACGCAGTCGCAGTGAAGGGTTTGGTTCCGAGGTCAAACGCCGCATCATGATTGGTACGTATGCCCTGTCAGCCGGTTTTTACGATGCCTATTATTTGAAAGCGCAAAAAGTGCGGGGTCTCATTCGTCAGGACTTTATCGATGCATTCAAAAAAGTGGATGTGATTTTAGGCCCGACATCGCCCACGCCCGCCTTTAAACTGGGTGAAAAAATCAGTGATCCGATCAGCATGTATTTATCCGACATTTACACCATTGCGGTCAATCTGGCCGGGCTCCCGGGTATTTCCATTCCGGCGGGGTTTGTCGGAAACTTACCGGTCGGGTTGCAACTCATTGGCGATTATTTTGCGGAAAGCCGATTACTCAATGCGGCACATCAATATCAACAGGTAACTGACTGGCATCGATTTCGACCGGAGGGATTTTAGGATGGAATGGGAAACGGTTATCGGGCTTGAAGTTCACGCGCAACTTTCAACCCGCAGTAAAATTTTTTCAGGCGCCTCCACCGAATTTGGTGCAGAACCCAACACACAAGCCTGCGCGATTGATCTCGGTTTTCCAGGCGTTCTGCCTGTCCTGAATGCTGAAGCTGTCACCATGGCAATCAGGCTCGGGCTCGGGATTAATGCCGATATTACAAAGCGCTCCATTTTTGCGCGTAAAAATTATTTTTATCCGGATTTACCGAAAGGCTATCAAATCAGTCAGCTGGATCATCCGGTTGTTGGCAAGGGATTTCTCGATATTTCACTGGATGATGGCTCTGTAAAGCGCATTCACATTACACGCGCACACCTTGAGGAAGATGCAGGAAAATCGCTGCATGAAGATTTTCACGGCCAATCCGGTATTGATTTGAATCGTGCCGGCACACCGCTTCTTGAAATTGTGTCAGAACCTGACATGCGTTCTTCGAAAGAAGCGGTCGCGTATCTCAAAACCTTGCATTCTCTTGTGCGTTATTTGCAAATCTGTGATGGCAACATGCAGGAAGGTTCATTTCGTTGCGATGCGAATGTGTCTGTCCGACGAAAAGGCGATACAAAATTGGGTACACGTACGGAATTAAAAAATATTAATTCATTTCGTTTTGTGGAACGCGCGATTAATTACGAAGTCGAGCGTCAAATTGCATTAATTGAAAGCGGCGGGAAAATCACCCAGGAAACGCGTCTTTATGATCCCGGTAAAAATGAAACGCGTCCGATGCGAAGCAAGGAAGAAGCGAATGATTACCGCTATTTTCCGGATCCGGATCTTTTGCCACTGGTCATCACAGAAGAACAAATTGAAGCTGTTCGAAAGACATTGCCTGAATTACCGCAACAAAAACGTCAGCGTTTTATGGACCAGTATGAGCTCAGTCAATACGATGCAACAGTGATGTCAAGCAGTCGCGCGATGGCTGATTTTTTTGAAACGGTTGTCAAAACATCGGGAGACCAGCCCAAATTATCCGCCAACTGGGTCATGGGTGAATTGTCCGGTGCATTAAACAAATCGGATCTGGATATCACAGAATCTCCGATTACAGCCGATCAGTTAGGCCAATTGGTATTACGCATTGCAGATAACACCATTTCCGGAAAAATTGCCAAAACGATTTTTGAAGCGTTGTGGAATCAGGAAGGCGATGTAGACGCGATCATCGAAAAACGCGGGTTAAAACAGGTGACCGATAACAGCGCCATCGAAACGCTGATCGATAAAATTATGGCAGCGAATCCCGAACAATTGGCTGATTACCGCTCCGGCAAGGAAAAACTGTTTGGCTTTTTTGTGGGTCAGGCAATGAAAGAATCCGGCGGCAAGGTCAATCCGCAGCAATTGAATGAAATACTGAAAAAGAAACTGGCGGGGTAAGGAATTAATTCCGGACCCGCCTCATCAACCCATACCCAACGAAGGCAAACAGGAGAATCGGCAAAAGAGCCGCAAAAAACGGTGGTAATTGATAGACAATACTTAACTGTCCCAACATCGAATCGAGAATATAAAACACAAATCCGACAATGACACCGAGCACCATCTGCCATCCCAGATTAATGGAACGCGGTGCCGTAAACACAAACGGCACGGCAAGAAACAACATCACAAGAATCGTCAAGGGCTGCAAAATCCGTTTCCAGAATGAAAACTGAAACTCCGTCGCCTGCAAGCCATTTTTTTTCAAATGCTCGGTAAAACTGGATAATCGCGTCAGCGGCATTTCTTCCGGTTCAAGTAAACCAATACTCAATACATTGGGATTAAGTGATAAATCCCAGCTCGCCTCGGGCAAGCGTTCACTTAATGTCTGATCAGCGCGAAATGTCGTTTTGGCCAAATCATATAATTTCCAATGCCCATTCCGATAATCCATGGTTTTTGCAAACCAGGCTGCCTGCAATCGATGCTGATCATCAAATTCATACCGCGTCACGCCTTCCAGATGCTGGTGCGCCATCACACGATCAATGTGAACAAAACTGTTTCCTTCATGCACCCACAAACCCGCTGCCGTAATCACCGCCTGACCACCACTCTGATCCGTCGATTTATGGATATCCGCGAGATAATGCGTTCTCGGCGCAATCACTTCACCAATCACCATCCCCATCGCAATCAACACAAGGGCCGCCATCAAAACAGCTCGCAAAATAGCGGGTATCGACACACCTGACACACGCATCACAATTAATTCCTGGTTTGAGGCCAGCATGCTTAATCCAAGCAACCCGCCCAATAAAACCAGCATCGGAAAAAAGGCATAAATGTTATAAGGCAATTCAAGAAAGGCATGGAACGCCGCCTGCATCAACCCATAATCCCCGACCCCGATATCACGCAATTCACCAAGTAAATTGATGAAAAAAGCCAGCCCCAATACCACCGCCATCACCAGCAGCGTGGCTAAAATAACAGTCCTTGCAATGTAACGGGAAAGAAGTGACATCATGAGCGTCGCGTCCGCCAAAGTAATCCCATAATCACCATCAACACCAGCGCATGCACCCAAAAGAGCCCAACCCATGGCACTACTATTTTTTGTTCGATGAGATTACGTCCTGCAAATAATAAATTCATATACACCACATACAATAAAATAGCCGTTAATAATGTTGCATAACGCCCCTGCCGCGGTTTGACCTGACTCAGTGGAATCGCAAGCAGTGCCAGCAAAAAAGCGGAAAAAGGAATGGAAAGACGCCATTGCAATTCCGACGCTTCACGGGGTGAATGCCCCTCCTGCAGCAATTTGTAAGTTGGAATCGCCTCTTCAATCAGGCGCTGTGTGTCGAGAGAAGCATCAGGCGTTCGAATCGCATATTTCTGGAATTGAATAATGCGATAATCATTTTGACCTGGCGTACCGGCATAACGATACCCGTCTGTTGCCACGACAAACGGTTCGTGTGTCTCGGGATCCAGCGTCTGATACCCATTTTTCGCAGACAACACAATCCATGGCGTGCCGGTGACATCGACACCGTTTTTTTCCTGTTCAGCAATAAAAATATTGTCAGCTTCCTTACGATTGCGAGAAATTTTCTCAACATACGCAACGCGCCTGCCATCACTGCTCACCTGAAAACGTCCGGGCATGAGCGTATCCAGTAAATTATCTGCTGATCCGCTCGCCAGCACCTTTTGTTTATCCGCGGCAATGGTTGGATTAATCCAGATCATCAGGATACCCACGATCAGGGTTACCCCTGCCGCCAATGTCAGGGTTATTCCCATCAATTGCCGGAGACTGAGACCACAGGCATGCATCACGCGCAATTCATTATCTGCATACAACCGGCCATAAGCGAGTATCACTCCGAGAAATAATCCGAGTGGCAACAGCAGTGCGAGGAGATTGGGAATTTCAAAACTGATGACTTCAAACAAAATATTGGCAGCAATCTTGCCGGATGCCGCATAACTCAGATACCGCACCAGTTGCTGGCTGATAAAAACGAGGAGCAGCACGAACGTCACCGCCAGCAGGGTGTTAAAAACTTCTTTGGTGAGATAACGGGAAATAATCATAACGTCTATTCCCAGGGATTGATTAAATCAACGCCTGTTTTTTCAAAATCGCCAACATTTCTTGTCACCACCGTCATGCCATGCACAAGCGCCGTAGCGGCTATGATAGCGTCTCTATCAGATTTTTTATCGGGGATATGTAATTTTGCACAACACTTTGCAACAGCAATATCAACAAACAGGACACGATCTGAAAATGCGGGAGAAACATGCGTATCCATCCAGGTACGAAGTAATGCGCCTTGTGAAGGATCCCGACGCTCCATGGAATGAATGCCCATTTCAAGTTCAAGAACCGTAATTACTGAAATATACAGGCTGGATGGTGAAACACTTTTAGCCCATTTAACAACATTTTTGCTGACTTTTTTAGATGTCGCTTTTCTCAATTCAGAGATGACATTGGTATCGAGTAAATACATTAAAAATCCTCTGAACGATATATTTTTTTATTCAATTTGGGCACGTCAAAATCAATATCAGCCACATCCGGCATGGCCAAAAGATCAATAATATTTTCTTTCGTTTTGGTCAAGTCCTCATAGTCCTGTATCGATAGCAGCACATGAGCAGGATGACCTCTGTCTGTGATAAAAACGGGACCTTTCAGGGAAGCGCGCTTTATTTTACTGACATCCTGATTAAACTCCCTGCTGGTAACCGTGGTAATCGTCATAAGAACCTCTCTTAAATGTAGCAATGTTTCTACATTCAGTATAACCAGGACAGGGTCAGGCTGTCTACCCGACTATCTTCAGGAAGGAATGATTAATGCTTTCGCACGCCGCCACATTCTTATAAAATCGGCGTTTATTATACCGAATTCAGGGGCAAACATGAAATTTAAAATGGAATGTGACGGGCTGAGTCAAACCCGGGACTGTATTGTCATGGGTGTCCATGAAGGCAATACACTGACCCCCACGGCCAGGGCACTCGATAAAATCAGCCAGCATTTTATCAGCAAACTGCTCGAATCCGGCGAAATGGAAGGCAAGCCCGGGCAAACCCTGCTCCTGCATCATCTCCCGCAGGGTCAGGCCAAACGCGTTTTACTGGTCGGTTGCGGTAAAAATACGACATTAACCGCGACGGATTATCGCAAGGTCATTCATGCCAGCGTCAAGGCATTAAACACGGCCAAAATCAAACAGGCCCTTTTTTGCCTGACCGAATTACCCGTCGAAAAACACAATACCGCCTGGAAAGTGAAACAACTGGTTGAAGGCAGTTTCGATGCCGCCTACCGGTTTGATACGTTCAAAAGCCGGAAAGAGCCAAAGCCATCCTTACAGGAAATCCACATACACCTCACTGAAAAATCTGCCTTGAAAGCCTGTGAAACCGCGATCAAACAGGGTATTGCCATAGCCAATGGCGTGACGTTTACCAAAGATCTGGCCAACTTGCCCGCAAACATTGCCAATCCCGTCTATCTGGCAGGTGAAGCACAAGCACTTGCAAAGGAATACAAAACCATCACGGTAAAAGTGCTGGATGAAACTGCCATGAAAAAACTGGGCATGGGTGCCATGCTTGCCGTTGCCAAAGGCAGTGATCAGGAAGCGCGCCTCGTCTGTCTCGAATATAAAGGCACCCCGAAAAAACAGGCGCCGATCGCCCTCGTGGGCAAGGGCATCACATTTGACTCGGGCGGGCTTTCCTTAAAACCGGCTGACGCCATGGTCGGTATGAAATACGACATGAGTGGTGCTGCAACGGTACTTGGTACATTCAAAGCCATTGCCGAATTAAAATGTCCGATCCATCTTGTCGGCGTGCTGGCGCTCGCGGAAAACATGCCGGGGGGACATGCCACCCGCCCCGAAGACATTGTGACAACCCTCTCCGGCCAGACCGTTGAAATTCTGAATACCGATGCCGAAGGCCGTCTCGTCCTGTGTGATGCGCTGACTTATGTTGAACGCTACAAACCCGACACAGTGATCGATATTGCAACGTTAACCGGTGCGGTCGTCATTGCACTGGGTCACCATGCGACAGGGCTTTTTTCCAATCACCAGCCGCTCGCGGATGCGTTATTGGCCGCGGGCAACGAAAGCCACGATCGCGCATGGCAAATGCCTTTATGGGAAGAATACCAGGACCAGTTGAAAAGTCCGTTTGCGGATATGTCCAACGTCGGCGGGCGTACAGCCGGTGTCGTGACAGCCGCCTGTTTTCTGTCGCGCTTTACTCAAAAATTCCATTGGGCGCATCTGGACGTTGCCGGAACCGCTGCGATGATGATCGGCAGCAACGATCGTTATGCGACCGGCCGTCCTGTTCCGCTGCTCGTGCAATTTTTACTGAACCGTTTGCATAAGGATTAACACACATGCCGACGGTTGATTTCTACATTTTGCCTGATGCTGACAGTGCTGCGCGTTTGCGTCTTGCCTGTCGTTTGACAGAAAAAGCTTACCAGCAAAAGCAGACGATTTACATTCATGCTGAAAATCGTGCGATGGCACATCAACTGGATGAATGCTTATGGACGTGGCGCGATGACAGTTTTCTTCCGCATCATCTGGTGGGCGATGGCCCGGAACCTCCACCGCCCATTCAAATTGGATTTGATGCCATACCGGATAAATCCCGGCACGTGCTGATTAATCTGCATCCGGAAGTTCCTGCTTTTTATTCCCGATTTGCACGCATCATGGAACTCATCGTCAATGAGCCAACGGCACAGGAAGCGGGACGTGAACGGTATCGTTTCTACCGTACTACCCGCCTTGAAATCAACACACACAAATTACAAACGATTGAAATCTGAAGAAGACCATGGATAAAACATATAACCCGGAAGCCATTGAACAAGCCCGATATGCTCATTGGGAAACTGAACATTATTTTGCACCGAAAAAATCCGGCCAGCCTTATTGCATCATGCTGCCGCCACCGAATGTGACGGGCAGCTTGCACATGGGGCATGGTTTTCAGCATACGCTGATGGATATTTTAATTCGTTATCACCGCATGCAGGGCGACAATACACTCTGGCAACCTGGCACGGATCACGCCGGCATTGCGACCCAGATGGTGGTTGAGCGAAAACTGATGCTGGAAGGCAAAACACGTCACGATCTGGGACGTGAAGCGTTTGTTGAAAAAGTGTGGGAATGGAAAGAAGAATCGGGTGATACCATCACGCGTCAATCGCGCCGTCTGGGCACCTCGATGGATTGGTCGCGAGAACGTTTCACACTCGATGAACCGCTTTCACACGCGGTGCGTGAAGTCTTTATTCGTTTGTATGAAGAAGGTTTGATTTATCGCGGCACGCGTCTTGTGAATTGGGATCCCAAATTATTGACCGCCATTTCGGATCTTGAAGTCGTTAATCAGGAAGTGGAAGGTCATCTCTGGCACATCCGTTATCCCATGTTGGATCAGTCAGGACACTTGACGGTTGCAACCACCCGTCCGGAAACCTTATTGGGCGATGTCGCGGTTGCGGTGCATCCGGAGGACGAGCGTTATGCGCATTTAATCGGAAAAGAAGTACAACTTCCGTTAACCACGCGCACGATTCCGATTATTGCAGATGAATATGTCGATAAAACCTTTGGCAGTGGTTGTGTCAAAATCACACCTGCGCATGATTTTAATGATTACGCGATTGGACAGCGTCATCAATTGACGCCCATCAATATTTTCACACCGGATGCGCACTTAAATGATAACGCACCGAAAGCGTATCGTGGCATGGATCGTTTTGATGCGCGCGAACACATTCTAAAAGATCTGGCCTTTTTGGGATTACTCGAAAAAACAGAAAAACATATTTTAAAAATTCCGCGTGGTGAAAAATCGGATGTGGTGATTGAACCGTATCTCACGCAGCAATGGTTTATGAAAATGAAACCGTTGGCGGAACCCGCCATTCGTGCGGTACAAGACAAGAAAATTCGTTTCATCCCGGAAAACTGGTCAAAAACCTATTTTCAGTGGCTGGAGAACATTGAAGACTGGTGCATCAGCCGGCAATTATGGTGGGGGCATCGCATTCCGGTCTGGTATGACGCTGATGGAACTATTTATGTTGGTCACGATGAAAAAGATGCACGAGCGCGCCATCAATTAAGTCCGAATATGGAATTGCATCAGGAAACCGATGTGCTGGACACCTGGTTTTCAGCCGCACTCTGGCCTTTTTCCACATTGGGTTGGCCAGAAAAAACAGAAGAGCTAAAAACATTTTATCCGACGAGTGTGCTGGTCACCGGTTTTGACATTATCTTTTTCTGGGTCGCGCGCATGATCATGATGGGGTTGAAATTCATGGAGGATGTGCCGTTTAAAGAAGTCTTTATCACCGGATTGATCCGTGATGCACACGGTCAGAAAATGTCGAAATCAAAAGGCAATGTACTCGATCCACTGGATTTGATTGATGGTATTTCGCTTGAAAAACTTCTGCAAAAACGCACCTACGGTTTAATGCAACCCGGCATGGCACAAAAAATCGAAAAAAACACGCGCGCGGAATTTCCGGATGGCATTGCAGCATACGGTACCGATGCGTTGCGTTTTACATTTTGTGCGCTGGCGTCTTATGGACGGGAAATTCGTTTTGATATCGGGCGTCTTGAAGGGTATCGCAATTTTTGCAATAAACTCTGGAATGCCGCGCGCTACGTCCTGATGAATACGGAAAACAAAAATTGTCAGAAAGGAAAATTGTCGTTACCGGATAGCTGGATTTTATCGCGACTGCAAACGACGATTCAATCAGTACACGATGCGCTTGCCAATTATCGTTTTGATTTATTGGCGCAGGCGCTGTATGAATTTGTATGGAATGAATTTTGTGACTGGTATCTGGAATTATCCAAACCCATTTTAATGTCTTCTGACAGTACAGAAGAAGAATTGTCCGGCACGCGCTGGACTTTAATCACCGTTCTCGAAAACATATTGCGTTTATTGCATCCTGTTATGCCATTTATTACGGAAGAAATCTGGCAACGCGTCACACCCTCGCCTGACAGGTCGATCATGTTGCAACCGTATCCGCAATTTGATGAGCAGTTGAAAAATACAGAAAAAGAAGCGGAACTGGACTGGTTAAAAAATATTGTCATTGCCATTCGAACGCTTCGCAGTGAGATGAATATTTCGCCCGCGAAACAATTATCCATATTATTTAGCAAGGGAACGGTGACCGATCAAAAACGGTTTGCTGATCATGAGCGACTGATTTTGACACTCGCGAAACTGGAACGCGTCACGTGGCTTTCAGCCAACGATACACCGCCCGAATCCGCCATTGCACTCGTGGGTGATCTCGACATTTTAATCCCGATGGCGGGTCTCATTGACAAGGCGGAAGAGTCCGCGCGTCTAACGCGAGAAATTGCAAAACTCACGAAAGAAACGGAGCGTGCTGAAACCAAATTGCATAATCCGAATTTTGTCGATCGCGCACCGGGGGATGTGGTTGAAAAAGAACGCGCGAAACTGGCTGAATTGAAAGGGACGCTCACGAAACTCGAAAAGCAGTTGGAAAAGATTGCGTTGTTATAATTTTTTAACTGATCAGCTGTTTCCGGCCCGCCTGTTTCCGGCCCGCCTGTTTCCGAGCCGCGACCGTCAGGGAGCGTCACTTACCTCAATCTTTTCGTCTACCTCTATCCTTGCGTCATCCCGTTATGCTTCTAAACGGGACCCAGCGCCTTTTTTCATTATCTTTAATAAAAAATGCTTTTAAAGGCGCTGGGTCCCGCCTGGAAGCACGGCGGGATGACGCAAGGATAGAGGTAGACGAAAAGATTGAGGTAAGTGACGCTCCCTGACGGTCGCGGCTCGGAAAAGCACACCGGAAAAGTATGCCTGTTAAGTTGGTTTGGAACCCCGACGACTGGATGAAACCGACGAACCATTTTTTACCGACTTCGACGTACTTTTCCTCGAATCCTCGTCTTCGACGACCACACTCAATGATTTTCCTTTTGTCGGCATGGGTAGTATGTTTGAGAAGAAAGAAGAAAAAAACGAGCTCGATTGTTTTGGTTTTTGAGCATGTGCAAGTTGATCTCGAAGGGAACCAATGAATTGCTCCAGAGGCTCGTACCTGGAAGACGAATTAGCCTGCTCAACCAGATCCATGAGTTCAACCTGCGGATCAATCACGCCAAATTCGACCAGTTGATTTCTTATTTCGAGTCCTTCCTGTGTCAATTTTTCAAGCTTTGCAAAATGCAGATCTTTCGGAAGTGTTTCTTCGACATATTTTTTCAAATGATCCATTGCATATTCTTTTCGTTCAACCTGTGCATCAAGCACCAGATTTACGAGCTTTTTATCACGTTCTTTTTTTGTCGCCGGATCAAACCGATTGATCTGAACATTCAGAGAAGACCCGCGCTGCATCAATTCAAACACTTCCTTTTTAAAATGTTTAAACTCATCACGATTGGAACCGGACATGGAAACCTCGTTTTGTTTCATATTGAATGATTATCGTTTTTTTCCTGGCTTGACAACACTGTGTTTTGAAGTACTTCTTAATTCCACCGCGTTAGATCCCATCCCGGGAGGCAAAAAGATTGACTGATTCACAATACTATATCTTCTTTCATATCTTTTTTTTGCGCTTTCGCTTTTGGGTGGCTCAGGCTCTCTTTCTGCGTCATCCTGTTTTGACAGGCTCTGTTTTAATACATCCGTCCGCACTTTTAATTTGGCAAGATGCTCTTTCAAACCTACCCTGGAGGAAATGACCTGCACTTTTTCTCGCTCACTCTCGACAAATAGTGTCTTCGTGGATGAATCTGGAATATTTTCAGCAAGTCTATTAATTCGACGATAAGCATGCAGTTTGTAATACAGCATTTTAACATGATCATGTAATAATTTTTTATCCGAAAATACAGCTTTCAAGCCATCTTCGCCTTCCTTTTCAAATTGCTCTCTTTTATCCTCCGGTTCATATTTTGCCAGATTTTCAAGATAAACACTCCCCAGACAAAATTCCTTACCTCGTTCTTGTGCGGCCTGTATTTCAATCTGCAAACTTTCTTCAAACTGCTCAAATTGTTTTGTCAAACTGGAAATGGCCTCTATAGAAATTCGCCTGGGAACTAAATCTTTTAACTGAGCTTGATAACTTCTTGATAGATGCGCATCGTCCCCCTCTTTACCGAACAATCCTTCAAGAGAAACCCGTTGATCAATAAGGCGTTTAATATGCTTTTTAAACTGACTGATATGTTCCAAAGGCACATTATCAATTTCAGAACCAATAATTTTTAATTCATCATATGCATCGGAATATTTTTTCTGATTTTCCGGGACAGCAGCCTGCGCCCTGACCGCCCGAGTCAAAACAGCCAAAATTTGTTGGGTAAAAAATGCATCGACCATGTAGGTATCTGATCGCATCAACTCTCTTTGATGATCTTTTTTGAAAAGAGCATCAGCCAGCTCTTTAAGATCAGGATTTTTGATCTCTTTTTTTAACCGGGCTATTTGATCTGCCCAATATTTATCACTAGCTGCTTTTTCTTCCTTGTATGCTTTTGGAAGAGATTTTTCGAGATACTCTTGTGCTCTCTTTTCTGCTGCCTTTGCTATTCTTTCGTTGTCGTCAGTGGGATCTGTTGCAAGGCGAGCGGCAGTGGACTGCACTTTAGTCATCAGTAATTCAAGCGCTTCGGAACATTGAGCGCTGGCCTTGGGATGCATTCGCAGAATAAGATTTTTTCCACGCTCTCTCAATTTGTATAGATATTCAGTTTGTTCATGTTCTTCGTGATCTTCATCTACACTCTCGTTTTTATGTTCACTCTGACGCACTCTTATTCTGACGGCACTCGCATCATCAGATTTTTGTTCAGGTTCAATGAATGTATCGACGACTTGTTCACTCCATTTCACATGCCCCGATTTTGCAACAATATCTCTTTTTAAACTTTCAATGTACTTTTCCTGAAATGTTGCAAGCGTTTGAAAATCGATGATACTTTTTTCCTCAACTTCTTCGAGGGCACGAATTGCTGCTTTTTGATTATCGTCAGATGTTAAACTGATTAACCGATTAACCAGTTGATTGGCTTCGGCGACAGATTTTTTGACAGCTTCTTCAAATGGCACCTTACCAGGCGCCTTGAAATGAAAGTCGTAGTAATTTTGTAACTCTTCCAGATTCCTGTTTTTTTGGGCACTCAAAGCCAGCTCTGCAACCTTTCCAATCTCTGCCGCCTGCTCTACCGGAGGCAAAAAAAGCGCAATCGCTTCGTTGATCTGAATAAAAAGCGTAGAAAATTGCTTATCAAATGCAGATGGGTCAGGTTGCACAGATTTATACATGCCAGCGTCTTTCATAAGCCCAAACCTCGTTTATTATCGTTAACTTAATGTATGTATTATACACAATATACGGGAATTATGGGTTTATTCAAGCCAGGATATTCCGATGCTCGACTGAGGAATTACTAAAAACTCTTTATTTATCATATAGTTACAGATGTTTTCGGATGAGGTTTCGGGGTCGAAAAATAAAATTGTTAGTATATTCAATAAGTTATGATTTTTGAGAAATGAGTCGATTTTGGGGGTTTTAAGACTAACTATTTGATAAATAAGGAAAATTACGCGTTATACGAACCCGAACCGTTTAACGGTCTGATCCAGCGCCTGAAGGCACACCAGCAAGTCCTCCAGTTTAGCCAGGGGCCACATGTTTGGACCGTCTGAGGGCGCGTTATCGGGGTCTGGATGGGTTTCTATGAAGAGGCCAGAAAGACCGGCTGCAACCGCTGCGCGGGCAAGAACAGGGACAAATTCGCGCTGCCCGCCCGTCTTGTCCCCAAGGCCGCCAGGTAACTGGACGGAATGGGTGGCGTCAAAGACAACCGGACAGCCGGTTTGACGCATGACGGCAAGGGATCGCATGTCCGAGACGAGGTTGTTATAGCCGAAACTCGCACCACGCTCGCAAACCAGAATGTGTCGATTGCCCACACGATGCGCCTTGTCCACGACGTTTTTCATGTCCCACGGCGATAAAAACTGGCCTTTTTTAATGTTGACCGGTAAACCCTGCCGCGCCACACGTTCAATGTAATTCGTTTGTCGACACAAAAAAGCCGGTGTTTGCAAGACATCGACAACCGCCGCGACTTCTTCAATCGGACTGTCTTCGTGTACGTCCGTTAAAACCGGCACGTTCAATTTTTTTTTCACATCCGACAAAATGCGTAACCCTTCTTCCACACCCGGGCCGCGATAACTTTTACCCGATGAACGATTGGCTTTATCAAATGACGATTTGTAAATGAAAGGAATCCCCAGGCGATCCGTCATTTCTTTCAACACGCCGGCCGTATCCAGTGCGAACTGTTCACTCTCAATCACACACGGGCCCGCTATCAGAAAAAAAGGCTGATCAAGACCAATCTCAAAACCACATACCTGCATTGCGTTTCTCCTGATAAGCTTTCGCCGCTTCAATCAATCCCGTAAATAACGGATGCCCATCGCGCGGGGATGAGGTAAATTCCGGATGAAATTGACAACCCGTAAACCAGGGATGATCCGGCAATTCAATCATTTCAACCAGATCACCCTGTTCAGATCGTCCCGATACTTTCAAACCCGCTGCTGTAATTTGCGGCAATAACGTGTTGTTCACTTCATACCGATGACGATGACGTTCCAAAATCACATCCTGATTGTACAACCGATGCGCGAGCGAACCTGGCACCAGGCGACACACCTGTCCACCGAGACGCATCGTGCCACCCTTGTCGGATGTTTCCGTGCGCATTTCAATTTTACCACTCGGATCCACCCACTCTGTCACGAGCGCAACCACCGGGAATGGCGTGTCAGGATTAAATTCCGTACTGTTTGCATCCTGCATGCCCGCCTTGTTGCGCGCATATTCAATCAATGCAATTTGCATGCCAAGACAAATCCCCAAATATGGCACTTTATTTTCACGCGCAAAACGCACCGCCGCAATTTTGCCTTCAATACCACGTAAACCAAATCCGCCTGGCACAATCACGCCATCCATCGCTTTCAAACAATCCACACCGTCACGTTCAATGTCTTCTGCATGAATGTAGTGAATATTCACCCGTGTGTGCGTTTGAATACCCGCGTGTAAAAGTGCTTCAATCAGCGATTTGTAGGATTCGGTCAAATCCATGTACTTGCCCACCATCGCAATCGTGACTTCATTTTTCGGATGACGCCAGGATTCAACAACCGCTTCCCATTCGACAAGATTCGCCGGTTTCGCCTGAATACCCAGCATGTGAATGACAATTTCATCCAGTTGCTGGCGGTGCAATTCCAGTGGAATCTGATACACAAAATCGACATCGAGTAACGGAATAACCGCGCGTTTTTCGACATTCGTAAACAAGGCAATTTTGGATCGCGCACTGTCTAACAGCGGACGATCGCAGCGACACAGTAATACATCCGGCTGAATACCAATCGAACGCAATTCTTTCACCGAATGCTGTGTCGGTTTGGTTTTAATTTCACCGGCTGTCTTGATGTAGGGCACGAGCGTCAAATGGATAAAAAGCGTATTCTGACGACCTTCTTCCACACGCATTTGACGAATGGCTTCCAGAAACGGCAAGGATTCGATGTCACCGACTGTGCCACCGATTTCAACCAATGCAATATCAACCCCTTCCGCCGCTGCCTTGATGCAGCGCTTGATTTCATCCGTAATATGCGGAATCACCTGCACCGTGCCGCCGAGATAATCCCCGCGACGCTCTTTCTGCAATACGTTGGCATACATGCGACCACTGGTGAAATTATTGGCTTTGGTCGTTTTAATTCGCACAAATCGTTCATAATGACCGAGATCAAGATCCGTTTCGCCACCGTCTTCGGTCACAAATACTTCACCATGTTGCGATGGATTCATGGTGCCGGGGTCAAGATTAATGTAGGGATCGAGTTTCAGAAGTGTTAATTTCAGGCCGCGTGCTTCGAGAATCGCGCCGAGAGATGCGGAAGCAATGCCCTTCCCCAACGAGGAAACCACACCGCCCGTGATAAAAATGTATTGAGTCATGGTCACTTAATCGAGAGTTGTATTTATGTTAGCGACTGTAGCAAAAAGAGGTTCGGGTCGCAATTGGATAATGTATCTATTGTCATGAGGCCGTTGTACAAATCCGGTTTCGACCGAAGCGGACTCCTCCCTTTTCAAAGGGAGGTTGGGAGGGATTTTTTTACCGGATCGAAAAAATCCCCCCGCCTCGCAAAAAACACTCGTCGACCCCCTTTGATAAGGGGGTTCCCTCCGGTCGAAATTGGATTTGAACATGATCTCCCCATTCTCCTGCCATCCAGTAGCCCACCACCGCGACCAGTTGATTATCTGCATAAATTAATGGCACGAGGTCCCGTAACCAGGGGAGCACACCCCATTCCTGAAACAGTTTCTTTAACGCATGACGATGCGATCGGCCGGGTAATTGCAGCATCTCGCCACCCTGCCTGAACCGTACGGTAACAGGTGACATGATAGCCTCTGAAGAAGCTGTCAATACACCCACGCCCGGAATCGTGAGTGGTGTCGATAAATCCCAGTCAATGACTTGAAGAGGATCATGCGGCGCTCTTTTTTTCATTAAAAATAAATCATCCCGATAACGACGTAGTTCAGCATCACCCCACGTGACGTGCGGCATTTTATCTTCTGCGGCCAGCAAAAGATTTTTAATAATCTGCTGCAGTTTGACAACCGATGGCAACAAAAAACCATTTTGCTGAATAAAATCACGTAACACATGGCGCTGTTCGATGTCAGAAAGATCACGCAGTTTTTTCACAGACAGTGTTGCACTCACTGTGCCTTGACACTTTTCCACTATTTTTTGTGTCGTTATTTCCATAAAGTGTTTGGCATCCGCGCAATGTTTCGCAGAACGCGCGAGGGTTTTGATCACCGAAGGCCAACGTTTTTCAAGCACCGGAATAATGTCATGCCGAAAAAAATTACGCGTGTGATGCGTATTCTGATTTGATTCATCTTCGATCCAGTCTAATTGATGTTGCTTCGCGTATTGCAATAAATCCTGACGCGCGATATCCAGAAACGGTCGCGCATGAAAACTTTTTCCAAACGATTTTATACGCGGCATGGCGGACAATCCTTTCAATCCTGCACCGCGACAGAGCTGCAATAAAATCGTTTCCGCCTGATCATTTTGATGATGCGCTGTTAACAATAATTCATCCGGCAAAAGACATGCTTCAAATAATTGATAACGAAATTGACGCAATTTTTCTTCGAGATTCAGCCTGTCTGAAAACGGTTTTATTGTTTGCTGAAAATAATCTGTTTGCAATTGATCGCAGATTTTTTTGCAATGATTTGCCCATTGGTCTGCACAGGGATGAATGCCATGATGAATGTGAATCGCGCGCAACTGAAAAGGTTCTGTCTGGCGTAATGTCGCAAAGACATGCAACAGGACATGCGAATCGAGCCCACCGCTGTAAGCCAGCAAATAATTGTTATTGGGCCCTTGCGCGCGGACAAACGCGCGCGCTGACTCAACCAGCCAATCCATACGACATCAATCGTTTGTAGCGTAATTCCAGCAGCTGGCTGGTGGAATAACCCTGCAATTGCGCCAATTTTTCAGCCAACACTTCTTTTAACGTCGCAGCCATCGCATCATAATCGCGGTGTGCACCACCCAGTGGCTCCGGAACGACCTGATCAATCAATCCCAATTGCAAATTTTTATCGGCAGACACGCCCATCGCTTCCGCGGCGATCGAGGCTTTTTCCGCACTTTTCCATAAAATCGACGCACACCCTTCCGGCGAAATAACGGAATAGATTGAATACTGCAACATCAATGTCACGTCCCCCACCCCGATGGCAAGTGCACCGCCCGATCCACCTTCACCCGTCACCGTACAAATGATGGGCGTTTTCAGCCGGGACAAGACCAGCAAATTGCGCGCGATGGCTTCACTCTGGTTACGTTCTTCTGCACCAATGCCAGGGTACGCACCGGGTGTGTCGATAAATGTCATAATGGGTAATTTGAATTTTTCAGCCATCTGCATAAGGCGCAGCGCTTTTCGATAATCTTCCGGACTCGGCATGCCGAAATTCCGCTCAATTTTTTCCTGCGTCTTGCGGCCTTTTTCATGACCCAGCACAACCACCGGCTGATCGTTAAAACGGGCAAGACCGGCGACAATCGTCGGGCCTTTTGATAAAGCCCGATCGCCATGCAATTCATCAAATTCGGTAAAAATACGTTCGATATAATCCAGCGCATGCGGACGTAACGGATGACGCGCCAGTTGCGTCACTTGCCAGGGCGTCAATCTGGAAAACACATCCCGGGTCAACTGGCGACTTTTGGCTTCGAGGCGCGAAATTTCATCCGTGATATTGATGTCGGTATCTTTGCCCACCATGCGCAATTCCTGGATTTTAGCCTCCAGTTCTGCAACAGGTTGTTCAAAATCAAGGAAATTCAGGTTCATACACTGTCTCGTTGTTCGATAGTCATTCAAAGTGGCCATATGATAGCCGATATTCCCGTTTTGTACCTCAATTTTCAGGATGGAGTGTGATAAAGTACTGCCACACCCGGTCAGGATAAAAACACATGGACCCTCAATTTATTCATTTACGTGTTCATACCGAATATTCGCTCATCAATGGCATTGTTCAAATCCAGCCATTGATTGAAAAAGCAGCAGACGATCGCATGCCTGCCATTGCTGTCACCGATCAGGGCAATCTGTTTGCCGCCATCAAATTTTATAAGGAAGCGCTGAACGCCGGGATCAAGCCCATCATTGGTGTCGATGTCTGGCTTGAAAATACAAGGCAACCGGCCGAACCCCATCGCCTGACGCTGTTATGTCAGAATGACCAGGGCTATAAAAACCTGCTGGTGCTCATCAGTAAAAGTTATGTGGAAGGACAAGCGCACAATAAAGCCATCATCCGGCACGCATGGCTTCAGGCATTATCCACCGGCCTGATTGCCTTATCCGGTGCGGAAGAAGGCGATATCGGTGAGGCGCTGCTCAGAGGGGATATCAAACGTGCAGAAGAACTCGCGGCAGGCTGGAAAAAATGGTTTCCTGATCGCTATTTTCTGGAAGTGCGTCGCACAGGGAAACCGCAGGATGAACGCCATGTGCAAGCCGCACTGTCATTCGCAGAACAATGCGCACTGCCACTGGTTGCAACAAACCATGTGCATTTTCTGGAACGGGATGATTTTGAAGCGCATGAAGCACGCGTTGCCATTCATGAAGGTTATGTGCTGGCGGACCCGAGGCGTCCCAAACAATTCACCGAACAACATTATTTTCGCACACAACGGGAAATGATTGAGCTCTTCGACGATATCCCGGATGCACTGCAAAATACCGTCGAAATTGCCAAACGCTGCAACGTCACGCTGACACTTGGCAAAAACTTTTTGCCAAACTATCCAGTGCCGGATGCTTTCACGACCGAGTCGTATCTCATTCACGTCGCGAAAAATGGCCTCGATGATCGTCTCGCGATTTCATTCAATACCACATCGGAAAAATTTATTGAAGAACGTAAACCTTATGATCAACGCTTGCAGACGGAACTCGATGTCATCAACGGCATGGGATTTGCCGGCTACTTTTTAATTGTGGCTGATTTTACCCGCTGGGCGCGAAACAATGGCGTGCCGGTGGGCCCGGGTCGTGGATCAGGTCCAGGTTCTCTCGTCGCGTATGCATTAAACATCACGGATCTCGATCCACTCAAACACGAATTATTGTTTGAACGTTTTTTAAATCCCGAACGCGTCTCCATGCCGGATTTCGATATTGATTTTTGCATGGAAGGACGTGATCGCGTGATCGATTACGTCATGCAAACACATGGACACGAAAGTGTGTCGCAGATTATCACCTACGGCACCATGGCTGCACGCGCCGTACTGCGTGATGTTGGCCGCGTACTCGCCATGTCTTACGGGCATGTTGACAAGCTCGCCAAATTGATCCCGTTTGAAATTGGCATGACGCTTGAAAAAGCACTCGAGCAGGAAGATTTATTGCGTGAGCGATATCAAAAAGAAGACGATGTCAAAACGTTAATTGATCTCGCCATGAAACTCGAAGGCACGACGCGCAATGTCGGCAAACACGCAGGCGGTGTTGTCATTGCACCGGCAAAATTGACGGAATTCACGGCACTTTATTGTGAACCGGATGAAACGCACCATCCCGTCACGCAGTTTGATAAAGACGATGTTGAAGCCGCGGGTCTTGTGAAATTCGATTTTCTGGGTTTACGAACGCTCACGATCATTGACCGGGCGGTAAAAAATATTCTGGCAATGCAAATGGAAAAAAATCTCGACATCCATTTGATTCCGGTCGATGACAAACTCACTTATCAGTTACTCAAATCCTGCAGAACAACCGCCGTATTCCAGCTGGAATCCCGCGGCATGAAAGATTTGATCAAACGCCTGCAACCGGATTGTTTTGAAGATATCGTGGCCCTCGTCGCTCTTTTTCGTCCAGGTCCCTTGCAATCCGGCATGGTCGACGATTTTATCAATCGAAAACATGGTCTCGCGAAAGTGAGTTACCCCCATCCGAAACTCGAACCGATTTTGCGCCCGACCTACGGCGTCATTGTCTATCAGGAACAGGTCATGCAAATTGCGCAGGTGCTGGCGGGTTATTCACTGGGAGCTGCGGATATTTTACGTCGTGCCATGGGCAAGAAAAAACCCGAGGAAATGGCGGTTCAGCGCGAAATTTTTTGTAAGGGTGCTATCGAAAATGGTGTCACGCTCGATGTTGCAACCTACATTTTCGATTTAATGGAAAAATTTGCCGGTTATGGTTTTAATAAATCACATTCTGCATCGTATGCACTGATCGCCTATCAAACTGCATGGCTGAAAGCACATCATCCCGCAAGCTACATGGCCGCTGTTTTATCCTCGGATATGGACAACACCGACAAGGTCGTTTCCTTCATCGAAGATTGTGAGGCGCTCAAATTAACGATTGCACCACCTGATATTAATCAGGGTGAACACCGATTCAAGGTGCTCGATGAAAAAAATATTGCATATGGTCTGGGTGCTATAAAAGGCGCAGGTCAGGCAGCGATTGAGGAAATTGTCGAGACGCGCAAAAAAAGCGGTGCGTTTACGGATCTTTTTGATTTTTGTCAGCGTGTTGATATCAAAAAAATGAATCGTCGCGTCCTCGAAGCACTGATCAGGGCGGGTGCATTTGATAAAATTGGTCCGCATCGTGCAAGCCTCATGGCCAGTCTCGAAAGAGCATTACAACAGGCAGAACAAACCCTGCGTGATAAAACAGTCGGACAACATGACCTTCTCGGCGCGCTCACTACAAAAATGCACGCCATTTCGTATGTCAATGTGGCACCTCTCAGTGAACAGGATCGACTATTCGGTGAAAAAGAAACGCTCGGACTGTATCTCACCGGACATCCGATTCATCGTTATCTGCATGAACTGACGCACTTTACGACGGATCGCCTTCGAAACTTGCGCCCGACGGGGAAAAATCAGACGGCGAGTGCCGCCGGTATTATTACAAACGTTCGAACGCTTCAAACCAAACGCGGCGATCGCATGGCCGTCATTACACTGGATGATTCCACCGCACAAATGGATGTGCTGTTTTTTTCAGAGAGTTTTAATCACTATCGCGAACATCTGGTGAAAGATAAATTGATTGTGGTGCTGGGTGAAATCAGTCTCGATGAATTCAGTGGCAATCATCGCATCATCTGTCGTGAACTGGAGTCGATGGATGAGGCACGCGAGCGGCATGCGAAATATTTAAAAATTCAATTTCCCGAAAATAAATCCGATGACCTTGAAAAACTGGCACAGGTTCTTGAAAAATATATCGGCGGCAATTGCCGCATCCTGATTGATTATGCGTCAAAAACGGCAAAAGCCAACCTGCATCTCGGCGAAAAGTGGCGCGTCAGGCCAACCGATGCGCTATTACACATCCTTCGGGAAATGACGGCTGAAAACGGGGTTGAAGTCGTTTATTAGCTTATTGTTTATTAAGGCGCATGAATACGCTAGAATGTCGCCCAAAATGGGCATGGTACAGAAACACGAGGCTTTATGGCATTGTTAAAAGTAGTATTTTATCCGCATCCGGCATTATCTGCGATCGCAGAACCCGTCACCGAATTTGATGCTTCTCTCAAAACACTGATTCAGGACATGATTGAAACCATGTATGAAGAAGACGGTGTCGGGTTGGCTGCCCCCCAGGTCAACATCCGAAAACGTCTGGCTGTGCTTGATGTATCGGATGACGGTAAAAAACCCTTCGCGATTATTAACCCCGAAATCATTGAAAAACGCGGTGAAGAACTCATGCAGGCGGGCTGTCTCTCCGTGCCGCATACGTATGACAAGGTGCCGCGTGCAACATGGGTCAAGGTCCGTGCGCAGGATGAAACCGGCGCTTTTTTTGAGATTGAGGGCGAAGGGCTCATGGCCCATGCACTGCAACATGAGATCGATCATCTGGATGGTATTCTTTACATCGATTATTTATCGCCATTAAAACGCCAGATGTTGCTCAAAAAAATGAAGAAAAACCTGAAACGTTGATAAAATTTTACAGGAGCCAGGTGTTATCCCCTGGCCTGTTAGCGTATTTCCGTACAGCCAGGCACCCGACTGCTTAGGTATACTTAAACCCTGAGTCAAGCAATTTGACTGGTCAAAATGAGAGTTACGAACGAACTGCCACCCTTTATTATTCAACAGGAGTTCTATCATGACGAACAAATATCAGGACCAAAGCAAGACAAACCAAAATCAACAAACCCCGAATCAAAATCCACGTAACCCGCAACAAGACTACAACAAGGACAAACAAACCAATCAGCCCAAAATCCCGGGCAATCGTCCTGGTACACCGAATCAGGGCGGTCGGGAAAACCCAAAAGGTTTTTAATTCATAATTGATCTGAAAAAAGGAGAAATTTTATTTATTTCTCCTTTTTTTATTTTCAACCCATTTTATTCACATAAAACCAGATCTGCACCAGCAAAACAGCTGCGACAATAAATGCGCCACCTGCAAACCAGGCATAATTGGCTGTGCGGGCTTCAGGTAATTCTTCACGAAACACATTCAACAAAACAGAGCCCGCCAAAAAAGCCACCATGAGCGCCACAACAAACACATTCACCGGATCAAAAATCACTGAACACATCCAGCCTGATAATAATGCGCTAATCAGGACAAAACGCCCGATATGATTAAAGCGATGCGGGTAAAGCCGACAAAATTTTTGATCGGTCAACATAAAATGCAATGCCATCGCGACCGTAAATAACACCGTCGCGGTGATACTTGAAACCACACGCAGTGACATGGTGTAGGTAATCAAAAAATTATAAAGACAGAACATCGACAGATGCAGTCCATAAACCAGATTGTCATCATGCCCTTTTCTTCGATACCGTTCTGCAAAAAGATCAAGGCCGTAATACACCAGAAAACCAAACAACGCGACGATATAAATCAGCAATTCAGTATAGGAAGTGAGCCAGCTGTTTTTTAATAAATACTCACCGATCGGTTTATTGTATTCGACCAGATCCGGCAACATGTGTAAAAAAACATAGGAAACGGCAACCCCGCCTGAAAATGAAATAAAGGCATGCCCTTTTTTCGGTAATCGGGCTGCAATCCAGGGTGTTAACCAGTGAAAAGCCATCAAAAAAACCGTTGCGGCAAATGCAATCCATAAGTTTGTCTTGCCAATCCATAGCATCGCTTCTGACTCCCTTTATGAAAAAAATTGACAAACGCGGATATCGAGTCCGCCTTGCGTAAAATGATACGTCTCTGTTTTCATATTTTTTATCGTTTTTAAAAAACACGACCAGGTTTTTTCATCCGGACATAAAATAAATCCCAAACATTTTTTTCCAGACTGGCTGATTATTTTTGAAATGTCATTTATTTTATTTGCTATTTTTTTATAAAAATCATCCGGTCGATCTGTTTTTCCCATCCGAATACCATAAGGCGGATTCAGTGGCATAAAAATATTTTTTCCCGAGACAATCCTCTCGGTGTCCGCCTTGAAAAAATCCTCTTCACTCTGCCTGATACTGTCTTCCGGAAAATGGATGCCCTGCTTTTGAAAAGCGTTTTTTACATTATCCAGATTGGATAAAAAAGCTGACATGGCATTTTTTGAATAATCCATACAAATAAAATCAGCATCCACATTCTTTTTCAAACACTTTTCAGCCGCTTTTTTTAATAAAAAATTAAAATGAGCGTCATTAAAAAATGGCATATGGGTCAAGGCATAATCACGTGAAAACAGGACGGGTGAAAATTTAAAATGGTGCTGCAGATATTCAAAAACAAAGGTGCCTGTTCCTGAAAAGGGAACAAAAAGGCTGTCTGGCAAAAAATGGGGATCCATCCGGTTTGCGAATTGTATTGCCCGCATCAGACAACAAAAAGCGGCGTCTTCACGCAATGGTGCGCTGGCACTCAGGCGCTCTCGATAGCCACGTCTGTAAAGCGGATCGCCCGCAAGAGAAAGGCTTACGGTCAGTTTGTTTTTATAAAGATCCACGTAGAGACAGGTTGTTTCATCTGTGTTTTCACCGCTCACAACAGTGGAAACATGTTCTTTTAAAATATCGCACAGCATTTCTTTTAAACCCGTTTCGTGAAATGCCCTGCTCGCGACTGAATTGACTTTTATTTTAAGCGACATGTTTTTATCAAGAAAAAAATCCCAGTGGATTCCCGCGCATTTTTTACGAAAACTTTCCTTACCGGTTGCACTGCCTTCAAAAATAATGAGCCGAATATCAGACAGACTTTGACTGCGCATTAATAATTCCGTCACCGCAAAGAGATGAACAGGCGTAATGCGTATCCCATTTTTTAAAAGAGAACATTCACTCGTATATTTTTGCTTAAACCAGAGCGTATTCAAAATACATTGAACTTCATCCAGCGCTGTCTCGCCCATTCCGGCGGGAAAAACAGCGTGGATCGTTTGGGGTTTTCCGTAGAGGTTTTTTTTGATTTTTTTACTGTCAGGCACGTGGTTTTCCACATTGCTGGCAGAATTTCGCATCCGGCAGGAGAGGTGAATGGCATTGTGAACAGTTTGATGCAGCAAGCGATGCGCCGCATTGCTGACAAAATCGGGCATCGCTTAAATTGGCTGCATTGCAACCCGGACAATTTTTTCCGGAAGCCTGATTAATGGCAGGATTATTGTAGACAGGTTGAGAATAACCATATCCACCGCCATGTTTGTTGCCACGCCCGCCGCCACCGCCGTGATGTCCACCGCTCATGGCGTTACCCAATAATTTTTTTAAAAATCCCATGTCTGTCTCCATCATCTGATTGGAAGAGAAGATTTCAATTCTAGATTAATTGCCACAGATTGCAATATAGGCGTCCAGGACTGTACAGTGCCTTCCTTCATGGATGACGGATCCTTTTACAGGTATCCCATACGTTACAGGGTGTGTAATCTGTACAAGTTGTGTAATCTCGTCAGGCATAATGACCTGAATGACCGGTTGCAGGAAGTCAACGGGTGTCGGAGTCGGACCCGGTGTTGGAGTCGGTGTGGGAGGTGGTGTCGGGCCGGGCAGAATATCGGCACTCAATCCGGTAGGCATGATCAGGGAGTAATTGCCAGATGCTGAACCGGTTAACGGGATACTGGTCGCAGTGACAGGAATGTTGCTGGCAACCGCTGCATTGGCAAAGAGGCCATTACCACCACCGGCCAGCAATACATTGCCGATATCGATACCGAGCACACCCGAGAGTGCAGCACTGCTCGTGTTGAGCGTTGCAGCCGTTGTGCCATTGAAGATTTTGTTATTTGCAGCCACACCGGAGATGGTAAGCGATGCCGGTGTAATACCGAGTACCGGATTATTGGTAAAGGTTGTCGGTGCAGTATAATTTCCGGCACCGGTTCCTGTTAACGGATTAAATACGGCTGTCGTAATCGCATAGTTTCCAACATTTTCACCCGGGTTGCGTCCATAAGCCGCCAGTGCTGAACCGACATTATCGTTAATCGATGTTTGCTGGCTGTTCCAGTTCGTGACTGTCACGCCTTGAATGTTGCCCAGCAAGGTTGCGCTGATGGAGGAAGCCAATGGATCACCCGTTCCATACACCTTGGTTTGATTCGGGATGGTCGCTGTCAATGCAACCGGTGTAATAGTCAATGTCGGACTGCCTGTGAAGCCCGGCGCATTGTAATTTCCACTCGGTGCTGCGAAGACACCGCCGGTAATACCGTACAGACCAATGTTTTCACCGGCAAGGCGTGCGAGGCTCGTGACACTGCTTGTGAGGGCGCTGTCATTAATACTGACCGTGCCGTTCCAGGTCGAAATCGCATTGTTGTTAATCAAACCAACCAGGTTAACACCGATGCCTGAGACAGCCGGATCATTCGCACCATAGAGTTTCGATTGATTGGCAATCGAGCCGGTGAGATTGGCTTTTGAAATCGTCAGGATCGGTGAGCCGATGAAAGGCACGATCGAATTATAGTTTCCTGCAGAACTGCCTGACAAAATGAATGTGGCTGTGTTGATTGCATAGTTATTAACCGCTTCACCCGCATTACGACTGAGAGCAGTCAATGTGCCGTTGACGTTACCGGTGTCATTAATGGCAGTGACACCACCCATCCAGTTGGTTACGCTGGTATTCACTCTGCCGCCCAGTGTGACGATGATGCCTGCAAGTGATGGATCATTTTCACCGTAAACCTTGTTTTGATTGGCGATAGAACCTGTCAGGTTGGCTGGATCAATCGTCAGGGTGCGTACGCCTGTATAGGTCGGTGCATTGTAATTGCCGGATGCACTGCCGGTTAATGCATTGAAGGTTGCTGCACTGATGCCATACGATCCGACGTTTTCACCCGTTGCGCGTGTGAGTGAGGCCAGTGTGGTTGCAACATTGCCGGTGTCGTTTACAGAGACATTACCATTCCAGGTCACAATGGCCGGATTATTGATAATGCCATTCAGTGTGACTGCAATGCCTGTCAGTGATGGATCATCTGTACCATAGACCTTGCTCTGGTTAGCAATCGATCCTGTCAGGCCGGCTTTGGTAATGTTCAATGTCGGACTACCCGTGAAAGTCGGTGCAAGGTAGTTGGCACTCGGCGCTGTAAAGACACCGCTTGTAATGCCGTACGAACCCACACTTTCACCTGTAGCGCGTACCAGACTGGTGACGCTGCTTGTCAATGCACTGTCATTAACAGCCACATTACCATTCCATGTGCTGACCGTGCGATTGATCAAACCTGCCAGATTAACGTTGATGCCTGAAAGTAACGGATCATTTGTGCCATAGACTTTATTTTGATTTGCAATCGAACCGCTCAAACCGGCCTGGGTAATACTCAATGTCGGGCTGCCCGCGAAACCCGGTGCGAAGTAATTGCTACTCGGTGCTGTAAAGACACCACTCGTAATGTTGTATGAGCCAACATTTTCACCGCTCTGGCGTACAAGACTTACGACACTGCTCGTCAATCCACTGTCATTGATGTTGGTCGTTCCATTCATCCAGTTGGTTACCGTGCGATTGATCAAACCATTCAGGCTGACGGCAATGCCACTGACACTCGGATCATCTGCACCATACACTTTGGTTTGAGCAGGTGTATTGAGCGATGCGGTGAGACCGGCAGTTGTAATGCCCAGTGTCGGTGAGTTACCGGTATTCAATGTCGGTGCACTGTAATTGCTGCTGGCTGATGAGAATGTACCGCTCGTGATATTGTATGAACCGACATTTTCACCACTTTGACGTGCAAGACTTACGACACTGCTCGTCAATCCACTGTCATTGATATTGGTCGTTCCATTCATCCAGTTGGTTACCGTGCGATTAATTAAACCGTTCAGACTGATTGCAATGCCACTGACACTCGGATCATCTGCACCATACACCTTGGTTTGAGCAGGTGTATTGAGCGATGCGGTGAGACCGGCCTGTGTGATCGTTAATGCCGGTGAGTTGCCGGTATTCAACGTCGGTGCACTGTAATTGCTGCTGGCTGATGAGAATGTACCGCTCGTGATATTGTATGAA
>DATIJJ010000019.1:0-49782 GCA_035478795.1 Gammaproteobacteria bacterium | reverse complement strand
CGACTTGCATGTGTTAAGCATACCGCCAGCGTTCAATCTGAGCCAGGATCAAACTCTCCAATTTATATCTATAAATCTTTAAATCTAACCCTTACTCAATCGTTCAGTTACCTCAAAGGTCACTTCACAATCGATAATTTCAAACAACGTCATCGACGTAAGTGCCCACACTCATTGCTTGGCTAAATTTTTAAAGAACAGTTACTCAGAGACGCGCATTCTACATCCTTAACAAAACCTGTCAACCCGATTTTTAAAATAATTTTAAATTATTTTTCATGGACTAATTTTACTCTGGCAAACCGGCGTTTTCCGACCTGCAGAACAAACGCCTGGCCCGCCTGCAACACGAGCCCGCGGTCATTGACGCGCTCGCCATCAAGCTTCACTGCCCCCTGGTCTATCATGCGCAGCGCATCCGACGTACTCTCCGTCAACCCGGCGAGCTTGATCAGATTGGCGACAGGAAGACCGCCTGCCTGAACGTGCACGGCAATCTCCGGCATATCCTCCGGCATTTCACCTTTCTGAAATTGCGCGACGAAATGCTCGCGCGCCAGTCTCGCTTCTTCGCGGTTATAGAATCGTTCAACCAGCTCTTCACCCAGCCGAAATTTAATATCGCGCGGATTGACGCCCTGATTCACTTCTTCCCGAAACCTTTTTATTTCTGCAAGCGTTCTAAAACTGATCAATTCGAAATAAAGCCACATCGTTTCATCCGACAGCGACATCACTTTCCCGAAAATATCGGACGGTTTTTCATCAATACCAATATAATTTCCCAGTGACTTCGACATTTTTTTTAAGCCATCAAGACCTGGCAGCAACGGCAGCGTGATGACAATCTGTGGTTTCTGGCCAAAATGCTTTTGCAGTTCACGCCCCATCAACAGATTAAATTTTTGATCCGTGCCGCCCAGTTCAATATCCGCCTTCATGGCTACCGAATCATAACCTTGCAACAGTGGATATAAAAATTCATGAATCGCAATCGCCTGACCACCGGTATAACGCTTGTGAAAGTCATCGCGCTCCAGCATACGCGCGACGGTATGCGTTGAAGCAAGGCGAATCAGATCAGCCGGCCCCATTTTATTCATCCATTCCGAATTAAACATCACCTGTGTTTTTTCCGGATCGAGTACTTTAAAAACCTGTTTTTTATAAGTGGCTGCATTCGCTTCCACCTGTTCACGCGTCAATGGCGGGCGTGTTTCATTTTTACCGGATGGATCACCGATCATCCCGGTAAAATCACCAATAAGAAACATCACTTCATGCCCAAGATCCTGCAATTGCCGCATTTTATTTAACAAAACCGTGTGCCCGAGATGCAAATCCGGTGCGGTCGGATCAAAACCGGCTTTCACGCGCAACGGCTTGCCGGTTTTCAATCGCGCCACCAGCTCCTCTTCCAATAAGATTTCTTCTGTGCCTCGTCGAATTATTTCCAGCACCTGATCAGGCGAATCCATAACTTTACTCTCTGTATAAAACGTGAAATTATGGCACAAACTCACCCACAGGGAAGCATTTTAATGAGCGAACTTTATATGGGTCTGATGTCCGGCACGAGCATCGATGGCATTGATGCAGCGCTCGTCGATTTCAGTCCATCTGTTCCACGACTTCTGGATTCGTATTATTTGCCTTACGAAACGACATTCAGGCAATCTCTCCTGAATTTATGCCATCCAGGCGAAAATGAAATTAATCGTCTGGGCGAAATGGATAGCTTGCTCGGAAAACAGTTTGCAAGAGCAGCCACGCATTTATTACGAAAAAATCAGCTTTCTGCAAAAGATATTTCTGCGATTGGCTGTCATGGTCAAACCATTCGTCATCATCCCGCGCGCCAGTTTACGTTGCAAATTGGTGATCCCAATATTATTGCCGCTGAAACCGGCATCACAACGATCGCAGATTTTCGTCGTCGGGACATGGCGTATGGCGGTCAGGGTGCGCCACTCGTTCCCGCCTTTCATCAGGCGATTTTTAGAGCGGCTCTCGATCGCGCCATTGTCAACATCGGTGGTATTGCCAATGTCACTTTTTTGCCGAAAGACAATCAGCCTGCTTTTGGTTTCGATACAGGCCCTGGCAACACCTTACTGGATGCATGGGCTGAAAAAAATTTACAAAAACCGCGAGACGATCAGGGCAACTGGGCAAGGGCAGGCCAACTTCAAAAAAAATTATTGCACGCCATGCTTGAAGACAGTTACTTCAAACAACCTGGCCCCAAAAGTTCAGGCAGAGACTATTTTAATTTATCCTGGCTCGAACCATTTTCTCTAAAAAATTATCAACCCGTGGATGTACAGGCGACGCTCACGGAATTGACTGCACAGAGTATTTTGAATGCGATCGAAGCGCATTTTCCAACCGGTGAAATTTTACTGTGTGGCGGCGGCATTCATAATACTTTTTTAGTGGAACGTCTGCGTAAATTGAGCAGCACACACATAATCGAATCAACAGAAAAAGTCGGCATTCATCCGGACTGGATGGAAGCCATCGCGTTTGCGTGGCTTGCAAGACAAACGTTTCGAAGACAACCCGGAAATCTCACGGCCGTCACCGGTGCAAGACAAACCAGTATTTTAGGCGGCGTGTATTTTGCATAATTCATACATGCCCGAACCGTTCACGCGACTTCAGCCAGCGTCGGATCAAAGGATCAATCAATTCCGCATGATCGCGCTGCAACACAGTCGCTGCACTCGAAACAGCAGGTAGCAAATCGCTATCACGCAGCAAATCCGCAATGCGCAATGACACATCGCCGGTTTGTTTTGTTCCAAGGACTTCACCCGGGCCACGCAATTCAAGATCCCGTTCAGCAATACGAAAACCATCCGTTGTTTCACGCATCACGTGAAGACGCGCTTTCGCAAGATGAGACAAGGGCATTTGATACATCAACAAACAATGACTCGCCATCGCTCCCCGACCCACTCGTCCGCGTAATTGATGTAATTGCGCAAGGCCCAGACGTTCGGCATTATCAATGACCATGAGGCTCGCATTCGGTACATCCACACCCACTTCAATCACCGTCGTTGCGACCAGCAAATGCAATTCACCCTTTTTAAATGCACTCATCACCGCGTCTTTTTCTGCCGATTTCATACGGCCATGCAATAATCCAATTTGAAGTTCCGAGAGAAGAAGACGTAATTCTTCTGCTGTTTTTTCCGCCGCCTTGCATTGAAGAACATCCGATTCTTCAATCAGGGTACACACCCAATACGCCTGACGACCGGATGCGCACGCTTCACGAATACGCAAGAGAACTTCATCACGCCTTGCATTCGACAGCACACGCGTTGTAACGGGCGTTCGTCCCGGTGGTAATTCATCCATCACGGAACAATCCAGATCCGCATAGACACTCATCGCGAGTGTGCGCGGAATCGGCGTTGCCGTCATGATCAACTGATGCGGGCAATGATTGCCCTGCATGCCTTTTTCACGCAACAGCGCGCGCTGTTCCACACCAAAACGGTGTTGCTCATCCACAATGACCAAAGACAATGTCGCGAATTGAACCTCTTTTTGAAAAATCGCATGCGTCCCGATTACAACGTCTGCCTGCTGTTTTAAAATCGCATCCAGTGCTTCCCGACGTGCACTCACTTTCATGTGTCCGGACAACAGCACCACCTTGATGTTTAATGAAGAAAACCATGCACGAAAGGTTTGGAAATGCTGCTCGGCCAACAATTCAGTCGGTGCGAGCACGGCCGCCTGATAACCGCTTTCAACCGCTTGCAGGATAGCCATGGCAGCCACCACCGTTTTCCCGGAACCGACATCCCCCTGCAAAAGACGCAGCATCGGGTGCGGTTCAGTCAGATCACGTGCCACTTCTTCCGTTACTTTTTGTTGGGCGTTCGTCAATTGAAACGGCAGCGATTTTAAAAATGTTTGAATGAGCCGCCCGGGGTTTTTAAAAGAATGTGCTGACTGGATTTGAAAATTTTTTTTAAGATGTAACAAACTCAATCGATGCGCCAGCAATTCCTCAAACACCAGACGTTTTTGCGACGGGTGCCGGCCTTCGATCAGTGCATCCGGTGATGTATCGACGGGTGGGCGATGCACAAACTGTAATGCTTCTTTCAATGACGGAAACTGAAAGGCTTGTAAAATCGTGCTCGGCAAAATATCACGCAACAATCCATCCTCATTTAATAATTGCAAGGCTTGTTCTGTCCATTTGCGCAACATCATTTGACTGATGCCTTCCGTCGTCGGATAAATGGGCGTTAAATTTTTTTCAACCGGCAACGGTTCATTCGGTGTGACGATACGATACTCCGGATGAATCATTTCAATGCCATGCGTGCCGAGCCTGACTTCGCCAAAACAGCGCAACCGCACACCTGTTTTTAAAGTATGACGTTGTGAAGCATTCACATAAAAAAATCGCAGATGACAATGACCGGTCTCATCTTTCATGCGTATCAACAACCGCGTTCGACCGGCAAGCGGTGTTGTCACCGTATCGATTGTGCCTTCAACAACGACATGTTCGCCTGGCAATAACGTCTTCATCGCATGCAATCGTGTACGATCCTGATAACGCAGCGGGAGATGAAACAATAAATCTTCTACGTGATGAATCCCCATCTTCGAAAGACGTTCTGCCATTCGCTTGCCGACCCCGTCAAGCTGTTGACAAGGCAAAAGGCGAGTATCATCGGGTTCGTGACGGGTTTTCAAAATACATCCAATGGGGTTAAGTGAGCAGGTATTTTACCTGAACGATTAGCAGGAAAACTATTGTTTTGGAAAAAACAGGTCTTAAAAAAACAGGCCTTAAAAAAACAGGATAGAGCCGAAACTCTATCCAGGTCAGATAAAGCTAACGAGAGAACGCACGCGTTCGCTCGCGACTTAATAATGAGTCATCATCATGCGCTGCCGCTTCATCCAGTGCTGTGACAGATTCCACAGGCGCAGAAGCAGCCAACATAACATCGCACGGTGACCCATCTTGCTTCTCGCCACCACTCCCTATTCTGTTAAACCTTATTGGGGCAGCTTCGACAGGTATTTGCCATAAATCAGATCGAAAACGAGGAGGTGTTTGACGCCTGCCTGAATTCATAAATTTTCTCCCTGAAAAATTACGCTGACAAATTCTGTCTACGGCGAAAATTCTAATGCATTCAGCTTAAGAGAAACTTAAGAGTGAGCAAAAATGTTGTGCTCATTTTGTCCATCCCAAAAAATCACGCTTGAGTTGCGCGCAATTTTAACAAAATGGTCAAAAATTTTTTTCGGGATTGACAAAAAAAATCGGAGTCAGTAAAGTGCACTACTCAAAAATGCATGCCACTCATGCCGAGATGGTGAAATTGGTAGACACGCAAGTTTCAGGTACTTGTGGGGGAAACCCTGTGGAGGTTCGAGTCCTCTTCTCGGCACAATCGATAGCCTCACAAAAAATCTGCTTTATCCGAGCCGCGACCGGAAGACGAGCGTCACAGGTTCTGCAAGATATCAAAGGAATTAGAAAATACCGTGACGCTCGTCTTCCGGTCGCGGCTCGGATAGCGCCATCATTTACGCAATAACGCCGAAACGGGTCGACTGAGGATATGTCTGTAACCATTTGATTATACAGGAAAATTTATATTTTGAACTTCGCGATTTGATACCGGTTTTTTGTAACTTATTGAATATATTAACAATTTTATTTTTCGCGTTTTTTGCGATTCAGGGGTAAAATTTCGTATCTTTATGATTAATAAAAGATTTTTTTAATTTTCTACCGCGTCTTCAACCAGTGAATAATCTCATCCGCCACCGTGCGGACATTGCGCTTGTCCGTCAACACACGAAAATCCGCGACTTCCTCATAAAGCGATTCCCGCTCGCCCTGCAACTTCTCCAGAATTTCCTGCCGATTTTGCACACGCAACAACGGACGACGACTGTCATTGATCGTCCGCGGTCCCTGATACCGCAAGGACACTTCCAGATAAATCACAACGCCCTTGCTCCGCAAAATCGTACGAACCTCCGGCGATAAAATCGTTCCACCGCCTGTGGCGAGAATAATATTGGATAAATTGGCAAGTTCTGCCACGACCGCTTCTTCCCGTTTTTGAAAACCAGGCTCACCTTCGACATCATGGATCCACCCGATATCCACACCGGTTCTTTTTTCAATTTCCTCGTCCGTGTCAAAAAAATCCATATTAAGTTGTGCCGCGAGATACCGCCCAACGCTGCTCTTGCCAGCGCCCATCGGCCCAACCAAAAAAATATTTTTATGTTTTAAACCCACGATCACCCTCAATGCGTTCCGTTTTTTTGGATTCTAGCACATCCGGATTTTTTCGAAAGTCGGAATGACTCTTCTAACCCGCTTCTATCCGTGGTGTAATAAAAATCAGCAACTCCCTTTTATTCTCCATTTTTTTCTGCGATTGAAATAACCACCCGAGCACCGGAATGTTACCTAAAAAAGGCACGCGCTCTGTCGTCTTCTCATTCCCCGATTCAAAAATGCCGCCGAGCACAATGGTTTGGCCATTCTTCGCCAACACATTGCTACTGATTTCACGCGTCGTAATCGCAGGCACGCCGAGCACCACATGCGAACTGGGTCTGTCCTGATTCACCTGCAATTGCAGTTGCACCCGATCATTCGGCAAAATCTGCGGTGTCACCTTCAAACTCAGCACCGCTTTTTTAAATGCAACACCCGTCCCACCCCCGCGGCTCACTTCCTGATAAGGAATTTCCTCGCCGGATTCAATCGAAGCCGGTTGCTGGTTCGCTGTAAAAAGACTCGGACTCGAAATCAATTCCGCATGGCCTTCATTTTCAAGTGCTGCGAGTTGTACATCCAGCAAGGAACCATCGGCGAGTGTCGCGACCGCCAACGCATAATGACCTGCTTCAGGAGACACCATGCCTTCCGACTGCACCGAAAAATGGATGCCCAGTTCCCGTTCAAAATCGCTATCCACACTCGCAAGACGCGCTTCAATCAGAACCTGTTTCACCGGAATATCCAGGGAATGGATCATTTTTTCAATCACGGACAGATTTTCGGAAATATCCCGCACGCAAATCTGATTGGTGCGCACATCCATTTGTAAAAAACCTCGTCTGGATAACAGGGAATGACTGCCATCCTGAATCAAATGCGCAATATTCTCCGCCCTTGCATAACGAATCAGCCACACGCGGGTGACAAGCGGCGCTGTGTCCGCCAGTATTTCCTGCTGTTTCTTCTCATCCTGTTTTTCCTGAATCAACACCTGCCGCGGCACAATGAACCACACACTGCCCTGTTGCAATCTGACGAGCGATTGCGATTGCAAGATCAGATCAAATGCCTGTCTTGCATTCATATGATTAACATGCAGCAACACATCCCCGTTCACTGTTTCACTCACCACCACACTTTGCCCCATTTGTTTCGCAAGTATCTGAAGGGCATCCCGCACATTCACACCTTGCAAATCCATCGCGACCATTCTGTTTTTCAGAGGAAGTGCGCATCCGACATTGCCATACATCATTAAAAAAACCATCATGATGATCCCTGTTAATTTTTTCATATCACACCACTCTTCTTTTTTAATATTGAACAAAAAAATGTTTCCCGTTGAGTGCCAGCCACACACCACGCTCATCAATTTTCACCACACTTGCCTTTTCATCACCAATCTGATCATGCATCACCACTTCCCTCGCCTCTCCGGAGGAATCACGAAAAATTGCCGAAAAATGATCCTCGTATTTTAAAAATCCGGCAAATCGAACGGGTTGTAATAACCATCCGCTCGAGGCAGACGATACCCAAAAAACATGCTGTCTCTTTGAGCGATCAACGATGCATGTCATTTGTTGTGATGATGGATGATGGGAAAATTTCAATTTATTTTTTTGTATTTCTCTTTTTATTTGTTGAATATTTTTTTTGATCTCGACACGATACACACCCTGTCTCACCATATCCATCAACCCGACAAGGCAAATAACCGCAATTAACAGGAAAAAAAACGCTCGATGCATAAACTGTTCTCAGTGAATGACAAAAGAAAAATGATGTAACCTCTTTTTTTTCGGATGATCGAATAACACATTATCGATCGGGAAATCCGGTTGATGATCCGCACAGACTGTCAGCGCATTCGACAATATCACCGGTGAATCGACCCATCCCGTCCACGTCGTTTTATTTTCCTGAAAGTACAATTGAGTCACCTGAATGTTGTTCATTTCAAGACAGCGCAACACATCAAACAGGTGTAATAATTTTTTTTGCAAGACATGCGCGTCGTTCATTTTTTCAAAAAAACGCGTATCCAATGAAGTATTTTTTAAACGCAACCACTCACTTCGGGATGCTTTATTCGCGTGACTCAAATAACCGTGCACGGCGCCAAAAAATACCATCAACACCAGCATAAAAAACCATGCCCGAAAAGACACCGGTTGCATCCTTTCATTCTCCGCCAAACGCCAGCGCAATAAATTAATCTCTGTCATCCGGAAAATCCTCGCCATGCGAGACCATACGCGACCATGAGCTCCGACAAGAGCGCATTACCTGCGACATCGAATGACACAACAGGCAATCCGCCGTGCACCTCGAGCGCTTTCTTCAGTCTGTCCTGATCATTTGACGAACTGGCTATCGCCCGAACTCCCCGTGCAATCGCCAGGACATCCACATCCACCACCTCAATCGTGAGCCCCGCCCGTTTTGCGTAGCGACACCACGTATCGACCGGTTCCGCCCGCACCACCCTGCATTGCAGTGCCCTATCCTGTCCCTCTTTTTCAAGCGGGATGAAATCGAAATAAATTTGATCCGGGATACCAGGCAGGTAATAAGAGAGATTCGACCGGATATCTTCTGCCTGCTCCAGCGAAGTCAGGTAATCCGGTACCCGAATACGCTTTGTCATCACTTCTCTCGCGGGCAGGGCGAGTGCCGCCATCCGGCATCCCGTACCCGTTGACAGGACAAGATCTGAAAGCGCATCCGCCCAAAGCAACGGATCGGGCGGCAAGGGACAGGTTGCAACACTCTCTATCGCAACGTTTTTTCGGGTTTTTTTAAGCGTCACAAGGCAAAGCCGTTTGGCACAAACGGCAAGACCCGCATAAACAGAGGGTTTACGAGAGAATAGGCGTAACACGGAGTTTCCTTCGAAAAAATGATAAAAAAATGTAAGGGGAATCAATCGGATAAAGCAGGATGAAAATCTTGTGATATCCTGGACAGTTTTATAGTAAAATGCAAGTCCATTTATTACTGTTTACATTCCATATGGCATATTTCTGGCGTTTTTTAAAAAATAGTTCGATTTTCCTCGTGATGGTGATTGGCATTATTGGCATTGGTGTCGCTTATTACATTGAATTTCAACTCCCCGACATTGATGAACTGAGCACCATCCAGTTGCAGGTGCCACTGCAAATTCTGACGCGTGATGGCAAACTGATTGCGGAATATGGCGAAAAACGCCGCATCCCGATTGCGTATGCGAATATTCCACCCCAATTGATTCATGCGGTACTTGCAACAGAAGATCAGCGCTACTTTCAACATCCCGGCATTGATATTCCTGGTCTCATTCGTGCGAGCGTCATTCTGGTGACCACCGGCAAAAAAGTTCAGGGTGGCAGCACCATCACCATGCAAGTCGCACGCAGTTTTTATTTAAGCCCGAAAAAAACCTTCGGCCGGAAATTGCGTGAAATTCTCCTCGCCTTGAAAATTGATCACAAACTCACGAAACAAAAAATTCTGGAACTCTATCTTAATAAAATATTTTTGGGTAACCGTGCATACGGTGTTGCCGCCGCTGCACAAATTTATTATGGAAAAACACTGGACCAGTTGTCGCTGGATCAATATGCGATGCTGGCCGGGTTACCCAAGGCCCCGTCCACATTGAATCCCATTGCCAATCCGGAAGCGGCCAAAAAACGGCGCGATCATGTGCTGCAGCGCATGCTGGAAGTCGGTTACATCGATCAGGCAAGTTATCAAAAAGCCATCAATACACCGCTCAATGCGCACTACCATGAATTGCAAACCCAGGTGAAGGCGCCTTATGTGGCGGAACTGGTTCGCCAGCAGGCGGAACAAATGTATGGGGATGATATTTCAACGGATGGGTATGCGATTTATACAACCATTGACAGCCACTTGCAGGATATCGCGAATAATGCGCTGCGCGCCGGGTTGCTCGCGTATGATCAGCGTCACGGTTATCGCGGTCCTGAAAGCAATCTCGGCACGCCCAATTTAAAACACATGCAGGAATGGGAAAAAATATTATCCGGGATTCCGATGGTGGGTGGCCTTGAACCGGCGGCGGTCGTCGATATGACTGAAAAAAGTGTGACGGTGTTGCGGGCGAATGGCAATCTCGCTGTCATTTCGTGGGAGGGTTTATCCTGGGCGAGACCACAAATTAATGCAAATTATCTCGGACGAAAACCGCATCAGGCGAGCGATATTCTGAAGCTCGGTGATCTGGTTCGACTCATGCCAGCCAATCCAGGCTGGCGTCTTGCGCAAATCCCGAAAGCTGAAGCGGGACTGGTTACCTTGAATCCCTGGGATGGGGCGATTCTCGCACTCGTTGGCGGATTTGATTTTACGCGCAGCAATTACAATCGCGTGACGAATGCAGAGCGTCAACCGGGTTCCAGTTTTAAACCGTTTATTTATTCTGCTGCATTTGATCAGGGTTATACACTCGCAACGGTTATAAACGATGCGCCGATTGTTGTCGAAAATCCGACAGACAACAGTTTATGGCGTCCGCAAAATGATGAAAAACGTTTCTTTGGGCCGACGCGTTTGCGAGAAGGATTGATTCATTCGTTGAACCTGGTATCGATCCGGTTGCTGGATCAGATTACAACGCCGTATGCGGTGAATTTCGCTGAACGTTTTGGTTTTGGTCCGTCGCAATTGCCACCGACCTTATCGCTCGCATTAGGGACGGCGAGTGTCACACCGTTACAAATGGCAACGGGTTATGCTGTATTTGCCAATGGTGGATTTAAAGTCGTCCCGTTTGCGATCGACAATATACGCAATTCGCAAGGTCAGATACTGTATCAGGCAAAACCGCTTGCAGTCTGTCGTGACTGTTCACCGACCCAACCGGCTGAACCTGGCACACCGCATGCACCACGTGTGATCAGTGCGCAAAATGCTTTTTTAATTACCTCTGCCTTGCATGATGTGATCCAGCATGGTACCGCCATTCAGGCGCGTGGATTGAAGCGAAATGATCTCGCGGGCAAGACCGGCACCACGCAGAATCAGGTCGATGCGTGGTTTGCAGGTTACAATCCGGATATTGTGACACTCGCCTGGGTGGGCTTTGATCAACCGCAATCGTTGCATGAATATGGCAACCAGGCGGCACTCCCCATCTGGATGGAATTCATGCAAGCCGCACTCAAAGGTCACCCCGATCGACCGCTAGACCAACCGGCCGGGATTGTCAGTATTCGAATTGATCCCTTGACGGGCAAGCGCGCACCGGCGAATGATCCGGTGGCGCAATTTGAATATTTCATGACGCCTTATGTGCCGGATGAGGATAGCAAACTGGCGGCGTCTCCTGCAGAACCCGCGGCTACTGCTGCACCTCTATCGGCTACACCCGCGACGGTGCCGGAAAATGGTGGGCTTTATTAATTTATCGGATAACTACCTTAAAATGTATTTTTTTCAATTTTTGAATCGTATGAAAAATCACAAACAACGATTTACTAGTTGGATTTCCATGAGGACTCAACATACGCATGAGACTTTTTGGGTTTTTTTCCATGAATTTGGATAGCACTTCAAAAGTAATGGTTGCATTAATATAGTCACGAAGAATGGCTTTTCCTGCATCAATATCTCCGGATAATAATTCTGTCACCGCTTCTGACAACATGGCTTCACAAAATTTTTTATCTTTTTTTGCGCGCGCCATGATGGTTGACTTGAATTCTTTGGTTAATGCCATCTTATACCTCACTTCGTTTTCGACTTTTATACTCGGCCCATTTTTCTTTAGCCAATTTAATATCTCTTGATTGGCCTTTCTTGCTACCGCCACATAGCAAAATAATGATTTCTTCGCCCTCTTTTCCAAAATAAATTCTATAGCCAGGCCCAAAATCAATCTTATACTCAAAGACACCTTCGCCCACACCTTCTACACGCGAGAAATGGCCTCGCTCAAGTCGATAGAGTGCAGTGGTTACCCTGGCAGCAGCCTCGCTATTTAGCTGGTCAAACCATTTAGCGAAAGCAGATTTGCCGTTTTTATCAATATATTCTTTTGTGATAAGCATATTTTTAATAGTAACATACAAGTTACTATTATGGAAGAGAATTGAGCTTTATTCATTGAGACCAGATAGCAAGACAGCAAGAACTCGCTGATCTCTATCCGTGCGTCATCCCGCGACGCTCTTCAAGCGGGACCCAGCGCCGTTAAAAGCATTTTTTAAGATAGCAATGAAAAAAAGGCGCTGGGTCCCGCTTAAAGAGCGTCGCGGGATGACGCACAGATCAAGGCTTCAAATAACGTTGAATCACGATGTCCCTGTCCTTCCCCCCGGTTTTACAACAGGTTGTTGTACCACATGAACAGCCACTGTGTTTTCCGGCGGTAATGCAGAAGGTAATGCAGGTTTCGGTGTAAATAAAGCCTCTCTGTGTTGTGCAACAAGTATCGTCCTAATGTAAGGTTCGTTTGAACACACCGCAACACCTGACAGATCCTCATCCTCTGCAGCGTCTTCCTGTATCCGCACAACCAGTTCTGTCAACGCAGGACGCGTTGTCCGAATTTTTTGCCGAAATGCCTCAAACTGTGCAGGCTTAAAAGGCGAAATCATAATAGACAACACTGCCGCACGCGATTCCCCTGTCTGCGCTTTTTCAAAAAAATCCCAGGCAGCTTTTTCATTGCCTTTCTCATAAAAATAACGCGCCAAAAGGCCAGTCATACACGTCACATTTTCCAAATCCACTTCAGAATCATAATTTTTCATGATTTCCAAAAAGCGTTCAGCGCCTTTCACATCATTCGCATTAACAAAAGTATATGCCATGCTCTCAAGGCATCCTGTCGTCTCCAGTTCATCCCACTTTTTTTCCTGCTTTCTTTGTTTGAAGGATTCATAAGCGGTGAGAAGATGCCCGCCAGCAATAAAACCGTCCAGCGCATTATAAAATATCTCGCGACCGGCAACCCACGTGTTCATGTTTTTATCTGTATAAACAGCTTTAGCCTCATCCGTGCGTCCAGCTTTTGCAAGACGGTATGCTCTGCCAATATCACCCATGATCATGCCATCATCACTCAAGTTATCACGTATGTCTGCTGCACGCGCAGGTGCGTCAGTTTTTTCTTCGGTTAGACGGGAAGATCCCATGGTAGTACCTCATTGATTATATAAATTAAAAAAAGTGTGCCAGCTTTTTTAACAACAACACATCCGCCTCTGGCAGCCTCATGTTATCGAGAGTCACAAACCCAAACTCATCCCGATCCGCATATTTTTTTCTTAACTCATCAAAATGCTCAGGATTTTTTTTCATCGCATTTGTTGTGACAACCGGATCAAAAATGTTTAACACCACATCACGCCAGTCTTTCGCTGTTGAAACAGAAAATGTTCGCGTGGGATAAATAATTTCTGAAACAGTCTGTTGCATCGCCTGTTGATAAATCATGTCTGTCCCGCGAATTTTACCTTGCCTCGAATAACCCGCAATATGTGGCGTTGCAATCAATGCATTTTCGAGAACAGTCTGATCAATGATGGGTTCACCTTCCCACACATCGAGACACCATTTTATATCACGCCCGTATTGCTTTAATGCCTCAAATGAAAAAACATCACCGCGCCCGGCATTCAGCAAAATGCAATTTTTTTTCTGTTTTTCTAAAAAATTTTTTTGTACGAGATGATACGTCGGATATAACCCCGTTCGCGTTAAGGGTGTATGAAAAGTAATAAAATCCAGATCTGCCAATTCTTCAAATGGCGTTGAAAGAATATCTTTTCGAAACGGATCACATAAAACAATCTCCCAGCCGAGATAAGCCAATTTTTCAGCCACCAGGCTGCCAATTCGACCCACACCGACCACCCCTGCACGGATTTTTTGATGTCGTAAATAATCCATTTTCTGTAATGCTGCAATCACACAAATCACATACTCTGCCACCGCCATCGCATTACAACCGGCTGCAATACACCAGCGAATCTTTTCCTGATCCAGCCACACGGTATCGAGATGATCCGCACCCGATGTTGCGCTTCCAACAAATTTTACGGCTGTGTTTTTAAGTAATGTTTCATCCACTCGCGTGACGGAACGAACCAGCAGAATATCTGCATCGATAACATCTGATCGCTGAATAGCCCGGCCAGATTTTAAAATCAGTTCGCCAGATTCGCCGAAATAGTGTTCCACCAGTGGAATATTTTCATCCGCCACAATTTTCATGAAAAAAGAATACCTGCAAAAATAATCATCCCAACCCAATTATTATTTAAAAATGCCTTGAAACATAAATCCGGCTGGCGATGTTTTATCAGCATTTGTTGATAACAAAATAATAATCCGGCACCACACACAGATAGAAAATACGGCCATTTTAAATGAAACAGATAACCTGTTTGAATAAACAATCCAATCAAAATAACTTGTAATAATGCTATGATCAGGCGATCGTATTGTCCAAAAAAAATGGCCGTGGATTTCACGCCAATTTTAATATCGTCCAAACGATCCGTCATGGCATACAAAGTGTCATACATAAAAGCCCAAAGCGCTGCGGTCAAAAAAACCTGCCAATCATCGGGTGTGATTACATTGTTTTGTGCAGCGAAGGCCATCGGCACACCAAAGGCAAATGCAATGCCAATGCCTGCTTGCGGAAAATGCGTAAATCGTTTTAAAAAAGGATAAATCATGGCAATGGCAGCCGCAAGAAACGCCAGCAAGATCGTCAGTTTATTCAAAAATAATACCAGCCCAAACGCCATCGCCATCAAGATAAAAAATAAAATCAGCGCGTTTCGTGTCGTGATTTTGCCGAGCGTCAACGGTCGCTCGCGTGTACGTGAAACATGTTTATCAAAATCACGGTCGGCAAAATCATTGATCACACAACCGGCTGAACGCATGAGAATCACGCCTGCGACAAAAATCATGACAATAGAAAGCGTCGGATCTCCCGATCCCGCGAGCCAAAGCGCCCACAATGTCGGCCACAATAACAAAAAAATCCCGATCGGTTTATGCAAACGCATCAGCAAAAAATAATGCTTCATAAGGTTTCCATATCCGGCAAAAAAACTTCTGTGAGCAGAAGCGGTTTTTCGCGCAGAATAAAAGTCGATCGCCGCGCCCACAAGGCATCCGCCCGAATCGCTGCCTGTTCTAAAATATAGTGATGAAATACCTTATCCTTCGTGAGACACACCACATCAAACAAACTGCGCTCAATATTTTTATCTTTAAATAAAACAGAACCCAGCGAACGATTTTTTAATCGCGCAAGACACCGCTCCTTGCCGGTCAGTGTATTTCGCGGAAAAACCGTGCGCGCGTACATCCACTTTTTGCCGTCACTATAAATTAACACTTCACGAATCAGGGCATATTCCCGTGTGATCAACCCCAATGCCTTTTTTTCACTGGCGGCTGGCAATGCCCACTGTTGTCGAAGGAGTTTAATACGGGGTGAAATGGCGCCATGCTGACGCAGACGATTCATAAAAGACGCGGGATGGAGAATCCACTCGCCGAGCGTTTTTGGCAAGTGGTGATGTGAGTCCGCAGCCTGCCAGTTTAATTCGAGGTGTCCGTTTAATTTCGATTGATATCGCTGGTACATTGTTTATGATTACCTGTTCAAAAAAGTGATTTTCGGAACTCTCTATGAAAAACCCAATCATTATCATCGGTGCCGGTCTTGCAGGATACCAGCTCGCCCGCGAATTTCGCAAACTCGATCAAACGACGCCGCTCACCATTGTAACAGCAGATGAGGGACATTTTTACTCCAAACCACTGCTTTCAACGGCTTTAACGAGCGGCAAGACGGCTGAGATGCTCAAAACCGCCACTGCAGAGAGCATGGCTGCACAATTAAATGCGACTATTTTGACGCATTGTCGGGTTTCTGCGATCGATCCGGTTGAAAAAACCATTCTGGCCAATCATGAAAAAATGGGCTATTCGAATCTCGTGCTTGCCTGTGGTGCGGATGTCATCAACCCTCTCGTCAAGGGCGAGGCTTCGAAAGATATTCTATCCGTCAACCATCTTTATCATTACACGGCATTTCGGGATTTATTACACCCTAAAAAACGCATTGCCATTTTGGGGGCGGGACTCATTGGCTCGGAATTTGCAAATGATCTTGGCAATGCGGGTTATACCGTCCATGTCATAGCACCTGCGAAAGCGCCGCTGGATTTATTGATCCCTGAAACCATCGGCAAATGTTTGCAAGCAGCGCTTGAAGAAAATGGCGTGCGTTTTCATCTGGGTTGTGTGGCTGATAAAATAGAAAAAATCGACGATGCCGCCTATCAATTAACCTTGTCAAACGGTGACACAGTGGAAGCCGATCTTGTGCTTTCCGCGATTGGATTAAGACCGCACATTGCACTGGCTGAAGCGAGCGGGATTCTGGTCAATCGCGGGATTCTCGTCAACCGTTATCTTGAGACGAGTGTTCCAGGTATTTATGCGTTGGGGGATTGTGCGGAAGTCGAAGGTCACGTGTTACCCTACATCGCGCCCTTGTTGAATGGATCGCGTGCACTGGCCAATACCTTGCAGGGTGAAAAAACGGCGGTAGATTATCCTGGCATGCCGGTTGTTGTAAAAACACCCGCGCATCCGATTGTGGTATGTCCGCCTCCGCGATCGGTTGAAGGCGAGTGGCAGATTGAAATGATCAATAACAGCGTGCGCGCGCTGTTTTATGATCGCAATAAAAAATTGTACGGGTTTGTGTTGACGAATGAAATGGTGAAGGAGCGAGTGATGCTCGCGAAACAAATACCGGGATTATTTGAATAGGAGAGAGATCATGAGCCGCATCGAAAAAAACCTGCTAGCCGATGAACAAATTCTCTATCGCACACGAAAACACTGGATTATTTTTTTCGCACCGACGGTCTGGGCACTCGCGGCTCTCTTTTTTGCACTCAACAAAAATCCATGGGTTGTTATGGCAGCGATCGCACCGGCTGCGGCGGCTGTTATTTTGGGATTGGGGAAATGGCTCGATTACATCACATCGGAATTTGTATTGACCAATAAACGCGTCATGATGCGCGAGGGATTTTTTACAAGACACAGTAATGAATTGCGGCTTGCCACTGTTTCAAACATGAATGTGGATCAAAGTCTGATTGGGCAGTTTTTTGATTATGGGACAGTCATTATCAGTCCGTTTGGTGGCAGGGAAGATGTGTTCACTGAAATTGCACATCCGTTTGAATTTCAGCGGCAGGTGCAAGCGCAACTCGATAAGGTGGCGAAGTAATTAATTTTTCCTTTGCGGCAGTTTTTCTCTCAACACCGCATCAGGGATGGAACCATCCTGGTTCAACACAATTGAAACTTTTCGCCCGAACATCGAACCTTGTCGAACGACGGGATTATTACCTGATGACTCACCTCTCGTTAAAGCAGGAGCAGTAGAAACAGTAGCCACCCCGGATGACTGACTCGACGGGTGAGTTGATTGTCCGGGTGCTTGTTGCTCCATGCTTTTTTTGACATTCGCTGTAGTAGAAACAAGAGTCTTTTTTCTTATCAAATAATTATTTTCCGAATGCACACCGGAAGATCTCTCCCAGGGATCCACGTTTTTATGATGATCCGCCACCGGTTTTGATGCAATATGAATAGCATGCCCGGTCGCTGTAAGCCCCGCCAATGCCAGACCACCATAAAATACCGGCACAATCAGGAATGCCGGAAGAAATACAGCCGCCGTCACTGCCGCTGCAATTCCCAGACCTATAACGATGCCTGCTGCCCATTTCCATGCCGGATGCACTTTTGCATATTTTTCTTTAACCCGTTCAGAAGTCACGACCTGTTGAGCGATAATACCGATGGTTGTTGCAGCGCAGAGGCCAACCCCGGCAAGCGCGATGGGAGAAACGTGAAGAAACGTTCCAAGGAGTGGCAATGACACGGCGATAGAAGGCGGAAATAAAATCGCACCCACCACAGCAGCAGCCACACCGAGTGTGATCGCAACACCGGTACCGATGGCTTTCCAGTTCCAGGGTTTTGAAACCGGTTTTTGTGATGAGCGTTTTTTCGCTGGCGTTTTTTCTTCCGCCTGCGAATAATGCGAATGAATCGAATGAAAAGATTCTTCCAATGCCTTTTCATTTCCTTTCAACAAATCGTGAATTTCTTTGCTATTTGTCCCGACACTGATCAACTCATACCGATTTTCCTGTTCCGGTCTTTCATTCGGTTTCAATAATCTGAACCGTGAAAAAATTTCAATGCCTCCCATCCCTTTTTTTAACGACTGCCCACCTGGAAACGTACCAGGTTGTATGTATGTTAGCGTGTCACAATAAATATTATCGTCTTCAAAATAGAAATCGGTCAGCGTCGGAAATCGACCTTGCGACCCTTCGGGGGGCATTTCTGCTTGCTCATCCAGATTTTGACTGGCTGTAACTGTCAAAATTGCATCACGAAATTCGCCAGCAGGATTGCTATAAGCAACGCGCAGAACAATCTTGGAAATACTCTGAGCCGGACTCTGGGTAAAATGCCTGAGCAAATTTTCATGATGGCCGTTCGGGAACCATTTTTTCAGATTGGCTTCCGTGACGGTAGAGACTTCCTGACCGTTGATGTTGGTAACGGGTCTGTTGCCATTCAAAAAAAGCCCGCTGCCACTTCTCATGGATTCATGTTGTATTTCTCGCAACCCTTGATCCAGACTATAAGGCTCATAGGCAGGCGCCCCTTCCAGCGTTTCACGAACGATCGCATGCGGACTGTCGAGCAAATCTGCTCCCGACAGGGAGTAAGTATATTTTTTGTTTCTATCAATTTTCGGGCTTCGGTTCAACATACTCGACTCGTCATTTAATCAACAGGTTACAAATAATTAAAAATGCACCTTTTTCTATTCCTTACAGTATACAACTCTATTCTTAACAAATTGTTAAGAGATTAGTCAACTGATTGGGAATTGGATGATGAGTAACCGGACAGGAACTGGCTGGAAAAGGCGTTATTGCGAGGCGCGCTGCCGGATGGCCTCAAAAAGAAAGATACCGGTCGTGACAGACACATTTAAACTGGAAACCGAACCCTGCATCGGAATCTTCAACAACCGATCACAATGCTCGCGCGTCAAACGGCGCAAACCCGTGCCTTCAGAACCGAGTACGAGTGCGATTGAGCCAGTGAGATCAGCCTCATACAAGGTGTCACTCGCCTCCGCCGCCGCGCCATACAGCCAGATATTTTTTTCCTGTAAAAATCGCATCGTTCGCGCGAGATTAGTCACCTGGATAAAAGGAACGGTTTCAGCCGCACCCGATGCGACTTTTGCAACCGTCGGCGTCATGCCAACCGATTTATCTTTCGGCGCAATCACAAGATGCACACCCGCTGCATCGGCACTGCGTAAACAAGCCCCCAGATTATGCGGATCCTGCACACCGTCCAGTATCAATAACAAGACCGGACCTGACACGGCATCGAGTAATGCATCGAGATCCTTTTCCGTGTAGTGATTTGTCATCCGACAAAATGCAATTAACCCCTGATGATTTTCATGTTGGGATCTTTGATCCAGCTCATGACGCGGCACGTGTTCCACCGGAATCTGATGCGTATTCGCCAACTCCAGCAACGCCTGCATTTTTCCATCCTGCCGTTCTTTCAAAACGAGAAGACGGATCACGCGCTTTGGATGCGTTTCCAATAAAGCCTGCACCGCGTGCAAGCCATAAACAAGGGATTTTTCACTCATGTCGGCTTCTTGAATTTTCTCTTTCGTGATTTCTTTTTTTGAGGTCTTTGGTGCGGTTTTGCAGATTTCACGCGAAGTGACTCCGCCAGCATGAAATCAATTTTGCATTCATCGAGATCCACACGCACCACTTTCACTTTCAATGTCTTGCCAAGATGGTAACGCGTACCTGAACGTTCGCCATGAATTTCATGTCGCAGCGGATCAAAATGATAATAATCATTCGGCAGTAAACTGATGTGAATCAAGCCTTCCACATAAATATCCGTCAGCTCTATAAATAATCCAAAACTCGTGACACTGGAAATCACACCGTCAAATTCTTCACCCACTTTATCCAGCATGTATTCACACTTCAGCCAGTTCACCGCTTCACGCGTGGCTTCATCCGCACGGCGTTCGGTCATCGAACAATGCTCACCGTATTTTTCATAAATCGGTTCATCTTCACCCGGCACGTGTTTCTTTTGTAAAATATGGCGAATCGCACGATGCACCAGCAAATCCGGATAACGACGAATGGGGGATGTAAAATGCGTGTAGGCATCAAATGCCAAACCAAAGTGGCCTTTATTTTCCGGGTGATAAATCGCCTGACTGAGCGAACGCAATAAAACCGTTTGAATGACGTGTGCATCAGGGCGTCCCGCGACAGTTTCAAGTAAACTCGCATAATCCCGCGGAGTCGGTTGTTCCTTGCCAGGTAATTTCAATCCAAGTTCACTCAAAAATTTTCGCAAATCCATTAATTTTTCAGGGGATGGGCCTTCATGCACGCGAAAGAGTCCCGGGCATTCGTGTTTTAATAAAAATCGCGCGGCAGAAATATTCGCGCACAACATACATTCTTCAATCAATCGATGCGCGTCATTGCGAGAGAGCGCCACGATGCGTTCAATCTTTCTGTTTTCCCCAAAAATAATTTTGGTTTCGGGTAAATCAAAATCAATGGAACCGCGTTTTTTGCGGGTTTTATGCAGTAAATCGTATAGCGTAAATAAGGCTTTTACATGCGGGAGCACTTCGGAAAATTGTTGTTGCAGCCGCTCATCTTTTTCAACCACCATCGCGTTGACCTGGTTATACGTCAAACGGGCTTTTGAACGAAACACCGCTTCGTGAAAATCCGCGTGCGTAATTTTGCCCTGTCCATTAATTTCCATTTCACAAACAAGCGCTAAACGATCGACTTTCGGATTCAGAGAACATAATCCATTCGATAACACTTCCGGTAACATGGGAATCACTTCACCCGGAAAATACACGGAATTTCCGCGATTATAAGCTTCCTTATCGAGTGCGGAATGGGGTCTCACATAATGACTCACATCGGCAATGGCGACATACAACGTAAAACCGTTCTTGCCCGGTTTGCAATAAACCGCATCATCGAAATCCTTTGCATCTTCCCCATCAATGGTTACAAATGGCAAATCACGCAAATCCAGGCGATTTTGTATCGTATCGGGTGAGACGTCTGTTTTAAAACGCGCGGCTTCCAGCAAAACGTCTTCCGGCCAGACATGCGGCAATTCATGGTTGCGAATGGCTACATCAATTTCCATGCCAGGCGCCATGTGATCGCCCATGATTTCCTTGATGCGACCGAGTGGGCGCGTGGTTGCATCCGGTTGTGTCGTCATTTCAACGACCACCATTTGCCCGGGTTTGGCACCGCCCGCACCATCCGGTGGAATCAAAATATCCTGCGCAATGCGGCTATTGGTTGGCTGGACGAAGAGGGAGCCGGATTCAGCCAGCAAACGGCCGACGATTTCATGGGTATTGTGTTCTGTGACTTCCACAATGGCGGCTTCACGACGTCCGCGATGATCGATGCCTGATACCCGCGCGAGCACCTTGTCATCATGGAAAGCCTTTCGCATTTCCCGCGCATTGATAAACAAATCACCACTGTTATCATCGGGGATGAGGAATCCGTAACCATCCTTATGACCCACCACGCGACCTGGCACGAGATCCATCTTTTCAAGCAAGCCATAGGCACCACGACGGTTCTGGATCAGCTGTCCATCCCGCACCATGGCGGCGAGGCGCCGCCGGATGGCTTCTTTTTCCTGCGCGCCATCGAGTTCCAGTTCAATCAATAATTGACGTTGCGTGACCGGACGGCCACGTTCTGCAAGAAAATCGAGGATGAATTCACGACTGGGAATGGGGTGTTCATACTTTTCCGCCTCACGTGTAGCAAAGCGATCATTGTGTTTTCGTTGTTTACCCATTCCCCTGCCACACCATCTTAAAAAACGTTTTAAAAAAGTCATCAAAATAATCTTTCCCCAGCATACTCCGGATTGCACCTTTTTTCCAGGGTGACAATGCCCCGGCACTGGAGTACAGTTCAATAAGTCGTTAATAAATAGTCAATAAATACAATGGAGAAAATAGAATGAACCCTTTCCTGGCCATGGCACTGCTTGCTTTATCCCTCTCGTCCTGTTCCCTGATGCAGGATACGGCTGACAATAACCATAAGGCAGTGTGTAAGGAGTTAAAGCGCCAGATTGTATTCAACGGCGCAACAGGCAACAACACAGAAGCCACCCAACAGCGTGGCGAATTGAATCGTTTGAATAAAAGCTACAATGCGCAGGGATGTTAATCTATTATTCGCTCGCTTCCAACTGATTTTTAATCATCCCCCGGGGAGCAGAAATACTCCTTTTCATCCATTTTGCTGACTTCCTGGGCAGACCTTAATCTTTCCTTAAGATTTTCTGGCTATGATTGGCCTCTTTGATACTCCCCGGATCACTTAATAGACGAGGCGATAATATGGCATATTCACGAACGATTGCTGACCTTTTACTACAAGGTGCACAAGAGGAGATTTGGCGTCAACTGGCTTACCAGACAGAACAAGCAGCACTCGCCAGAAACCCCGTCACAGACTACAAAAATCAATTATCTGAATTGTATATGGCTACACGAGCTACCCTTGATGGTCTGGTACGAAAAGGCCACGCCATTATCGATTCAGCCGATTACAAAAAATATGCGGCTTTAAAGATTTTTTCCGATTATGACCGTGACCTGAACACCCTGTACCACGCGGCAAACGCTGCATTGGAAGCTGCATATCAGGCTCAGGCTGCCCTTCCTGAATTTGATTTTGCAAAGGCTCAGGAAATGCTGTCATTAAAACCTGACAATCCGCTTGCCAAATTTGTCGATGAACGAGAAAAATACGTTGCCAGCAAAAAAGCAGAAGTCGAAGAAAAAGAGGCTGCAGAGAAAGAACGCGACAAAAGTAAAGTGACGGATGACTATACGCGACCGGGTGCCCAATGGATAAGCCGAATTACGGATCAATTAGCAGAATTAAAACCAATTGATACTAGCAATCTGTTTCACCGCAATTTCTCTGCCAGATTAACAGAACTCGTCAAATCCCAGAGCGATCTTCTCGCTGACAAAACAATGGATAATACGGCGAGAGGCAAAGCACTTGCGACTAATATGACATTATTTAAACAACTTGATATTAGTGTAGGTGCCAAAATAATCGAGATAAATCGGGATACCCAACTAAGACAAGGTGCCGATCAGGAACTTAAACGATTGCAATCTCAAGGCAGATTGCAACCACGACCCATAGCAAAACCCGAAGAAGGGCCGCATTATCTTGTTTTTGATCGAGAGAACCTAGAAGAGGAATATGAAGAGGATAAGGCATCGAATGATGGCTCATTATCGGGTGATGAACATAGCGCTCTGATAAGAGAAATGTCCTGGATGCCAGTGCTAAACCATTTGATTCAAATAACCACACAAAACAGTCATCTTACGCACACTCAAACTCCAGGTCTCTCTGACCAAATGACTTTCTGGCTCGGTGTCAATCAAGTTATGCAAGAAGGGGAAACTCAACGAGCACTTGCAACAAGCCTCATTGAGCAGTTGTTTGAAATAGACGGCGATGCAATAAACAAAGCAGAAAATGAGAAATACTTGCAGGCACTTGGCAGCGTACCCGAGTTGAGCAGATACGTGGGAGACTTGAGACAATCCATTTCAGATGCCAAAGAACTCAAAGCTCAGCAATTGAAAGAAGCCAGGACATTGCTTGAAAGACAGAAAAAAGAGAGGGGCATGGCGACAGCTGAGTATAAAAGTAGAAAAGACGGGCTTCCTGATTGTACAACCATGGTGCTTTCTGCTTTGATCAAAAATGCGCGAGAAAAACTGGAGGCGCAGTCTGATGAGTTTGAAGATTATGAGCACACCCTCCTCGAACCCCACGCACCAAATCCATTGATCGCGGAAAGAGAACGCCTGATCAGACAAGCAAATAGGCTGGTAACAGAATTATTTGGAAGTGCGTCAAGTCACACACTGACGCCCTGGAAGATGAAAATCCAGACAGCTTCCAGTACGGATTTCGAGAAAGAAAATAATGTAGAGCTTACAAAACTCGTGGCCGAGTTAGAAATGATTCAGAAAAGAAATAAATTGTATAAAACCGCGTGCGATTTGATTGATGAGTTATATGAAGAAGAATCAACAATCAAAAGGAACAATATTAAATCCGCCCATTATGATTTCACAGAAGATCAGCGTGGGGGAACGATCGAAAAACTCACAGCGCGAGTGAACGATTTGCAAAATGAACTTATCTATAAAAAATATAAACAGGAAGGAGAAGATTGTCTTAAAGAATTAGCTCGCCTTCAGCCTGATTTTAAAGATTTCTTTTTTGACGTTGGAATTGAAGCCGAAAATAAAGGTGAACTTGGCAGATTAAACAATTTGGTGAAGGGTGCTTCAGAAACGCGTGATCTGACATCTCTTAAAGAGGCGGTCGCTGGATGGAAATCACTGCTCCCGAATGCTGAATTCCTTCTCAAACAAAGAGAAGCGGATCGTGAAGCAAAAACAGCGAAAGATGAAGCAGATCGTAAAGCAAAAACAGCGAAAGATGAAGCAGATCGTGAAGCAAAAATAGCAAAAGATAATGCAATCAGATATAACCCGAATAAAGAGCCGTTATGGTCTGGTCTCACTTTATGGTCAGATTTTCCCACTGGGCCTAACCTCCAGAAAAAAAATGATAGGAAGTATTTTGGCACGCGCCTCGACGACAAAGATGATGATTTCGACTGGTTGAAAAAACGCGTGAAAAAACCTAAAGATCCGCTGGAAGATTGGATAGTAAAACCTGACTTTACAGTGAAATCTGATCGGCGGCCACGGTAGCAGAATCATCGCAGGTTTACCCGACTTCGACCCACTCCCGATGCAACGCATAACACCGCGTTGCATTTTCGTGGAATATTTTTTTTAAATCCGCTTCCGACGCTGCATGATGCACCAGCAAATCATACAAAATATGCGCCCAGTGCGCATAACTGCTCGCGAGATTCACGACAGGCCAGTCGCTGCCAAACATCACCCGATCGTAACTGAATTCCTTGACGGCATGATAGACATAGGGCTTTAACGCATCCGAACTCCAGTTCCGCGTATTATCCATAATCACACGCGACACCTTGCACCACACATTCGGAAACGCAGCAAGCTCACTGATATAACCTTGCCACACACCAAAATCCGTCATCGCAATACCAGGATTGCCAAGATGCTCCAGCACAAATTTAACGGTCGGACATTGCTTCACCATGCGAACCACAAAAGGTAATTGTTCCGCATGAATACAAATATCCAGACTGAAATTAAAATCAGCAAGCGCCGTGACACCTTGCAGAAAATTATCCTGCAAACAAAAATCATTTTTTTCAGGCGCCAGAGAACGCCTGACACCTTTCACCAGCGGATTTTTTTTTAATGTTTCAAGATAGGGACGAATGTCATTGCCCGATTCAAGCGATGCGTGCGCGATGATGCCTCGAATACGCGCATCGCGCCTTGCCAATTCTGTTACCCACTCTACTTCTGCAAGTGATTCTGTTTCTTCACAGCCGGATTGGATAAACACACAGGATTCAAGATGCAAGGACTTGGTCGCTTCCATCAAATCGGATAATACGTAGGATCCATTTAACGTTGGCATGGACGCGAGCCAAAGATAATTCAGGCGTTTGTCATCCCAAAGATGCAAATGGGAATCCGTGATCGGAAAATGCATCATAGTTTTCTCCTTCCATCCTGAACTAAACGGGCGCTTCAACGGCGAGTAAATCTGCTTCTTTTAACGATTGCCAGAATCGCTCCGGCACTTCCTGCTGGATATAATTCACGGAAAGTGCCACCTGCTCTTCTGTCCTGGCGCCTGCCACCACCGAAACCACTTGCGAATGACGCAACGGAAATTGTAGTGCTGCATGCGGCAAATCAATTTGATAGGCATCACATATTTTTTGAATGGCATTCACGCGAAGAATTGTTTTGTGATCCGCCGTTTCGTAATTATAGTTTTGTCCGTTTGCCAAAACGCCTGAATTATAAGGCCCCGCTGCAATGACAGAAATCCCGCGCTTCGCACATTCCGGAAAAAACGTTTGTAACACGCGTTGCTCAAGCAAGGTATAACGCCCCGCCAGCATAAAACAATCGAGATCCGTGTGCGGCATCACTTCAATGCACACTTCCCATTCATTCACACCCAGCCCAATCGCCCGCACCACTTTTTGTTCACGCAATTCATGCAGCGCGCGATAACCACTTTCAAGTAAGGATTTCAACATGACATCATGCTGGGCCCCGTGCGTCATGCGGCCAATATCATGAATATAAATCATATCGATATAATGCGTGCCGATGCGCTGCAAACTGTGTTCGAATGATCGCATGATCCCATCGTAGGAATAATCGTATTCAACTCGAAAGGGCAAAGCGCCGGGATATTGCTCGTTTTTTTTTATCGATGCATCCGGAATCAGCAAACGACCCACTTTGGTCGAAATCACATAACTTCCGCGATCAAATTCACGCAGCGCATCGCCAATACGCCGTTCACTTAACCCATAACCGTAAGATGGCGCGGTATCAAAATACCGGATCCCGCCATGCCACGCTGCCTTGATAGCCGCATACGCTTCATCGTGCGAGGTGGGACGATAGAGATTACCGACAGCGAGCCCTCCAAAACCGAGCTCCGTGAGATGAATGTCCGTTTTGCCCAGTTTGCGTGTTTTCATTGGATATCCTTTGGCCGGATGACAGAGAAAGACACACCTGATAGTTCTATACTAGCACCTGACCCTCATGGAAGTTGATAGGGGCGACTACCAGGACGCCGATACCCTGCGGGTAAAAATTCTGCTATCCTGATGACCAGTTTGGGTATAAAAGGTTCATTTATGAGAATTCTGGTGGTCGATGATGAAGATAAAACCGCAGGCTATCTTTCGACAGGGCTCAGCGAAAATGGTTTTATCGTCGATATTGCCCAACATGGCGAGGCGGCCCTCGATCAGGTTCGCGAACACCGTTATGATCTTGTCATTCTCGATGTCATGCTGCCGAAACTCGATGGCTGGGCGGTGATGAAGGAAATTCGCAGACTCCATCCTGATTTGCGCGTTTTATTTTTAACCGCGTGTGATAACGTGGAAGAAAAAGTCAAAGGACTGGAACTGGGTGCCGATGACTATCTCATCAAACCGTTCGCCTTTTCAGAATTGTTGGCGCGCATTCGCATGTTACTGCGCAGAACACCCGTAAAACAAAACACCCATATCCTGATTGCTGATTTGACGATTAGTCTCATCGATCACCGCGCGATGCGCAGCTCGCAAAAACTGGATTTGACGCCGAGAGAATTTGCCTTGCTGACTTTTCTCGCAAAACATCAGAATGAGGTCATGCCGCGCTCACTCATTTCTGCCGAAGTCTGGAATATTCATTTTGACACGGACACCAATATTGTCGATGTCGCGATTCGAAGGCTCAGACAAAAAGTGGATGATCCGTTTGACATTAAACTCATCCACAGTGTGCGTGGGATAGGATACCTGCTTGAACCGCGATAATTTTATTTTTCATCGTTACTCCATCAAAACACGCCTGACCGTTTTTTACGGGCTGACGACGATGTTGCTTCTCCTCATCACGACTCTTTTTTTCTATCTGACCACATTGCACATTTTACACCACGCCAATCAGCAATTTTTATCGGATGAAATTCGAATACTTCAAAAAGTCTTGCGAAACCAGCCTGAAAATTTGCTCACACTCCGGCAGAAAGTGATTGATTCATCCTACATGGAACCCGATTCCGAATACCGTTATTACGTTCGGATTCTGGATGAGCAACATCACGTTTTATTACAAACGCCTTTTTTTAATAATGCATTGGGTGAGGCGGTTTTTCTGAATCAACCCGAGAAACTCCCGCAAAAACAAATCATTCACTGGCGATCATCCACTCATCCATTTGTGTTGATGCAGGCAAAATCCCATGCCTGTCACGCTGAAAAAACCGTCTTTGTGCAAGTGGCACTGGATATCACCTATCAACAACATGTGTTGAATTATTACGGCAAGTGGCTTGTCCTCACACTCTTTTCGATTTTATTTCTGGCGATTGGCATTGGCTACTGGATTGCAAGTCGTGCCACACGCACTCTCAAACGCTTGACGAAAACGGCGAAAGATATCACCGTCAGTTCACTGCATCAGCGCATCGATCCGGATCGCTGGCCGAAAGAATTGCACAGTCTGGGTCTTGCATTCAATGGCATGCTGGCGCGCATTGAAAATGCTGTGACGCATTTGACGCAATTTTCCGCTGATCTCGCGCATGAACTGCGCACGCCGGTGAATAATTTAATGGGTGAAACAGAAATTGTGTTATCCCGAACGCATACGATAGAGGAATATCGGGAAGTCCTTTTTTCCCATCTTGAAGAATTGCAGCGTTTGTCACAGATTATCGAAAATATTTTATTTCTCGCGCGAACAGAAAACCCGCGTCTTGACATTAAAAAAGAACCGGTCAGTGTTAAAAATGAAATCACATTAATTGCCGAATTTTATCAGGCCATGATGGATGAAAAAAACATGCATTTTTCTCTTGAAGGAGATGCAACACTTCGGGTTAACGTCATCATGTTTCAACGTCTGCTCAGTAATATTTTGTCAAACGCCATCAAATACACGCCGGAAGGTGGCACGATTCAATTTACTGTCAAAACAGAAGATGATCTTGTTGAAATCACATTGCAAGACAATGGCATCGGCATTTCGCCCCCGCATTTACCGAATCTGTTTAATCGTTTTTATCGTGTGGATTCCGCTCGTGCCCGTAAAGCGGGTGGTGTTGGATTAGGGCTATCTATCGTCAAATCGATAGTTGAATTGCATCAGGGCATGATTTCGATGACGAGTGAGTTAGACAAGGGAACGCGGGTTGTGATTGTTTTACCGGTTGATAAATTAAAATAATTTCGTCCAGTAATTGATCAAATCATGTTATTATGGCAAAATACACCGATATAAATAATCATCCCTGACTAACGAGGAGTCAACACATGCCTTTATTCACCCCTACCGGTATACAAAAACTGGATAATTTTCAACGACAAATCGAAATAATCCGCGATACACCCCCGCCTGAAGAAGTCAAAGGCCAAAACAGCCCTTCCTCCAAATATTCAAAACAGATGGCGAGCAATGCAATCGAAATCATTAACGCCTTGAAAACAAATAATAACGCAGCAATTTCTGACTTTAACTCGTTGAAAAAATTAATGGGTAATCTGAACGAGCTGATTGGTCACATTGACAATAAAAACTTCACCGGAATTCCAGCCGTTTTTAATGAAGAATCTGCGAAGCTCGCAGAAACATTTATTCAGTTTTTAGAATCGCTTGATTTCAAAAAAGATTTTGGTACAGGCATTTCTGCATTGATTGGTTTAAAGAGGCTTGGCAGCAAAACCACGCCGGAACAAGCCGTGCAGCAACATATTGTCGAAACAAAAGCCAAATTAAAGTTTTATCAAAAAATAGTAGAAGCCGGCAGCACCAACACAAAATCCGGTCTCCTGCGACACTCTGTTTATCAAGCTATTGGTGATCTCAAGAGTCAAAAACAGGACGATCAACCTGATATGCTCTCCAGATTAAGAAGTGGAAAATTTAAAGATGAAGCAGCTTTTAAAAAAGAATACGAAGAAAAAATGGGTAAGCTTATAGAACAAATAAAAACATATCCTTACGCTATTATACACGCTGACTACCCACAATATGTCAACACAGAAATACCCTATTCATTTGATTTTCGCGATATCGAGACAACTCCTATTGGATATGATTTATCCCTCATGTTAAGAAATTATGAAATACGCTTTAACGAATTATTGAAAGGAAAAAGTTGGTCTCCCGTTGATACAGTGCAAAAAGAACTCGACAAAATTTTTACTGCTGGTGCTGTTAAACAAAGAAAAGATGACATAATGTGTTTGTACGAAGAATTTCGCACTCAACAAATGAAATATCAAAGTGGTGATCACCTTGGTATGTTTAAAAAAGTCGATCCGGAAAAAGCCAGGTTAATGCAAGATGTCTACAAGACGATGAAAGAAACGGTTGAAAAAGATATGCAAAAACCGGATCGTTTCAATTTGTCCCTGCTCGATGTATTTAAAAAACTTCACACATGTGCCAATCAAAATGTGGAAATTTCAAAAGACAAAAGTATTGGAGAATGCGGACGCATTTTACGTGGTTTTGAATTCCGTGTTTTGGACAAGATGCTGGATGGCACCTGGGGACACGATGAAAAGTTTTATCTTAAAATGCATCCGAAACCAGCGGCACCTGCTACAGCACCAAAACCAACAGGCCCATAACCTCACGCGCGCGGGGCAGATCACATTACCTTGATCACCACCCCGCGCTTTGTAAGCATCTTCATCAAATCATCCCACGGACTATCTTCCGCCAGCCAGAAAGTCCCCTTGCGAGACGTTTGATAAACCACTTCTTTCGGCGCACAGACAGAAACGACTTTGGCACAATCCAGATACTCGAGTTTTCCAGGATGAATCACCGCACAACTTAAATTGAAATTTTTGCGATTGACCCACAATGCGGATGCGTTCCCCGTGCGTAAATAAGACGACCAGCCCGCACTGACGGATGGATGCAAGACAGGATGATCGAGCCAGATACTTTTTTCACCCGTATTTTTAAAAATATATAATTTGCTCGTGTGCGCTTCATCGGGACCGGGTAACACAATTTCTTTATTTTCACTTTTCATGACAAGTGGTGTACAGGTTTGCGTATCCGTATCCGCCATCACGCAACCATTCATCGAAAAAAATAAAACAACACTCGCTAAAAATCCATACCGCATCATACCGCCACCTCCGCCCGAATATGCGGATCGGCTTCGTAATTCACAATGTCAAAATCCTCCGCGCGATAATCAAAAATCGAGGCGGGTTTTGATTTTAAAACGAGTTTCGGTAATGCATGCGGCGTGCGGGATAATTGCAAATCCGCCTGTTCCAGATGATTCAGATACAAATGACAATCACCCCCTGTCCAGATAAATTCACCCACATCCAGATCACATTGTGCAGCAACGAGATGCGTCAACAGTGCGTATGAAGCAATATTAAATGGCACGCCTAAAAAAACATCCGCCGAACGTTGATACAATTGACAGGATAATCGATTATTCGCCACATAAAATTGAAACAACAAATGACACGGCGGCGGTGATACTTTTATTTTAGCCAAATCACCGACATTCCATGCACTCACAATCAAACGACGCGAATCCGGATTTGTTTTGATTTGTTCAATCACGCCACTGATCTGATCGATGGTTTTGCCATCACGCGTTTCCCACGCACGCCATTGTTTTCCGTAAATCGGGCCAAGGTCCCCATTCTGATCCGCCCACTCATCCCAGATCGTGACTTGATTGTCATTCAAATAACGAATGTTGGTGTCACCCTTCAAAAACCACAATAATTCATGCATGATGCTGCGTAACGATAATTTTTTGGTCGTGACCAGCGGAAATCCTTCGCGTAAATCAAAACGCATCTGATAAGCAAAAATGCTTAACGTGCCCGTTCCGGTTCGATCGGTTTTTTGAACGCCGTGCTCTCGAATGTGCCGTAAAAAATCCAGGTAGGGTTTCATATTTTTTTCCTTCCATACGCATAAAATAACAGGATGAGTCCGATCAAAATCATAGGGATCGACAATAACTGCCCCTTCGACATCCAGCCATACGCAACAAAACCGATTTGACTGTCGGGCTCCCGAAAAAATTCCACGGTAAAACGAAAAAGACCATACAACAATAGAAAGAGACCTGATACCGCCCACCGCGGACGTTCTTTCGCCGAAAAAAACCAGAGCACCAGAAAGAGCACAACGCCTTCCAGAAAAAATTCATACAATTGCGACGGATGACGCGGCAAATCACCCCCCGTTGGAAAAATCATCCCCCATGGCACATCCGTCACGCGTCCCCATAATTCCCCGTTGATAAAATTACCGATCCGGCCAAGACCAAGGCCAATCGGCACAACCGGTACAACGAGATCCGTCACATCGGCCAGCGTCTTCCCGGTTTTTTTCGCATAAAGCCACATCGTTAAAATCACGCCAATCAATCCGCCGTGAAATGACATGCCACCTTGCCAGATTTCAAGAATGTGCAACGGATGATGGATCGTGTCATCCCACTGATAAAAAAACATATACCCGAGACGTCCGCCCAAAATAACCCCGAGGGCTGCATAAAATAAAATATCGGAAATATCGTTCGGCTGAAAACCGCGCGGGGAGCGTTTAACACGCATGACAAGCAAGGCCCAGCCAAGGATAAATCCGGCAAGATACATCAGGCCATACCAGTGAACAGCGAGCGGACCCACCTGAAGCGCAACGGGATTAATAACGGGATATGTCAACATGGAGTAACCTTTTATTTGAAAAACAACATATCACAAGCCATGGCCAATAAAAACCAGCCAAACCCTTTCTTTAATAATTCCTTCGGCAATCGATGCGCGAGAACGGCGCCAAGGGGTGCGAGGAGAACGCTCACAACGACGACACCGGCAAAGGCTGGCCAGTAAATATAACCGGTACTCCACGGAACCGGTGTCATGGAATAAAGTCCTGTCACCATGAAACTGATGGTTGCGACAATCCCGACGGATAATCCGCAGGCAACGGATGTCCCGGTGGCTTCACGCATATCGAGCTCGCAGCGCAATAAAAACGGCACCAGCAAGGTCCCACCCCCCACCCCCAGCAGACTGGACAGCATGCCAATGGCAAAAGATGACAGGCGGATGATCTGTTTCGATAATTTTTTTTCGTGGGAAGCGGTTTTTTTATTCCTGATTAACTGCACACTGACAAACACCAGAAACACACCAAAAATCATTTGCAAAACAGTGGATGGCAGAAAATGCGCGATGAGCGCACCCGCCACAGCACCCGCGATTAACCCGGGCAACATCTCACGCACCAGCCCCCAGCGCACCGCCTGTCGCTTGTGATGGGCGTGAAGGGCTGATAGCGCCGTAAAAATCATGATGGCAAGTGACGTGCCAACGGCCATCTGCATGGTGTGGGACGCCGGAATATCGGTGTTATGCAAAAACATTTTCGAAAGCGCCGGAATGACGACCACACCACCGCCTATACCGAACAACCCGGAGGAAATACCGGCGAATGCGCCGATGATGAGGTAGAGGGTTAGCATGGAAAAGACATCTCCGCATTATTTATAATGATACCTGCATTGATAAATAGTCAGCGCCCGATGATCAGCTATTTTATCTTCATTATCATGCACTGCATAAACCAGTCGATGTTCATCATTAATTCTTCTCGACCACATTCCTGTCAAATCAAATTTCAAGGGTTCCGGTTTTCCAATGCCATCAAAAGGTGATCTCTTAATTTCTTTTATCAGTGCATTGATTTTTTGAAGCATCTTTTTATCCGTTAATTGCCAGTATAAATAATCTTCCCAGGCGTACGTTGTCCAAATCAAATTCATTTTGTTTTTCGCTCTTCCATCAAGTCATGACTTAGGGTTTTTCCAGCGGCAGCCTGCTTTATACTTTCGCGCAACCGGTCAGCATTGGCCGGATTACGAAGCAGATAAGCCGTTTCCTCAATCGCATTGAAATCTTCCAACGACATCATGACAACCGCACGGGCATTTTTGCGTGTGATAATCAACGGACTGTGATCATCGCACACTTTTTCCATCGTTCTTGCCAATTCTTTCCTGACAGATGAATAACTTTTAGCATCCATAAAAACCTCTTTGTTGTACAATAAAACGTACTTGTACAAGTATAGCTGATTTTCTTCTGGAATGCGAAGCCCGGCTTTGATTGTGTTCTATTGAGGATAATTCTGTAACTATATGATTATACAGGAAAATTTTGACTTCGCGCCCTGCTCTTTCGAGTCTGATTTTTATAACTTGTTGAATACATTAACAATTTTATTTTTCACGCCATTAGCGATTTTACCGTTTTCCCGCCCGAATCAACCCGCCAAGGCCCGCCTGCTCCAGCGCCATTTCCAGATGGCAACGGATCATGACAACACTTTCCATGCCAAGCACTTCTTCCAATAACTGGCACGCCTGCTGCCGGGTGAATTGACGAATCACCCATTTGATCCGACTGAGAGACCAGGCGCTCATGCTGAGCGAATCAAATCCCATCGCGACCAGCAGCAAAACCGCCGCCGGATCCGCCGCGAGTTCCCCACAAATCGCCACACGCTTGCCTTCCTGATGCGCACCTTCTATCACCTGAATCAGGGCACGCAACACCGCCGGATGCAGGGAATCAAATAAACTCGCGACCCTCGCATTATTGCGATCCACCGCCAGTAAATATTGCGTCAGGTCATTGCTGCCGACCGATAAAAAATCCACACGCCTCGCGATGGCACGCGCCTGATAAACAGCGGCAGGCACTTCAATCATGACCCCGACTTCCGGCATGACGATGTCAAACCCTTCCTCGCGCACATCCGCAAAAGCTTTTTTCAACAAACGCGTCGCTTCATCCACTTCACTGACATCTGTCACCATCGGCAACATAATGCGTAAATTGTGATAACCCTCACTCGCGCGCATCATGGCTCGCACCTGGGTCAGAAAAATTTCCGGATGATCGAGCGTAATACGAATCCCGCGCCAGCCGAGGAATGGATTATCTTCTTTCAGCGGAAAATATGACAACGCCTTGTCGCCGCCAATATCCAGCGTGCGCATGGTGACAGGTCGCGGGGAAAATGAAGTCAGCATTTGACGATATAACACGCGCTGTTCTTCACTCGTTGGAAAACTGTCGCGCACCAGAAACGGTGTCTCTGTCCGGTATAAACCCACCCCTTCAGCCCCTGCCGCAAGCGACAGCGCAATATCTGCACCCAAACCCATATTGACCATGAGCGAGACACGCTCACCGTTTGCGGTTTGTCCGGCTTCATCCCGAAGCGCTTCAAGCGACGCTGTCAATTCGTGTTCTTCCAGCGCCAGTTTTTGATATTCTTCACGCAACAGAATGTTCGGCGACAGATAAATCTGCCCATAATACCCATCAATGATCAGGTCCTTGTCCTGCATGTCATGAATGGGAATATCACTCACGCCCATCACCGTCGGCACCCCCATCGCGCGCGCCAGAATGGCAACATGGGAGGTACTCGTGCCTTTTCCTGACACGACACCGGCGAGACAGCCTTCCGGCACTTCCGCAAGATCAGCCGCTGTCAATTCATCACCGATTAAAATGGAACGTTCTGCATATTGCGGCAAAACACGTTCATTTCGCTGTAAATACGCCAGAATGCGATGACCCAGATCCTTGATATCGATCGCACGTTCACGCATGTAATCATTCTCAAGATTTTCCAGACGCTTCACATGCGCCGCAATCACTTCGCGCAACGCACCCTGCGCCCAGTTTCCGCGACGAATGGCATGGACAATTTCAGCACCGAGATCCGTCGTGTCCAGCATGCGTTGATACACTTCAAAAAGAGAGCGTTCTTCCAGTGGAAGATTGGGATAAAAACGTTCGCTTAAAACACGAAAATCCTCGCGTCCCGCCGCAAGCGCCACTTCGAGCAACCGAATTTCTATTTCAATGTCATCGGGTGTGCGATCAGGAACCGCCATCAAATCCAGCATGGGAAACACGACAACACCCGTACCGATGCCAATGCCAGGCGCACCGGGTATGCCTGACCAGGTATTTTCCCGGTCCTTTCCGACATGGACATCATACAATCGGCCGACTTCACCCGTCGCTTCGGCATGTGCAATCACCGCGGCCAACTGTGCACTGACTGTCACCAGAAAGGCTTCCTGCGATTCATCAAAGCGTTTGTCTTCCGGGCGCTCGACCACAAACACACCGAGCACCTGACGATGATAAATAATCGGCACGCCTAAAAAAGCCTGATATTTTTCATTTTTCAATTCAGGAAAAGACCGAAAATGAGGATGTTTTTTTGCATCTGCGAGATTGAGCGGTTCTTCGCGATCACCGACAAAACCGATGAGACCCTGATCAAGCGGAATACGCACGCGACCGACCGCTTCAGGATTCAATCCTTTGGTCGCCATGAGAATGTATTCACCCAGGCGGTGATCCAACAAAAAAATGGAACAGGCCGGCGCATCCAGCACTTTTGCGACACGCCGGATCATAATATCCAGCGCCTCTTTAAAGTCCTGGGCATTCGAGACTTCGTGAATGATCCGTCTGAGCGTTCGCAGCATAATTCCCTGGAAACTATTCTTTTTCAAAAAATCGCCGGGATAACACAATTCTCGCAAATTCTTTCATCGCCATACTGTACACACGACGCTTGAACGATACCACTTGCGTCAGCGGATACCAATAGGAAACCCATGCCCACGAATCAAACTCGGGACTCTCGGTATCGATCAGATTGATTTCATCATCCTGGCCTGTCATGCGTAACAAAAACCATTTCTGTTTTTGACCGATACAAAGTGGATGCGAGTGGTGACGAACAAGACTTTTTGGCAAGCGATAACGCAACCAGCGTTTGGTCGTGGCCAAAATTTTTACCGATTCAGGCAAGAGACCAATTTCTTCCTTTAATTCACGATACATGGCTTCTTCCGGCGTCTCCGTTTCCTTCATTCCGCCTTGTGGAAATTGCCAGGCGGGCTTGCCAATGCGCTTTGCCAAAAACAGCTGGCGCCTGGCATTCACCAGAATAATGCCGATACCCTGTCTGAAACCCTCATCATCAATCACGGGGAGACGCCCTAAAAAATATTCTCTGCATTGTTTCAAAAAGTGCTTTATACAGCAATCAAAAACGAGTACTTTTTATCTTTTATTGGATGGAATACCACAACATGGCCATTCGAGTCATTGTAAACGGTGCTCATGGAAAAATGGGTCAACCGTGTGTCAGGGCAATCGAGTCAGACCCGGATCTGATCCTCTCAGGCGAAAGCGGACGCCAGGATGACCTTGCCGCCCTGATTCAAAAACATCAGGCGGATGTGGTTGTCGATTTAACGAATGCCGAATCTGTGCTGCAAAATCTGCATACCATCATCGAGGCAGGCGCCCGCCCTGTGATTGGCACGACAGGTTTGTTAAAAGAACAAATAAGTCTCGTGCAAAAAAAATGTCAGACATTGCAACGTGGCGGCGTGATTGCGCCGAATTTTGCGCTGGGTGCGGTACTCATGATGAAATATGCCAGAGAAATGGCCCGTTATTTTTCGACCGTTGAAATTATTGAACTGCATCATGACCGAAAGATCGACAGCCCGTCCGGAACCGCCATACGGTCTGCTGAAATGATTTCCGAAACCCTCGCGCCACTGCCTTCCAGCCATCAACCGCTCACCACGAAAGAAACCCTGAAAGGCGCGCGCGGTGCGCATTATGAGCGTATCCCCATTCATGCGGTGAGGCTCCCCGGATTACTTGCCGAGGAACAAATTATCTTTGGCGGGACAGGTGAGACACTCACTTTGAAGCACAGTGTAATTGATCGTTCGTGTTTTATGCCAGGCATTCTTCTCGCCTGCAAAAAAGTGATGGAATTGCATGAGCTCGTGTATGGACTGGAAAATATGGTGTGATTTTTAAAAAGATTGCGTCTGACCCGGTCGATCATCCGCTGCCCGCACTGCAGCTGTTGCCACGACCCAGATCGCGGAAATCACACACAAAATACCGAGGCATTTTCTCATTACAAACTCCTTTTTGTAATTTCAAACTCTGTACACGTGACGCAGGCGGGTTATCTCACGGCGAATAATTCAACCAGATCGGCATCATGCGCTGAAGATAATCCATAAATTTCCACAACCCTACCCGGTATTCATAAATACCCAGCGGATTATATTTTCCTTCCGGAAACGCAATACCCACACCAAACAACCCGGGCGCTATAATCCCGCATTCTTCAATATAACTCACTCGACCGATATTTTCGATAACCGGCAACGTGCGACGATCAAAACCCACCGCATACACCACTTTATCGCACTGCGGTAAAAAATGTTCGATATTTTCTGCCGTCGAAGAAACGCGCTCAAGGTTCGCGGGTAATACACCATCAATATGATCACGCGCCCATTCTGCTGTAGGACCTTTCAAACCCGTATCATCAAACAAAATCCAGTCTTTCAAATACACCGCATAACGCAAGGGCGATTGATAAAAATTGATGATCCGTTTAACACCACTTTCTACCAGATTGCGAAGAACCAGCATCGCAGAATGCGACGAACCAAACACAGCCACGGTATTCCCACGATCACAATGGCGGTGAATGCGTTCACTGTCCATCGCATCCTGCAAGGGAATGATGTCCGGCGTGGAATAAGGTAACTGTTTTGATTCAGCACCCGTCGCCAGCACCACATTTTTTGCAGTCAGAACAGAACCATTCCGTAACTGAATGCGCCACTCGCGATTTTGAAGAGCGATATTTTCCGCCATCTCTTCTGCTGAAAAAATTTTTTTTCGTAATGCCTTTGTCACCCACAACAAGGGATCCGCCATTAAACCCAGTTGACAGGTTTTATCAGAATCCAAATTGTGAAGCGCAAATTTTTCAGGACAATTTTTATAATCAAACGCCTCACATGTTTCAAGAAAACGGATGAAGAGACCCACTTTGGTATTGCTCGGTACATTTCGCCAAAGCAATCCAAAATCACCCACACGAAAATGTGGATCAATCCACGCAACTTCTTCCGGTTTGATACCCGAATCCAGCAATTGACCGACGGTTGCGATACCCGCCGGTCCCGCACCGATCACCGCCCATTGAAATGATTTCATCTCACTGCCTCACCTTGCATCGCTTTCTGTTTTTTTTTATAAACGAGATCCAGCTCACGCGCTGCCTTCACTTCATCCAGACGACGAACCGGTAAATGATGCGGCGCATTTTTTAATAAGTCCGGATTTTTTTTTGCTTCATCTAAAATAGCAATCAAAATATCTGCAAAAGCATCCAGCGTTTCTCTGCTTTCCGTTTCAGTCGGCTCAATCAACAAACATTCCGGCACCAGCAATGGAAAATACATGGTCGGCGCATGCATATCATAATCCAGCAACCGTTTTGCAACATCGAGTGCCGTAATATGCAAATCTCTCGCTTCATTTTTCAAGGTAATAATAAATTCATGACTCGCACGACGTGCAGGATAAGCCAGCGTAAATCCGGCTTTTTTCAAACGCGCCAACATATAATTTGCATTTAATGTCGCATACTCCGCAACACGATGCATGCCTTCTTCTCCCAATAAACGGGCATAGGCGTACGCGCGTAAAATAATGCCCGCATTCCCCATGAAGGCAGACAGACGGCCAATGGTTTGTGGACAATCGACTTCTGTCAAAAAGCGATAACCTTCTGCTGTTTTTGTAACAGTTGGAATCGGCAGGAAAGGCAACAATCGCTCACCGACAGCAACCGGCCCACCCCCTGGCCCGCCACCCCCGTGCGGTGTGGCAAACGTTTTATGTAAATTAATGTGCATCACATCAAAACCCATATCACCCGGTCGAACCTTGCCTAAAATGGCATTCAAATTCGCGCCATCGTAATACAGCAAACCCCCTGCCTGATGAATAATCGATGCAATTTCCTGAATTTTTTGTTCAAACACGCCGAGCGTTGACGGGTTTGTCAGCATGATGCCTGCCGTGTGCGGCCCAACCGCCAGGCGCAAGGCATCCAGATCGACATTGCCTTCTGCATCCGTTGGAATTTCCCGCACGTTAAAACCGCATTGGGCAGCGGTCGCAGGATTTGTGCCGTGCGCCGCATCCGGTACCAGAATCTCGGTCCGTGCCAGGTCATTTCGCGCACGGTGATACGCGCGAATCATGGCCACACCGGCAAATTCACCTTGCGCACCGGCCATCGGTGTCAGCGAAACGCCTTTCATGCCAGTCAACGCTTTCAGTATTTCCTGCAATTCATACGCACATTCGAGATAGCCCTGACTTTCTGTTTCAAGCGCCAGTGGATGGCGATTTAAAAATCCATCAAGCATGGCAGCACGGTGCACACCGCGCGGATTGTATTTCATCGTGCAGGAACCGAGTGGATAAAACTGGGTATCGATCGAAAAATTACGGCGTGACAAGCGGGTAAAATGCCGTACTGCCTGCAACTCGGACACTTCCGGCAAAAGCGGCGTATCCTGTCGCAGCAGCGTGTCTGGCAAATCGGTTTTGTCATTCGTCAGCACGGGAATTTGTGCGCGGGCAGAACGATCTTTTCCGGATAATTCAAAAATCAATTCTGACATGCGCCCTCCAACCGGTTCACCAACGTATCCAGATCCTCCGGTGTTTTGGTCTCGGTCACACAGATTAACAAGGCATTGCCCAATAACGGATACGCTTTTTTCAAACTGAATCCGGCCTGAATGTGCTGTCTTGCCAGCGCCGCCAGTACCTCATCCACCGGTTTTTCCAGTGCAATCACGATTTCATGGAAAGCGTGACCGGAAAAGAGTTCGCGCACACCGTGTATCCGTTTTAATTTTAATTTTTCTCGCAATAATTGCAGGTTGTGATGACAGGCGAGCGCCACCTTTCGTAATCCATTGGGCCCGAGCAAACTCATGTGGATGGTGCTCGCCGTCACCAGTAATCCCTGGTTGGTGCAAATATTCGAAGTCGCTTTGGCACGACGAATGTGTTGCTCACGCGCCTGAAGCGTCAGCACAAATCCGGGTCTTCCTTCCTGATCAACGGTACGGCCAGCGATTCGACCCGGCAATTGCCGGACGTAGGCTTCCTTACAACATAAAAATCCATAATACGGCCCGCCGGATGCCAATGGCACACCGAGTGGCTGACCTTCACCGCACGCGATATCTGCACCGCTTTTTCCCCACTGCCCCGGAGGCTTCAGTAAAGCCATCGCGAGCGGATTCACGACACCTATGACCAGCGCCTGATTCGCATGCGCCCAATGGGTAAGCACATCAACGTCTTCGAGTTGGCCAAAAAAATTCGGTTGGGGAATGACGAGCGCTGTCAGATTATCCCTGGCTATTTTTTCAAGCTGATCGATTGTGATCGTTCCTGTGTGAGCATCAAAAGGAACCTCAACAATCTCGATCGCCTGCTGACTGACGATGGTTTTAACCACCTGCCGATAGAAAGGATGTACCGTCGTCGGCATTAAAATACGGTGTTTTTTATGGTTGCGATGAAGGCGCACTGCCATCAGAACCGCCTCGGCAAGGCTCGATCCGCCATCATAAAGCGAGGCATTCGATACATCGAGACCCATGAGGCTTGCCATCATCGTCTGATATTCATACAGCAATTGCAGTGTGCCCTGGCTCGCTTCCGCCTGATAGGGTGTATACGCTGTCATGAATTCCCCACGGCTGGTGATATCCCAGACCGCGGCCGGAATGTGGTGCTCGTACGCACCCGCGCCGATAAAATTGAGTTCAGTGATATCTTTTTTTGCGCGCTCTCGCATCAGGCGCAACAATTCCATTTCCGTCAGGGCAGGCGGAATGGGCGGTAACCGGCTGACACGCAAATTAGCCGGAATTTCATCAAACAGTTGATCGATACTCGATGCGCCAATGACATCGAGCATCCTTGCGACATCGTCTTTTGTATGCGGAATAAATGGCATGCGATGATACCTCTTTTTCTAGTGCGCTTCGGAGGCAACCTGTCTCGTGTATTCATCGGATGACAATAATTCACGGTGTTCACTGTCAAAGGGACGAATGCGGAATAACCAGCCTTTTCCGTAAGGATCTTCGTTCACCAGTTGCGGACTGTCAAAAAGGGATTCATTCACTTCGATCACCTCCCCTGGCACCGGGCAATAAATATCGGCTGCTGCTTTCACGGATTCAACGACTGCGCATTCCTGACCGAGCTCAAGGCTCATCTCAACGTCCGGTAATTCAACATACACGAGATCGCCCAGCATGCATTGCGCATGATCGGTAATGCCGACGGTGATGACGTCCTCATCCTGACGCACCCATTCATGTGTTCTGGAATATTTTAATGTTTTTGGTACTTTATTCATGCTGCTGCCGCTCCACTGTCTCTGAAAATGTTTTCTTGCCATGCCGCACAAAGGGCGGTTTGATGATACGCGCCGGAACTGCCTTACCGCGTATCTCGACACTGCATTCATCACCGGTATTCACCGGTACGCGTGCCAATGCAATGCCTTTGTTCAAGGTCGGTGAAAAACTGCCGCTCGTAATCTCACCCGTTCCTGTTGTTCCAATCTGAATTTTCTGGTGATTGCGTAACACACCCGATCCTTCAAGCACCAGCGCCACGAGTTTTTGTGTCACCCCTTCCGCCTGTTGTTTTAAAAGTGCCTGACGCCCGATGAAATCACGTTCTTTGGGTTCAAACGCAACCGTCCAGGCGAGATTCGACTCGAGCGGTGTGACGGTTTCATCCATATCACTGCCATATAAATTCAATCCGGCTTCAAGACGCAGCGTATCCCGCGCGCCCAATCCTGCCGGTTTAATACCAGCAAGCAAACAACGTTGCCAGAAAGCGGGCGCATCAACGGCTGGCAACATCATTTCAACACCGTCCTCACCGGTATAACCGGTTGCCGCTATAAATAAATCATCCCATTGTGCAGTCGTGAACGGTTTTAATGCGAAAAGTGCCTGCTGTCTTTCAGGCGTAAAAAGTGTAGCCAGTTTTGTTCGGGCATGCGGGCCCTGGACTGCGATCATCGCCTGATCACGTCGTTCTGTCATATTGACGTCATACCCTGCCATCTGTTTTTGAAACCAGGTGAGATCCTTCTCGCGTGTGGCAGAATTCACGATCAGCCGATAAAAATGATCGGCTATGTGATAGACAATCAAATCATCAAGAATCCCGCCTTTTTCGTTCAAAAGACAGGTGTATAAAGCCTTGCCCGGCGTCAGGCGATCGATATTATTCGCCAAAAGATAACGCAGAAATGTTGCCACATCCGGCCCGGTAAAATCGACAATCGTCATGTGAGACACATCGAATAAACCGGCATCCTGTCGAACCTGATGATGTTCCTGCAACTGGGAACCGTAATGCAGCGGCATGTCCCAACCGGCAAAATTTACCATTTTGGCAGAGGATTGCAGATGACAATCGTATAGACAGGTTTTGTGGGGCATTGCAGTCAATTCCTTTGGAGGTTCGAAAGTATAACGGGTTGAGGGGGAAAACAGAAGGGGCGGGGTATGCGCAGATCCGTACAATGGGCATCTGCAAAATATTTACGCCAAAGGCACGCTGGACAAAAATCGAACTGGTGCCAAAATGGAACAAGTTCAAAATGAAAGCAATCAAGCTTCTGCAAATAACCGCGGCCTGTCACCCCAATGGCACTTGTCGAAAGTAGTGAGCAAAAATTTTGCAGGCGACAGGCCGCAGTTATTTGCAGAATTTTATTTCAGCAAGTGCTGATGTTTAAGGTAGTGCCATTGGGGTGACAGGCCGCAGTTATTTGCAGAAATTTATCCAGGCCGCAATAATTTAACGAGTACACCTATTCCCTCGCCAACCCCGGCAAATCCCCGCGATTCCCCACCGCATACTGAATCAACCGGTTTTTGATGAAATCAAATCGATTGATGCAATTAAGACCCGTACCACGCAAATGATTGATGAAAAGAGACTGCTCGCCAAAACAATTTTTTAACACATCCACCATCGCAAGCATCGCGAGATTGTCGGATTTTCGCCAGCGTTCATAACGCCGCAAGGTGGGAAGACTCGAAAAATCCCGATTTTTTTTGATGGCTTCAAGGATCACATCCGAAAGACAGGCTGCATCCAGCAAACCCAAATTCACACCCTGCCCTGCCAGCGGATGTAATGTGTGCGCGGCATCACCAATCAATGCAATGCGCTCTTCTACATACTTTTTTGCATGACGCATACGTAAGGGAAAATGATAACGTGGACTGACAACAGTCACTTCACCCCATTTTTTTTCTGAAGCTTCAGTTAACTTTTTTGAAAAAAATTCATCATCCAATGATAGTAATTCATTCACACAATCTTCTGTAACCGACCAGACAATAGAACATAAATGGTTGTCTTCCAGCGGTAAAAAAGCCAGCGGGCCTGTTGTTAAAAATCGCTGCCACGCTGTTTTTTCGTGCGATGATTCAAGACGTATTGTTGCAACAATCGCGGTTTGTCCATAATCCCGCTGATTCAATTCCATGTTTGCCTGCTGACGCACAAAGGAATGCGCACCATCCGCTGCAATCAATAATTTTGTCGAAAGAAAATTGCCATCCTGCATTTCTAACAAAACACCGTCAGCATTTTTTTTTAGCGAAATCATTTTTGCCGGACAAAATAAATCAATCGAAGCCGTCTCCGCAATTTTTTGCAGGAGACTCGCTCGCATCACACTGTCTTCGATAATATAACCGAGTACCGGCAGTGCTACTTCGTTGCAATCAAATTCCAGTTTCCCGGTACTCTTTTCATCGCACACCGACATGCGGGTGTAAGACGCAACACGTTTTGATTCGATAGCAGACCAGACAGCAATGTTTTGTAAAATACGTTTTGAAGCGAGAGAAATGGCGCTGACCCGATGGTCATGCTGATCCGGCTTAAAAGAAAAAGAAAGGGTTTGTGATTCAATTAAAGCTATTTTTAAAGAAGATTTTTGTGCCAACGCCAACGCTGCGACAGATCCGACGACACCGCCGCCAACAACAATGATGTCATAGAATGATTTCATAGTGGGACGTCATCAAAAAGGCAAAACCAGATCGGCATCGCACGCCCACAAAAATTCACGAAATACATTTTGGATTTTTTCGAGAACCTTCTGACTTTCCGCTTCAAAACGTAACACAAGACACGGTGTCGTGTTGGAGGGTCGAACCAGTCCCCAGCCATCAGCAAAATTCACACGCAATCCGTCAATCGTCACAACTTCCGCCGTACCGAAATTGGCTGAATCAACCAGACGATTCATCAGCGAAAATTTTTCGTTCTCATCGACATACACTTTGAGTTCCGGTGTATTCACACTGTCTGGAATATCGGAAAAAAGCGCATCACTGTTTCCATCTGTTTTAGCTAAAATCTCAAGCAACCGCGCAGCAGAATAGACCGCATCATCAAAACCATACCAGCGATCTTTAAAAAAGATATGGCCGCTCATTTCACCTGCCAATGCCGCACCTGTTTCAGCCAGTTTTGCTTTCACCAGCGAATGCCCGGTTTTCCACATCAAAGGCTCACCACCGGCTTCTTTAATCACACCCGCAAGGTGACTCGTACATTTCACATCATAAATAATTTTGGCACCGGGTTGTCTTTTCAAAATTTCTTTGGCAAAGACCATCAATTGACGATCCGGCCAGATCACATCACCGCGTGTTGTGACAACACCCAGACGATCCGCATCGCCATCAAACGCAAGACCGATATCCGCACCCGTTTCACGCACAACGCGAATCAAATCCTGCAAATTTTCTGTTTGACTCGGATCCGGATGATGATTGGGAAAACGGCCATCCATTTCACAAAATAATTCGTGTACGTCACAACCCATGCGACGAAAGAGTTCCGGCGCGACAGCTCCCGCCACGCCATTGCCACCATCCACGACGATTTTAAGCGGTCGTGTCAGTTGAATATCATCCGTGACGCGTGTGATGTAACGTTCAATCATATCGACATCGACTTTTTGGCCGCATCCTTCAGTAAAACGACCCGCGACAATACGATCATATAATTCCTGAATCTCCGCTTCAGCGAGCGTCTTGCCATTGATCACCATTTTGAGACCATTGTATTCCGCGGGATTATGACTGCCAGTCAGCATGACGCCTGAACGGGTGTCCAGCACATGCGTGGCATAATAAAGCAACGGAGTCGGAACAATGCCAATATCCAGCACATCACACCCGCTATCCTGCAAACCCGCCTGCAGTTTTTGCGATAACCGCGGCCCGGATAATCTTGCATCCCGCCCGAGCGCGATCCGTTTTTCACCCGAAGCCATCGCCATCGAGCCAATCGCACGCCCGAGTGCATACACCAGATCTTCTGTCAGTCCAACATCCACAATGCCGCGAATATCATACGCACGAAAAAGTGAACGATCGATGGTGGGTGTGTGTTCCTGTAACATGGTGATGAAACCTTAATTTTTTCCTGAATGACCAAAACCGCCTGTGCCGCGGGTAGTTTCTTCAAATTCACTGACCAGTTCAAAACTGACGCGTGCGATCGGCAAAAACACCAGTTGTGCGATCCGATCGCCGGGCTCAATGGTATACGAATCCTGTCCACGATTCCAGCAGGAAATCATGAGCGGCCCCTGATAATCGGCATCAATGAGACCCACCAGATTCCCCATAACAAGACCGTGTTTATGGCCGAGACCTGACCGCGGTAAAATCACCGCCGCAAGGTTGGGGTCGCCAATATAAATCGAAATCCCGGTTGGAATGAGGTGTGTCACGCCCGGTTCAATCGTCAACGCCTGGTCGAGACAGGCCCGTAAATCGAGGCCCGCCGAGTCTTGCGTTTCATACCGTGGCAAGGGAAAGTCCTTGCCCATGCGCGGATCGAGAATCCGCATCTGAACTGGCAGTTGTTTTCTCAAATTTAAAGAAATCACATCATCGATCAGATCCATTCTTTCTTTCATGTTTTTTTACCTCTTCCGATATATAACTTATTAATTCACGTGCCAGCCTGGGTTTCGCCATACTGGAAAATGCCTGTTGTTTCTCTTCGGTTATCACAACGACTGCATTATCATCCTGTTCAAAACCGAGATGGTCACCTACCTGATTGGCAATGATCATATCCAGTTTTTTATTTTTTAATTTGGCGGTTGCATTGGCCAGCAGATTTTCTGTTTCGGCAGCAAAACCCACCACAAAAGGCCGTTTGGGAAGTGCTGCCACGGTTGCCAGAATATCCGGATTACGCATGAGTGAAAGCGTCAGGGACTCTGCCGTTTTGGCGATTTTTTGGGGCGAAATGGTTTTGCAATGATAGTCTGCTACCGCCGCGACGCTTAAAAAAATATCGCAGCCAGCAACTTCCGCCATGACCGCATCAAACATGTCCTGCGCGGTGATCACAGAAAGAAGGCGCACCCGATCCGGTACAGGCAGTGAAACCGGCCCACTCACCAATGTCACCCGCGCACCGGCTTCGATGGCAGCAGAAGCCAGCGCATACCCCATTTTTCCGGAACTCGCATTGGTGATATAGCGCACCGGATCAATCGCTTCCCGGGTAGGCCCCGCTGTGATTAAAACATGCTGACCGCTTAAACTGCCTGTTGTAAAAAGACCGGCAAGGGATTCCAGTAATTCGGCGGGTTCCAGCATCCGGCCAGGCCCTGTATCGCCGCACGCCTGGGAACCTTCCCCTGGCCCAAACACGTGGATGCCTTTTGCGACCAGGGCCTGCACATTGTCTTCTGTCAGTGGATTCTTCCACATGCCCTGATTCATGGCGGGTGCCACCGCAATCGGTGATTTTGCAGCGAGACAAAGCGTTGTTAATAAATCATTAGCCTCGCCATGCGCGAGCCTCGCGATAAAATCCGCTGACGCCGGTGCAATCAAAATGGCATCCGCCCAACGTGCGAGTTCAATATGCCCCATGGCCGCTTCAGCCTGAAGATCAAACAATTCATCGTGCACGGGGTTGCCGGATACAGCCTGCAGGGTCAGCGGGGTAATGAATTCTTTGGCATGTGGCGTCATGACGACCCGCACGATCGCACCGCACTCGCGCAACCGTCTTGCGAGATCCGCGCTTTTGTAAGCGGCAATGCCGCCTGTCACACCCAGAATAATTTGCTTATTAATCAATGTGTTTTTCATGCCACGCCCATTTTTGAGTGATTATTATGGAGGGAGAAGAAGGCGCTGTCTATTTGTAATGACACTTGCACTCATACCTTCAATCTGGTATAAATCGCGACCTGCCTTGGCGCAATCGTGATTTTTTGGAGAAAAGAATATGACTAAAGCATGTCAGGTGACTGGAAAACGTCTGATGATGGGACACAATGTTTCCCACGCGAACAACAAGACCAAACGGCGCTTTAACCCCAACCTTCAGAAGCATCGTTTCTGGCTGGAAAATGAAAAACGCTATGTGACATTGCGCGTCAGCACCCAGGGCATGCGTATTATTGACAAACATGGCATTGAAAAGGTTCTGCAAGACATGAAAGAACGCGAACAACAAAGTAATTAACCTTCGGGAAGGTATGAATTATGCGTGACAAGATTAAAATGGTATCGACCGGCACCACGAAAGCGGGCAAGAAAACAGGCACCTTTCGAACGACCACCAAAAACAAGCGAACGATGGCGGACAAGTTCAAGCAAAAATATTTTGATCCGCGTGCTTACAATCCGGAAACCGGCAAGACCGGGATGCATGTGTTGTTTGAAGAAGGCAAGTTGTAGGATTTTGAAAGGTATACTGAATAAAAGAAACCCGCTGATGGCGGGTTTTTTGTTGGTGATAGATCAGGTAAATAAGATGGTTTTCACATTTTATCTTCAACCACGCGTCATCCCGCGACGCTCTTCAAGCGGGACCCAGCGACTTTCTTTCATCAATTTTTTTAAAAAATGCTTTTAAAGGCGCTGGGTCCCGCTTGAAGAGCGTTGCGGGATGACGCACGGTTGAAGATCATATTAAAAATGATCGCTGTTAACACCTATCGTAATATGAAACTCTATTGAATACCCCTTGAAATCCAAAAGCTCAGGCAGCCCATATTTTTTCCTCAATTTTAATAATGATGGCGATTCAACCAACAGGACATAATATGTTTTTATCCCAATTTCAGCCGTCACGATATCTTTAATAAAAAAAGTATGCTCCTGTTGCAAATCATTCGCATCAATTATTTTATTTTCTTCCGGATAAATAATCGTGATATGCGCCCCTGCAGATTTTTCACCAAAATAATTTGGTTTTTTGATGCGATCATCTTTCAACAAAGGAAATAATTGATGAACAAAATCATCATCAATTTTGAGAGAAAACAGATTGTTTTCTGTCAGGTGTGTTTTGCCTTTTAATGGTAAACGTCTTGCAGCATCGATTATTTTTGGAAGTTTTAACGAAGTAATGTTCGGTATCATCATGATGCGCCAAAGCGATTATAACTAATGGATTTTATTTGATTATCTGGCGCGCCCGGAGAGATTCGAACTCCCGACCACCTGGTTCGAAGTCCGAAT
>DATIJJ010000018.1:0-19821 GCA_035478795.1 Gammaproteobacteria bacterium | reverse complement strand
AAAAATTAAATTGAAACAACCGGATAGAATCCGCTAGAATGCGTCAGCACGATTTTTAAGCGGAAGGAGCACCCCCTTGACTGAATACCTGACCGAACAGGAACAAATCCAGCAACTGAAAAACTGGATCAAACAATATGGATTGACGGTATTGGCCGGGATTGTGCTCGCACTTTTCATTTCATCCGGCTGGCGCTATTGGCAAACGTATCGCAATAAAATCCTGTCTCACGCCTCCGTGATTTATGATGAAATGCTCACACTGCGCGCCCAAAATAATGTGGAAGGCGCAAGCGTTCAGGCTAAAAAACTGTTATCGCATTATCCCAAAACGCCCTACGCGGCCATGGCTGCATTGATGCTCGCAAGACAGGCGGTATTCAATAAAAATAATGCAGAAGCCACTACCCAATTAAACTGGGTACTGGATCACAGTCAGGATAGTGCATTGCGTGAAGTCACACGGATTCGTCTTGCACGTCTTTTGATTGCTGAAATGAAGAGCAAGGCAGCACTCGATTTGCTCGAAAAAGTCGATGATAAAAGTTTTATCGGTCTGGTGGATGAAGTGCGTGGCGATGCGCTGCTCAATGAAAAGGATACGAAGGCCGCGCGTAACGCCTATCATCTCGCACTGTCTGAAATACCGAATGCAGAAATCAATCGCCCGATCCTGCAAATGAAATACGACAACCTGGCTGTCGAAACAGCCTGATTTTCAGAAAAATCTATCGCTTTTATTTGGAAGGGTTATGAAAAAAGTAAAAATAATTAAAAATGTGTTCTGGATGGTTTTGTTTGTTTTGTCACTGACGGCATGCAGCACTTTTTTTGATAAGGATAATACACCGGCACCCTCGCCTCTCGTCGATTTTATCACCGAAGCCCATGTGCACTCACTCTGGTATACCAGTACCAGTGCAGGTTCTACCGGTGAATCACTGCGATTGACACCGGCGATTTCCGGTAACTCCATTTTTACCGCAAGCAGCAATGGTGTGGTGGCTGCCAATGATCTTGCAACCGGCAAATCCCTCTGGAAAATCAATACTGGCGGGGATATCAGTGGCGGCGTGAGTGCAGCGGATGGACAGGTCTATGTCGGAACACGGGATGGCGATCTGTTTGCACTCGATCAAACGAATGGCAAAATCCTCTGGAAAACGCATTCATCAAGCGAAATTCTCGCAGCGCCTGCTGCAACCGATTCTATCGTACTGGCGAAATCCATCGACGGCTGCATCACCGCCTTTTCAACCATCGACGGGCATCTTTTGTGGAAATCCCAACAAACCGAACCGAGCCTCATTTTACGCGGATCGAGCGCACCGCAACTGACACGCTCCTCAGCCGTTGTCGGTTTTGAAAATGGTGATCTTTTGAAATTTGGATTACGACATGGCGACATACAATGGCAAAAAAGTATCGCCGAGCCACAGGGTATTTTCGCCGTTCAACGCATGATTGATATGGATGCGAATCCTGTGATTCACGGTAACCGTGTGTATGCGGCTACTTATCAGGGGCGTATCGCGGCACTGGATTTATCTTCGGGGAATGAAATCTGGAGTCATGATATGTCATCTTACACCGGCATGGCGACGGATGGCAGCAAGGTGTATGTATCCGATGCCGAAAGCCACATTTCAACCTTTAATGCAGCCAATGGCACGTTGCTCTGGCAGCAAAATAAATTATATGCACGCGTCATTACGGGTCCTGCTCTCATCCATGGTTATCTGGTGGTGGGTGATGCCGAAGGTTACCTGCACTGGATGAATACGCAAAATGGTCGCTTTGTCGCGCGCGTCCGGGTGAATAAATCCGGTATGGCAGCAAGCCCCATCGTGAATAACGATATCCTCTATGTTTATACCAAAGACGGCCATCTGGCTGCCTACACCGTGCAATAATCCGGGAATGATGTGATGTTACTGCCTGTTATTGCAATTGTCGGTCGCCCCAATGTGGGCAAGTCGACTTTATTTAATTGTTTAACGCTCTCACGCGATGCGCTGGTGTCTGACGTGCCGGGTTTAACACGGGATCGACAATACGGCGAAGCCCATCTTGCTCAGCGTCGTTTTATTGTCATTGATACCGGCGGATTGACGGACGAAAAAAAAGAGATGGATCTTCTGATGGCTGAACAGGCATTGCAAGCTATCTTCGATGCAACCCATGTGTTATTTGTCGTGGATGCACGGGCAGGATTGACTGCATCTGATATGACGATCGCAGAAAAACTTCGCAGCCTGAATAAAAAAATCACGCTGGTTATCAACAAGGCCGAAGGCATGGATCCGGATATGGCCGCTGCTGATTTTTTTCGTTTAGGGTTCGGTCATCCGCATCCGATTTCAGCAGCACACAAGCGCGGTATTGATGATCTGGTAACGAGCATCCTGCCTGAAGAACAAACCGAATCGGATGAAATGGATGCATCCGCCGGCATCAAGCTGGCCTTGATTGGCCGCCCGAATGTCGGGAAATCCACTCTCACCAATCGCATGCTCGGTGAAGACCGCGTGATTGTGTGTGATGAACCTGGCACCACGCGTGACAGTATTTTTATTCCACTGACGCGTTTTGACAAACACTACACACTGATCGATACAGCAGGCGTACGTCAGCGCGGAAAAGTGGTCGAAACCGTCGAAAAATTTTCGGTCGTGAAAACGCTTCAGGCGATTGAAGCCGCCAACGTCGTTTTATTTCTCATGGATGCACGCGAAGGCGTGACTGAACAGGATTTGCGTTTATTGGGTTTTGTCATCGACAGTGGCAGAGCGCTGGTGGTCGCTATCAATAAATGGGATGGCATGGCATTCGAGGAAAAAGAAAAAGTGCGTGAGATGATTGATCGGCGCCTCAATTTTATCCCGTATGTGCGCATCCATTTTATTTCAGCATTGCATGGCACGGGTGTGGGCAATGTATTTGATTCTGTCAATGAAGCTTTTCAATCCGCCAATAAAAAATTGTCTACGCCCAAACTCACCAAAATTCTGCAGGAAGCCACGATTCAGCATGCACCACCGATGGTGCAAGGTCGACGGATCAAACTGCGCTATGCGCATGCAGGGGGCCATAATCCACCGCGTATTATTATTCATGGTAACCAGGTCATCTCACTGCCGGATGCCTATCGCCGGTATCTCGCAAACACCTTTCAAACACGTCTGAAATTGATGGGGACACCGGTCAGGGTGGAAGTGAAAAGCAGTGAAAACCCGTTTCGACATCAAAGAAATACGTTAACACCGCGCCAGCAGCAAAAGAAAAAACGCATGATGCGGCATGTCAAAAAAAGATAACCGCCAAAAAAATTCACAACTCACTGATCCCTATCCCTGCGTCATCCCGCGACGCTCTTCAAGCGGGACCCAGCGCCTTTCTTTCATCGATTTTTTATAAAAAATGCTTCAAAAGGCGCTGGGTCCCGCTTGAAGAGCGTCGCGGGATGACGCACGGTTGAAGATAAGATTTAAAAATTATCGCTGCTGATTTCTTACAAAATGAAATGAGGACACGCCCTGACAACTCATGCAAAAAAAAAGGGTGACTCAAAAGTCACCCTTCACAATAACCAATCTACACTAAATCAAAATAATGCTATCCTTATACAAGAATCCGTCCATGGTCACGCAAAACGAGGAGTGGTTACAGAATCCATCCAATCACCATAGCCATCCTTAGCTGACGACCATTTTACATGACCCTGAAAAAATAACAGTACCCCCAAAAGGCGTTTACTGCCGGTTTATCAGGCTCCAGCGAGCCCTATCTACTAAAAATAACAGTTAAATCATTATGTTAAAACGCACCCTCTCTGGTACATCGCAGTACGAATAGACAATGTCTCACATCATTTGTGAGATATGTCTCACAAACAAACGGGCAATTGGGCAATTTTTGGCGCGTTTGGTAATAAATGACGAAATAACTTTATTTTAGTTTTATGATAAAGGGCTTTTGCGGGAAGATAATAAAAAAATGGGCAGCTTATTCAGCTGCCCCAATATGCTCAACTCAGGTATAGCGGTCCTTGCTAAATAACCCATCCGTGGCATACAAAACGAGGAGTGGTTGCAAGAATCCTTTCAGTAACCGCTGTCATCCATGACAGCCCCTATGATAACAAAATCTTTTAGAAATAATCACTTACAATATTTACCTTTTTGGATGGCTATGGAGCACCTGGGATCAATTATTATATAATAATCATATAGTTATATTGATTTTTAGCTCGCAAAACACTTTTATCCCAGCAATCGCGGGGAAGTTAATTGACAGAAACTATGGCGATTGTCTTACAAGGATGTAAGATAATTGGCTTGAATAGTCTTGATGATAGATAAAAATGACGTGTAAACAGAGTGAAATATTAACAACAAAGAAAGGCACGGCGACCCGTGCCTCGGTGAAAGGATTACCCCGTAACCAGGTCTTCCTTGCGACTTTCTTTTTTATCGAGAAAATTCGGCAACGTCACATTTAACTCCAGAATGGAACAACCATCCTGACGCTCCAGTTCAATTTTGACGTCTTCGCGATTGATATCGACATACTTCGCAATCACATCAATCAAATCTCGCTGCATGGCAGAAAGAAAATCCGGCTTTTCCCGCGTCGTGATACGCTCATGCGCAATAATAATTTGCAATCGCTCTTTCGCGACTTTCGCCGATTTTTTAGGACGCCTGAAGTAGCGAACCACTCGGGATAATCTGGACAGATGGGCTTCTATTTTCATACGGATTCTTTCTCCTTAAAGCTGAACAGGCGCTTCAACCAGTGCGATTTTTCTTCAATAAAACGATGCGGCACATCCTGACCCAAAAAGCGTGACACCGCATCCGCATACGCCTGCCCTGCATCACTTTCCCGATCCAGAATCACAGGGTCGCCCGCATTCGATGCGCGTAACACAGCGGGTGATTCCGGAATCACACCCAGCAAGGGAATCGCCAGAATTTCATTCACATCACCAATACTTAACATATCGCCTCTTGCCACACGCCCCGGCGAATAGCGGGTCAACAGTAAATGCTCGGTAATCGGTTCCCGCCCTTCTTCCGCCCGTTTGGTTTTACTGGATAACAACCCTAACATGCGATCGGAATCGCGCACCGAGGACACTTCCGGATTGGTCACGACCACCGCATGATCCGCAAAATACATAGCCAGTTGCGCACCCCGCTCAATACCCGCCGGCGAATCACAAACGATATAATCAAACGTTTTGCGTAATTCATCCAGCACTTGCCCGACCCCTTCCTCAGTCAGCGCATCCTTGTCACGCGTTTGGGATGCGGGCAGGATGTACAGTTCAGACACATGCTTGTCCCGAATGAGGGCCTGATTCAAACTGGCCTCACCCCGAATGACGTTGACAAAATCATATACGACACGGCGTTCGCAACCCATAATCAAATCCAGGTTACGCAAGCCGATATCAAAATCAATCACCGCTGTTTTAAAACCGCGATCAGCCAGACCGACAGCAATCGATGCACTGGTCGTGGTTTTGCCAACACCGCCTTTTCCTGATGTCACTACGATTATTTGCGCCACTTTGCGTCCCTCTCCTGATGATTAAGAAATCGTCTCAATTCGTACCTCGTCATGATCGAGATAAACCTGAATCATACCATGACTTTCCGGCATCGGCTGCATATCTTCTTTTGTTAAATAAAAACCTGCAATCGAAATCAGTTCCGCTTCAAGCGTTCGACAAAAAATCCGGGCATTGCGATTTCCCTGCACACCGGCGAGTGCACGCCCGCGCAACGGGCCATACACATGAATATGCCCATCTGACAATAATTCCGCACCCGCACTGACCATCGCAGTGACCACGAGATCCGCGTCTTTCGCATACACTTGCATGCCCGAACGGATGGGTGTTGTCACAAGACGGGTGGATAATTTTTCCACTTTCTTTTTGGAAGAATCCCCCGACAATTTACCGATGGTGAGGGTCGGTAAATGGTGACTGGCAGCCGCTTCCAATTGTCGAGCACTCCCGCCGCGAACCCCCATCGGTACCAGATTTTGCGCAATCAAAATACTTTTTAATCGGGCAAAATCGATATCCTCCACAGTGCTGACCTTTTCAAGATCAATCACAATCGGCGCCCCCAGAAAAAAATTCGGTGCGCGACTCACAATATCCATCACTTCACGCGGAAGAGCCTCCAGATCATAGCGTGAAATTTGCATGATCGTGCAAGGTGCAAAACTTGTTTTAAACTGAAAACTCGTATGACGATTCACTACCAGGCTTGTCGCACTCATATCAATCCCTAAAATTCTCAAACTGAAGAGGCAACTCTAATTTAGCCTCACGCAAAAAAGCAATCACTGCTTGAAGATCGTCGCGTTTTTTTCCACTGACGCGCACCTGATCCCCCTGAATCGCTGCCTGCACCTTGAAACCACCCTCTTTAATCCGTTTCACGATTTTTTTGGCCATCTCCGCTTCAATACCCTGTTTGACGAGGACTTCCTGGCGTGCCTGGTTTAATTTAATGTCAGGCTCTTTATAATCCAGTGACCGAACATCCACCTGCCGTTTGGCGAGCTTGTTGCGTAAAATTTCATCGAGCTGTTTTAACTGGAAATCCGTGGGTGCAACCAGCGTCATTGTATTTTGAGTCAGTTCTACCCGTGCATCTGTTCCTTTAAAATCGAAACGCGTACCAATCTCGCGATTGGTCTGGTCGACTGCATTGGTGACTTCGTGATTATCAATTTTGGAAACCACATCGAAGGATGGCATACTCGTTCTCCGGATCATCAGGAGACCGTATTCTAGCGAATGGCATTGTCAATGTGAATCGATCTTCTGTATTCGGCAAATCGCGTCATCCCCGGCCGTCTGCCAGTTGACTGTGCTATGCGAAAGATCGAGGGAAAAATCCGTCGGAAAGGCAGTGAGCCCGAGTCCCAGCCAGCGAGGCGCCACATAGATTAACAGGGTTTGTGCAATCCCCTGTTTCACACATTCTGAAAAACAGAGTCCCCCCGCTTCAATCCAGAGATCGTGTATACCATCCTGTCCGATGTGTTTCATGACAGACAAAAGATCCAGTTTTCCGTTTGTTTCAGGCACTTCAATACAACGGATATTTTTTTCAGCAGTGACATGCGGTCCATGAAATAATGTGACCGATTTTGCGGTTGAAAAAATGGTTGCATCCAGTGAAAGTGTTAATTCACGATCTAAAATATAGATGGGTTTTGCAATGATTTCCTCACCCCGTGCATTCAATTGCGGATTATCACACCGAATCGTTTTTGCGGTGGTTAAAATCGCATCGCTATGGTGACGATACGCATGCGTTATTTTTTTTGCAACGGGACCTGTGATCTGAATCGGTTCGCCATTTTTTCCTGCACTCTTTCCATCGAGACTCAACGCGATTTTAGCAGTGACATAAGGCATTTTTGTCCGATGCCAATAACGATAACTGCGATAAAATTCGGTGATTTCGGGAAGTTCTATTTGTTCACAGGAAATATTTTTTTGAGCCAAAATCGCCTTGCTTTTTCCAGACACGACCGGATTGGCATCACCCATGCCATACACGACGTGTTTAATGCCTGCATCCATAATCGCATTCGTACAGGGTGGCGTTCTGCCGAAATGACAACAGGGTTCGAGCGTAATATAAATCGTAGCACCTTCCGCTTTTCCATTGAGTTTTTTTAAGGCATCGACTTCCGCATGCGGCTGGCCTGCTGCCAGATGATACCCGGTTGCGAGAATATCACCCGTCTCACTCACGATGACAGCACCCACCGATGGATTGGGCGCACAAAAACCACGCCTGATTTTTGCGAGTTCCAGTGCTTTCAATAAAAAGGGTTTTGAGTCCATAAAAAAACGCCCGATGGGTTGACCGGGCGTTATTCTACAGGTAATTGAGGACGCGCTCCAGATAGCCCGCGGGGGATTTTTTGTCTTTCGAGTTATCTTTCGAGGCGGCTTCTTTTTTGACCGTTTCAGAGTCCAGTCCATCTGCTGCGCGCGTCTTGTTATTTTTTAACACGATAAAGAGGTTGTCATACACATTATTCGCGCTCCACACATACCAGCCGGACACATTTTTGGCATCTTCCACCGCACGAATTTCCTGTAATAAATATTTTTGTTTTTGCGCATTGGATGTTTTTTTCAGGTAATGAAAATTGGCTGCTTCAATGAACGCATGGACTTTAAACGGGGTTTTATGATCGAACTGTCCCGTCAGGGCATTCAACGAATTATTGACGGTCTTGTAAGGTTCTGCCGAATATTTTTGATAGGGCCAGAAGTGCGACGGATACACCATCGGGTTCATCCCATCCACACTGTCAGCAAACAATTTGAGATCCTGACCGATATGCAATGACGGGTAATAACTCACTTCGCCAAAAATATCGATTTCCATCGGAATTTTTTCTGCATTGATGCGTTCCCGAAACCAGGTGATGATTTTATGAATATCTTTGGCATGCTGCGGATTGGCCGGTTCTTTCGACGAATAACGAATGTAATCCAGCTGAATCACATCGACGCCGGATTTAATCGCATCGTTCGCGAGTTTCAGTATTTTTTCCCAATGTTCCTTCGATTTGATCTGTTCAACATTGCCACCATTGGAAAACACCACAATACGCGCGACACATTTGATCCCTGCCGCCTTGACTTTCTGAATACTTGGGGCAAAATGCGAACTGTAATAATCATGGTCGATGACAAACGTGTTAATGCCCGTTTCCTTCGCCTCTTTAATAAAATAATTCAGCTTGTCCGGTTTTTCCAACATGTACTGCGTGAGATAAATGCCTTTGTCCCAGGCATGCACACATGATGAAAAACAGAAATAAAGCAGGGAAGAGAGTGCCATGTTGAACCATAATTTCCACATCGTTGCGGCTCCTTATGGATCTGATTTAATTTCATTATATCGCAACCCCAGGGAACAAATATTGATCGAACAGGTGGCTTATGGCAAAACTTAAACCGGTGCTGCAATACCTGTCTCTTGACCAGCTGGTTCGAGGTGCTTACCAGCCGCGCCAACAGTTTGACACCACCCAGTTACAGGAACTGGCTGAATCCATCAAAACGACCGGTGGTCTTCTGCAACCGATTGTGGTCCGACCCCGTACAGACGGGCGCTATGAAATCATTGCGGGGGAACGTCGCTGGCGTGCCGCACAACTCGCCGAACTGCATGACATTGCGTGTCTTGTGAGTCACTACACCGATGAACAGGCGCTACAGGCTGCCATCATTGAAAACATCAATCGGTCGGATTTAAACCCCATCGAAGAAGCGCAGGCCTATCAGCGGCTGATTGATGAATTCCATTACTTGCACGAAGAAGTGGCTGCGACCATCGGTAAATCCCGTGCGACGGTGACAAACGCCCTGCGCTTGTTAAAACTGGATGAACGGGTGAAGGCATTGATCATATCAGGACAGTTATCCGAGGGCCATGGAAAAATTCTGGCGGGTTTGCCACCCTCAAAGCAAACGGCACTGGCTGAAGAAGCCATCCAGAAAAACTGGAGTGTGCGAAAAATTGAGATGGAAGCAAAAAAAATCTCGCAACCGGACGTAGCGAATCATCGCTTCAGTGATCCCAATCTGAAACGCCTTGAAATGGCATTAACGGATCATCTCGGCAATCAGACCCACATTGAATATGAAGAACGGGGCGGTGGCGCGATCCGCATTCGTTTCAATAATGTGGATGAACTGGAAGGGCATTTTGAGCGGCTGGGATTCAAACCCGAGGAGTGATTAAAAAATTCTTCAGCAATGCATGACCGTGTGTTGTCAAAACCGACTCCGGATGAAACTGCACACCATACACCGGATAGTCACGATGAGAAATCGCCATGATTTCCCCTCTTTCACAACGCGCTGTCACACACAATGCATCCGGAAAATCGGCATCACTTACAATCAACGAATGATAACGCGCGACACGAAGTGGATTCGGAATCCCTGCAAATAATTTTTTTTCATCGTGCTGAATCAAGGAAGCCTTGCCATGCATGGGATGTTTTGCACGCACCACTTTTCCGCCATACGCCTGACCCATCGCCTGATGACCGAGACACACACCCAGTATTGGAATCGTTGGTCCAAACTGTCTGATCACATCGAGCGATATGCCCGCGTCAGAAGGTGTACCAGGACCTGGCGAAATAATAATATGCGAGGGTTTCCATTTTGCAATATCACCACACTGAATTGCATCATGCCGCACCACACGCGGTAAAAATCCCAGTTCACTCACATAACGCGCAAGGTTATAGACAAACGAATCGTAATTATCAATCAGTAAAATCATGATTATTCCACCAGTGCACGAAAAAGCGCGCGTGCTTTCGTCAGGGTTTCTTCGTATTCTGCGAGGGGTTCAGAATCCAGGACAATCGCACCGCCCGCCTGAAAAATGGCAATATGATTTTTAATCGCAAAGGTACGTATGGTGATCGACAAATCCATATCGCCATGAAAACCGATATAACCGATGCTGCCGCAATACGGCCCACGTGCTGTTTTTTCGATAGCCTGAATAATTTCCATGGAACGAATTTTCGGCGCGCCCGTGATGGATCCACCCGGAAAAGTCGCGCGCAACAAGTCGACTGCGGAAAGTTCATCCTGCAATTCTCCCGTAATCACCGACACGAGATGATGCACCGTCGCATAACTTTCCAATCCGCATAATTGTGGCACTCTCACGGAATGATCCTGACACACACGCGATAAATCATTTCGTAACAAATCCACAATCATCACATTTTCGGATGTGTCTTTTTCACTCGCCAATAATTCACTGGCAAGCTCGGCATCTTTTTTTTCGCAATGGCTTCGTGGGCGTGTGCCCTTGATCGGACGCGCTTCAACGAAACGGTCGATCAGTCGTAAAAATCGCTCGGGCGATGCAGACACGATTTGAGTCTCTCTAAAATTTAAAAAAGCCGAAAAAGGGGCCGGATTCAGCGCACGCAATTTTCGATACAAATCAAATGCTGAAAAATCGGCGGGTAATTCGGCACGAAACCGTTGCGAAATATTCGCTTCAAAAATATCGCCCGACAGAATATGTTCGATGACTTTTTTAACAGCCATCTGATAACTGTCTTTTGAAAAATTGCTTTGGATATTTTTTTCAAGGCACGAAAAAGAGGAAACCGGCGGCAAATCCGGAATGGTTTCGATCAAATCCAGCAACCCTGCCAGTCGATCTCTCGCACGCTTTTCCCGTTTAATTAAATCCTTCTCCGGATAACCGCTCGAAAAAATCCACGCGCGCTTTTCATGAAGATCAAACCCGATCACAAGATCGTAGAATCCCAGCATCATATCCGGAAATTGCATGTCATCGATGTCAGGTTCCGGCAATTTTTCAAGATGTCGCACAAGGTCATAACTGAAAAATCCGGCCACCCCACCCTGAAACGGCGGCAAATTTGCTTTTTTTTCGAGTGGAAATAACGACAATTGTTCGAGCAAAACATCCAATGGATTTCCAAAAAATGTTTCATCTCCGAGCGTAATCAACCCGTTTTTACTGCTTAATATCAAAAACGGATCGAGCGCAATAAAACTGTACCGCCCCGAATGCTGCGTCAACATTGCGCTATCCAGAAAAATCGCGCCGTTTTGTTCGGCAAATCGACTGATGATTTTTTCCGGGTCGTTGAAGGGGATTTCTTCGATCATGGCGGCTTGCACACTCTTTTTAAAAATGCCGGTAGCATAACAGATAACCATTCTTCCTACCCGTTTTTGTGTGATATTATGCCGCATCCTACACTTCCAGGGAATTTGATTGATGATTCAGGCCACCCTTTCTGACATTGCCAGACAGTTAAATACCGTAGCACCCACCCAACCCGTTGATTTCAGAGGTATCAGCATTGACACCCGCACGCTCTCACCCGGGAACCTCTTTGTAGCGATTCGCGGTGAGCAATTTGACGGGCATCAGTTTGTGCGTGAGGCACACCAGAAAGGCGCGGTTGCAGCTCTCGTCAGCCAACCCGTCGATTGCGATCTGCCGCAACTTGTGGTGAAAGATACGATACTGGCGCTCGGCGACATTGCCAAAAACTGGCGTGATCGTTTTACCCTGCCCTGCATTGCAGTGACGGGCAGCAATGGCAAAACCACCTTAAAAAATATGATCGCTTCCATCTTGCGTGCGGCATGTGATGATCAGGCCGATCAGGTGCTCGCAACGGAAGGCAACTTGAATAACAACATCGGCGTGCCATTGATGCTCACCCGGTTAAATGAAAATCACCGTTACCTCGTCCTTGAAATGGGCATGAATCATTTTGGTGAAATTGATTACCTGACGAAATTGGCAAGACCCGATATTGCTGTGATTAATAATGCCGCCGAAGCACATCTCGCCGGATTAAAAAATGTCGCAGGCGTTGCAAAAGCCAAAGGTGAAATTTTTTCAGGTCTCACAAAAAACGGCACAGCGATTTTAAATCGCGACGATGCGCATTTTAATTATTGGAAAGAATTGATTGGCGATCATGCTTTTTTGACATTTGGGCTCGATCATCCTGCTGATATGTCGACAACGTATACGCAAAAAAAATCGCTCTGCATCAAAACGCCAAAAGGTGAAATGACCGTCGAATTACCGTTACCCGGTCGCCATAATGCCGCCAACGCACTGGCAGCCACCGCCTGTGCAATCGCAGCCACTATTTCACTGTCTGCAATCAAAACCGGACTCGAACAGGTCAAACCGGCGAAAGGACGCATGCGTCAATACCCGCTCCCCAATCAGGTCACCGTCATTGATGACACTTACAATGCGAATCCTTTTTCGCTGCAAGCTGCGGTCAATACACTCGCCGCCTGCGCAGGTACCAAAATTGTCGTGTTAGGTGACATGAAAGAATTAGGCCCGGATGAAAAAACCTTGCATTACAATTCCGGTGAAAAAATCCGTGCAGCCGGTATTGATTATTTATTTACATTCGGCAATTTGTCGGAAGAAACCACCCGCGCATTCGGCAAAAATGCCTGGCATTTTACCGAACGTGAAGCACTCATCGAAGCCCTGTTACCGTATCTCACCGAAAATGTCACGGTGCTGGTCAAAGGTTCGCGTTCCATGCAAATGGAAAAAATTGCGAACCGCCTTGTTCCCGAGAATGAATTGGATAAAACACACGAGAGAGCACATTAACATGACAATTAAAACACCCATCACCGTTGCGTATGGCGACGGTATTGGACCTGAAATCATGCAGGCAACACTGGCCATTTTAACGGCAGCCCAGGTACCGATTGAACCGGAGATCATCGAAGTCGGAGAAAAAATTTATCTGACGGGCAACACCACCGGCATTCCGGACGCGGCATGGCAATCCTTAAAACGCACGAAAGTGTTATTAAAAGGCCCGATCACCACCCCGCAAGGCGGTGGTTATAAAAGTTTAAATGTGACGTTACGAAAAACATTGGGATTATTCGCCAATGTGCGTCCCTGCACAGCGTACGCACCTTTTGTTGCAACGAAACACCCAACGATGGATCTCGTGATTATTCGCGAAAATGAAGAAGGCACGTATGCGGGAATTGAACATCGCCAAACCGATGAAGTGTATCAGTGTTTGAAACTCGTCACGCGTCCGGGATGTGAGCGCATTGTGCATTACGCGTTTGAGTATGCGCGCAAATTTAATCGCAAAAAAGTGACGTGTCTTAGCAAGGATAACATCATGAAAATGACCGATGGGATTTTCCATCAGGTCTTCAATGAAATTGCAGCAGACTATCCTGACATTTCGCATGAACATTTGATTATCGACATTGGTACCGCGCTCGTTGCGGATCAGCCTGAACGATTTGATGTGATTGTGACATCGAATTTATATGGCGATATTTTATCGGATGTCGCGGCGCAAATTGCAGGATCGGTGGGATTGGCAGGTTCTGCGAATGTTGGAAATCACATGGCGATGTTTGAAGCGATTCATGGATCAGCTCCTGATATTGCCGGAAAAAATATCGCGAATCCATCGGGATTATTGCATGGTGCGATCCAGCTATTGATCCACATCAATCAACCGGAACTGGCAGCACACATTGAAAATGCGTGGTTGAAAACATTGGAAGATGGCATTCACACAGCGGATATTTATTCAGAAAAATATAGCAAAACCAAAGCGTCAACGAGTGAATTTGCAAATGCTGTCATTGCGCGTCTTGGCCAAAAACCGTCGCGTTTGAAATCAGTTGATTATCAAAATAATGTGCGCGCGAAAATTGAATGTTATGGTGCTGTCAAAAAACCGCTTGCGAAAAAAGCGCTGGTCGGTGTGGATGTTTTCATCGACAATCCGGATTTGACACCGGATCAAATCGGCGAAAAATTATTAATGATCCAAAGCAAACTGAAACCGGTTATTATCACCAGCCGCGGTTTAAAAATCTGGCCGGACTGTATGATTGACGCGCCCTACGCCAATCATTGCAGTTGCCGTTTTCAGACGACAACCGACGTGAAATCGCTCGGAATTATTTCACACGAAGACATTCTCGATCTGCTGCAACAGTTTAATCAACTGGGTCTTGATGTGATTAAAACGGAAAATCTGTATACGTTTGATGGGAAGTTAGGGTTCTCGCTGGCGCAGGGGCAGTAAAAAACTCCCTTTCCGTGGGAATATACCTGTATATTTTACGAAATCTTGTAAAATATACAGGTATATTCTAACGGATAGACTCGGAGCAATGGCCAAAAAACACTGCGGCCACTTGATTATACTAGATATTTTAGTATTGCCGGCCTTTGTACGGTACAATTTTTAAAAACGCTGCCTGGAACGCCTTCCGCGGCGTTGTTGCGTAAATCAGGCCTCGACCGGAGCGTCATCAACCATGTTGATTTATGGTTATTCGAAACCTCAATCGAAGCGTCATCCTGAGGCAGTTTTTCGCCGAAGGATCCACTGCTTATTACAAAGCTCTCGCAAAAAGAACGGTAGGGTGGGCAAAGATCGTTTTTTGATCGTGCCCACCATTTTATTTTGAGCAATTGATTTAATCAAATCGGTGGGCACGGCCAAAAGGCGGCCTTTGCCCACCCTACCGCTCTTTTTGCAAGTACTTTAAAATCGCAGTGGATCCTTCGGCGAAAAACTGCCTCAGGATGACGCTTCGATTGAGGCTTCTAATAACCATAAATCAACATGGTTGATGACGCTCCGGTCGAAGCCTGATTTACGCAACAACGCCTTCCTCCGCAGGGGGAAGGTGTTCCAGGCAGCATGTTAAAAAATTGTCCAATACAAAAAGACTCAAAAAGGGCTCGACTGAGGATAAGTCTGTAACTACTTGATTATACAGGGAAATTTCGATATCGTACCCCATGGTTTTAGTTTGAATTTTTGTAACTTGTTGATTATACAGGGTTTTTTATTTTTCGTCTCGTTGGCGATTCGGGCGTTGTTGCATAAATCAGGCCTCAATCGGAGCGTCATCCTGAGCACGTTTTTTAGCGAAGGATCCGCTGCTATTTATAAGTTCTCGCAAAAAAGTCTTTGGAAATAGCAGATGATCCTTCGGCGAGAAGATGCCTCAGGATGACGCTCCGATTGAGGCCTGATTTATGCAACAACGCCGGCGATTCGGGGGTCAAATCACCGTATGATTGAATGCGCGGCACGTGTCAGACGATCCCGGATCGCAGCCCACTCAATCGTGTCTGGCACCTGTTCGATGATAATTTCCTGCAAGTTTTTTTTATCAAGCTCCCGCAACACCTGATACACATCATGCGCGTAATGAAGCGGATCCGCTGGCATCCGGATCACCGACGGATGATCGGTTGAAAAAGTTCTCGCGAGAATGGCGATATTTTCTTTCGGTTTTGTTAATAAAACGTCAATCTGCTCCGTCGAACACAATAGCGTTTTCGTGACCGGCGCATAGTGCGAATGGAATGAACCCGATACACGTGGCGCGTTATTTTTGTGGTGTGCCAAAGGCGCTTTCAGGACCGCTTCAATCTGCCCGGCTGTTATCATGCCGGGGCGCAAAATAACCGGTGTTGAGCCACTCATATCGACAATCGTGGATTCCAGACCCACCGCACATTGACCGCCTTCCAGAATCAAATGGAGAGCCTCACCCAGCTCTTCCCGCACAGCCGTGGCTGTTGTCGGACTGATCCGCCCAAACCGGTTTGCAGAAGGCGCTGCAATCCCGCTGCCAAAGGCTTTTAAAACAGCCAGTGCCACCGGATGATTCGGAATGCGGATTCCAATGGTATCCTGCCCGCCCGTGATGATTTCATGCACGGTTGGCGCTTTTTTCAAAATAAGCGTCAGGGGACCTGGCCAGAACGTGTTAGCCAGTAATAAAGCCTCATCCGACACGTCCCGCGTCCATTCCGGCAATTGCGACAGATCGTGAAGATGCACAATCACCGGATGATCCGAAGGCCGTTGTTTGGCAAGGAAAATTTTTCGAACAGCCACGGGATTACGCGCATCCGCCCCGAGGCCATAGACGGTTTCTGTCGGAATGGCCACGAGATTTCCGGCGCGTAATTCGAAAACTGCCTGTGAAATATCGTCTTTTTGCATGATTATCCGTTTAAATAGTCGGCTATCTTAGGTAAAATACGCCCCATGAGCAACCTCGATATCATACAATCTGCCGAAACGATCGCCCCCTTCGCCCTGATCCGTGGCGAAGCACTGACCTCGCTTCCCAAAGATCTCTACATCCCGCCGGATGCGATGGAAGTCTTTCTCGAAGCCTTTGAAGGCCCGCTCGATCTTCTGCTTTATCTCATCAAAAAACAGAATCTGAATATTCTCGATATCCCGATTGCGGAAGTCACCCGGCAATACATGGATTATGTGGAATTGATGAAAGAAGTGTCGCTGGAACTCGCTGCGGAATATCTCGTCATGGCAGCGATTCTGGCTGAAATCAAATCGCGGATGTTATTGCCTCGCCCTGAAAATCCCGACACGCTTGAGGAAGATCCGCGTGCCGAACTGATTCGCCGATTGATGGAATATGAACGCATTAAAAAAGTGGCTGAAGCAATCGATCAACTGCCGCGTCACGGTCGTGATACGTTTGCAGCCGCGGCCGGGCTACAGGACATTGTGATTGAAAAACCGGAACCCACTGTCGACCTGTCTGAATTACTGCTCGCATTAAGCGATGTCATGAAACGCGCCAAACTGCATCAAAGCCATGACATTCAACGTGAAGCGCTCTCGGTAGCCGATCGCATGACGCGGATTTTATCCGCGCTTCACGATCGGGAATTTGTCGAATTCAACAGTTTGTTTACGATCGAGGAAGGACGTCCCGGTGTTGTTGTCACGTTTCTTGCAATGCTCGAATTATTGAAAGACCATGTCATTGAATTCGTTCAGGCAGCGCCTTTTTCACCCATTCATCTCAAAACTGTTTTACAAAACGCGTAGAGGAAACGATGACGATGACGATGAAAGATACCTTGCCTCTGGAAAACATTCTCGAAGCCGCCATGATGGTCGCGGGACGTCCGCTGTCACTCGCCATGATGCAAAAATTATTTGATGAAGGCAGTGAACCGGATACCGCTCTACTCAAAAAAGCACTGGCTGCCCTTGCCGAACGCTACGCAGCCAGTGGTATTGAATTAAAGGAAACTGCCAGCGGTTTTCAATTTCAGGCAAGAACGGCATTCAGCCACTGGCTCGTTAAATTATGGGAAGAACGTCCGCCAAAATATTCACGCGCACTGCTTGAAACACTCGCACTCATCGCCTATCGCCAACCGGTTACCCGTGCGGAAGTGGAAGACATTCGTGGCGTGACGGTCAGTTCACACATTACAAAAACGCTGCTCGAGCGCGAATGGATCCGCGTGATTGGCTATCGCGAAGTGCCCGGAAAACCGGCATTGTATGGCACAACCAAACATTTTCTGGATCATTTTAACTTGAAAACACTGGATGAATTGCCGACACTTGCCGCACTGTCTGATCTTGAAACACAGGAAGCGAAATTACAGGTTCAACTCCAATTGAACGACACGCTGATGGAACCGGCAGAAGAAACTGATGATCCGCTTATTTTACCCACTGAAGAAGAACACATACATTCCCATGAGTGAAAAAATTCAAAAAGTACTGGCCAATGCAGGCCTTGGTTCGCGTCGCGAAGTCGAAGAATGGCTGCGCGAAGGCCGGATCTCTGTAAATGGATTGATGGCAAAATTGGGCGATCGCATGACAGGGGATGACAACGTGCGTGTCGATGGCCGGGATGTCAACCTTGTAAAAAGCGCAACACAAAAATCCCGTGTGATTTTGTATCACAAACCCGAAGGTGAAATTTGTTCGCGCCATGATCCCGAAGGACGCAGGACAGTGTTTGATCGTTTACCGATGTTACGCAATGGTCGCTGGATTTCGGTCGGACGGCTTGATTACAACACATCCGGTGTGTTGCTGCTCACCAATAATGGCGATCTGGCGAACCGCCTGATGCATCCTTCTTCTGAAATTGAACGGGAATATGCTGTGCGCATCAAAGGCCAGGTGACGACGGACATGTTAAAAAAATTAAAAACCGGCGTGAGACTGGAAGATGGTCCCGCGCAGTTTGACGAGATTATGGATGCGGGGGGTGAAGGCAGTAACCACTGGTATCATGTCCTCGTCCGGGAAGGTCGAAACCGCATGGTTCGGCGTTTGTGGGAATCGCAGCATGTGATGGTCAGTCGGCTCATTCGTGTGCGGTTTGGTCATATCACGCTTCCGAGATTGTTGCGTCCCGGGAAATGGGCTGAATTAACCGTTGATGATATTTCCAAATTACCGGGGATGGATTCAGCAGGCGCCACAAATCATTCAATTGAAGAAAATAAGATCAAAAAACGATCTCATGGGGCACAAAAGCGGGATTTTCCGCGAAAAAAAGCGAGACACTCCTAATATCCTGATGGATTGTTTCACCAAAAAATATTAGAGTAATATTTGATCCTTTAAAAATCAGACAATGGGGGATTCACTATGTTACGCTGGGTTCTGGTATTTTTGGTAGTCGCGATCATTGCAGGCGTTTTGGGTTTTTCCGGTGTTGCCGTCGCCGCTGCAGAAATCGCAAGAATCATTTTCTTTATTTTCCTTATCCTGTTTGTTGTTTCGCTCATCATGCATTTGATTGGCAGATCCCGATTGCCTTAACCGTTTCATCTTATTTATCACTGGAGGCTACAATGCGTAAAATTCATATGGGTTTGGCATTAATAACAATCCTGTTTTCTTCTTCTGTTTTCGCGCACATGATGGATAGCAAGGCTTGCATGACCGTTGTCGATGCCTGCAAAAAAGCAGGTTATGTAAAAGGTGACAATGGTGACAAACGATTCTGGATGGATTGCATGAAGCCTGTCATCATGGGCAAATCCGTGAAAGGCGTGATGGTGGATCCTGCGATCATCAAACAATGCCGTATGGATAAAATTGCTGACATGAAAAAACAGATGAAAGAATTTGAAAGTGTTTCAGGCCAATAAATTTTAATCACTGTTTGAAAAAACCCGGGTGAGCTTTAGCCCGGGTTTTTTTTGAATTTTAGCTCGGGGTTTTTTTGAATTTTAGCTCGGGGTTTTTTGAATTTTAGCCCGGGGTTTTTCTGACATATACTTAACAGGCCGCCACATTCACTGATCCCTATCCGTGCGTCATCCCGCGACGCTCTTTAAGCGGGACCCAGCGCCTTCTATGGAGATAATTGATCAAATAAATCGTGCCAATATG
>DATIJJ010000017.1:0-21428 GCA_035478795.1 Gammaproteobacteria bacterium | reverse complement strand
CAGGGAGCGTCACAGGTTCTGCAAGATATCAATGAAATTAACAAGTATCGTGACGCTCCCTGACGGTCGCGGCTCGGATATAAGTCGATTTACGCAATAACGCCCTTTGATAAGGGGGTAGCCGCTCCGATTTATGCTTATGCAACAACGCCGGTCGATTTGGGGGGGTTACGCCATCGCATTTTCCAAATCGCGCTTCAGATCATCGACATTTTCAACACCCACGGAAAGACGAATCAGGGTGTCTGTGATACCCAGTTTTTCGCGCTGATCTTTTGGGATGCTTGCATGCGTCATGATGGCCGGATGTTCGATCAGGCTTTCCACCCCCCCCAAACTTTCTGCCAGCGAAAATAACTCGCAACGTTCCAGCATGTTCACGGTTTTAGCCATATCCCCTTTCAAATCGACTGTGATCATCCCACCAAAAAAAGCCATTTGTTGTCTGGCAAGTGCATGTTGCGGATGACTTTCCAATCCTGGATAAATAACACGTGAAACGCGAGGATGCGTTGTAAGCCAGGTAGCCAATTCGAGTGCATTGCTGCAGTGTCGTTCCATCCGTAATGCCAATGTCTTGATGCCGCGAAGCGCCAGAAAACTGTCGAACGGACTCGCAATGGCACCGACCGCATTTTGCAAAAAGGCCAGTTTTTCCGAAAGCTCAGCGTTTTCACCAACGACGACAATCCCGCCGACAATATCAGAATGCCCATTAAGATATTTCGTGGCCGAATGCGTCACCAGATCAAAACCCGATTCCAGCGGACGTTGTAAAATCGGGGTCGCAAACGTATTGTCTGCGACGGAAATCAGGCGATTTTTTTTTGCGAAGGCCGCCAGTTGTTTCAAATCGACCAGTTTTAACATCGGATTGGTCGGTGTTTCAACCCAGATCATGCGTGTTTCCGGACGCAGGGCGCTCTCTACTTTTTCAAGGTCGCACATATCCACAAAAGAAATGTGCAAGCCTGCGGAGTGTTTGCGCACGCGTTCCATCAGGCGATACGTGCCGCCATACAAATCATCCATCGCAATGATATGATCCCCCGGCTGCAACAATTCGAGCACGGTTGCAATGGCTGCCATGCCTGAGGCAAACGCAAATCCTCGTTGACCGGATTCAAGATCTGCAACGCATTTTTCGTAAGCATCACGCGTGGGATTGCGTGTGCGCGAATATTCATAACCCTTGTGCTTGCCGGGACTCTCCTGAACGTAAGTCGAGGTCGCATAAATCGGTGTCATGACAGCGCCGGTCGTCGGATCCGGACTTTGTCCTGCGTGAATCACGCGTGTTTCAAGGCGGTGATGGTTTTTCATCTGGTTTATTCCCGGTCAGGCTTCTGTTTTTTCAAGAAAGCCATTGGCTTTCATCCATTGATCATCCACAAATTTGGTGAGATAGTTGCGAATGCCATCGGCCAGAATGATCACGCATTTTTCACCTTTTTTTAAACGATTGGCCACTTGAAGCGCGGCCCAAACGGCAGCACCACTGGAACCGCCCACGAGCAATCCTTCTTCACGAATCAGACGACGGGCCATTAAAAAAGAATCCTTGTCTTTCGTTTTGACGTATTCATCCACGAGTGAATTATCGAGCACATCCGGAATAAAATCATAACCAATGCCTTCTACAAGATAAGGACATATTTCCGTACCGCCGCCTAAAATCGAGCCATAAGGGTCTACACCGATGATGCGAATGGCCGGATTCACTTCCTTTAATTTTTTTGCAACACCGGAGATGGTTCCACCGGTTCCCGCTGCGACGACGACCATGGCGAGTCCTTCACCTGCATCGTCCAGAATTTCCTGTGCGGTTGCCTGATAATGGATGTCGGGATTGGCCGGATTGGCATACTGGTCGAGAATATGCGAGTCAGGCATTTCACGATTTAATTTTCGGGCGATGGAAATGTGACTGTCGGGGTCATTCCAGGCAGCGGCCGTTGGCGTGCGATAAATGGTTGCGCCAAGGGCTTCCAGCACCACCTGTTTTTCATGACTCATTTTTTCAGGCATCGTAATAATGACCTTGTAACCCTTGACGGCACCCGCCAACGCCAATCCAATACCGGTATTGCCGGAGGTGGCTTCAATCAGGGTGTCACCCGGTTTGATTTTCCCTGCTTTTTCGGCCGTTTCCACCATGGAAAGTGCAATGCGATCTTTCAATGAACCCCCCGGGTTCAGAAATTCACATTTTGCATACAGCTCACAGGGAAGATCCTGTCCAATTCGATTCAGACGAACGAGCGGTGTGTTGCCAATGGCTTCGAGAATGGTATTCAGTTTCATGAAATTCCTTGTTATGTACTGATGGTAAATGCATTGTCATTATATTTCAGGACACGGCATCGGGACGTGATCGAAACGGGTGTCAGGTCGCCGGTGAGCGTCACGGTCATCGATTTTCCGGCCAGCACGCCATCTTCGAGATGACAAAAATTATGAATGACGGCAAAAGGACCAAATTTTAAAGTGGAAGCGGTGATAATATAGTTGCGTCCAAAACTTAAGGCAAGCCAGAAGTTATCCTCATTTTTAACGTCATACAAATAAGGCATGACGACACCGCTATCGGCATCACGCAGGATCAGTAACCAGACAGGATTGCCTGTGATGGTGCGAAAGTGCGTGGTGATCTGGATAGTCTGGTTGAGCGGTCTTGCTGCATGGGCAGGTGCCACATCAAAAAAGAGTGGCATGACGAGCGAGAATAACAGGATGCACCATTTCCGTGTCAGCATGACAGATACCCGGTTGATTGATTTACCGCATTCTAGCGCCAGAGTTTGGGTCTTGTCGACCGATCAGAAAAAGACAGAAGATAAAAAATCCGATAAAACAAAGTAACGACCAGTCAGCGAGACTCAGCAAAAAAAAGGTTCCGCCTTCCCGGCCGCATTCTGCTGTACCGGTGAGTACCCGCGATATAATTTGATCGAAAGGCAACACGTGAATGAGATATTGCAGGCTTGCACCACAATCGGCATTTTTATCGGGGGGTAAATGTTGTAACCAGACCTGGCGGCCGGACAGAAAAACGCCCAGGAGTGCAACAAGGCTCGTCAACATACCCCAAAAAAACGTGCCGACTTTTTTGAAGGAAAAAACGCTGCCAATGAAAAAAAGCATCCCAAGCAGTGCCAGTGTGATTCGCTGCAGGATACAAAGCGGGCACGGTGCAAAACCATCGAATTGTTGCAAGTAAAAGGCGATGCCCAGCAAGGCAAGTATGAATAGAAATCCGATGAGATAGAGCCTGCGTTGTGAAAGTCTTTTCATTATTTTTTACTCGTTAGCCAGTTTTGCAATATCAATTGTGCGGCGACACGGTCAACCTGTCCATGCTGTAATGCCTTGTATCCACCTTCCGCAAATAAACGTTCTCTCGCATCCTTTGTACTTAAACGCTCATCCATTTCATAGACCGGTAACTGAAATCGCTCCTTCAGTTGTTTCGCAAAACGGCGGGCCGCGTGTGTGATCGGTTGTTCCGTTCCATCCATATTGAGCGGGATACCGATGACGAATGCATCCGGTTGCCAGGTGTTTCGCAGTTTATCCAGACTGTCCCACGACGGTTCGCCCTCTACAGCCTTCAGTGTCATCAGTGGACGGGCTGTTTGCGTGACGGTTTGTCCGACAGCCACACCGATGCGTTTCAGGCCAAAGTCAAAACCCAGTAAAATAGTATGGGAAATCGTATCCATAGGCGGGGATTATAGAATATCCCCTTGTGAATATGCCACGGGTTTATGCAGAGGCTTCGTCCCAATTATTTCCGGCGCCCACATCGACAAGCAACGGCACTTTCAGTGACGCCGCCTGCATCATGTGAGAACGAATGACCTCACACATGTTGGCAACGTCGTTGTTTGCCACTTCAAACACCAGTTCGTCATGCACTTGCATGATCATTTTGGCGGAAGTTTGTTGATGTTGTTCCAGCCAGTGATGAAGTGAAATCATGGCGCGCTTGATAATATCGGCTGCACTGCCCTGCAAGGGCGCGTTGATGGCTGTGCGTTCTGCCGCTTTTTGTCGCATGATCTGGCTGGAGTTAATATCCGGCAGGTAAAGACGACGTCCCCAGAGGGTTTCGACATAACCCTGTTTGTGTGCCATTGCGCGCGTTTCTTCCATGTAATCTTTCACGCCAGGATAACGCGCAAAATAACGTACAATGTAATCTTCCGCAGCCTGCCGATCGATCCCCAGCTGTTTTGCAAGACCAAAGGCAGACATGCCATAAATGAGTCCGAAATTGATTGCCTTGGCTGCCCGTCTCTCGACGGAGGTGACGGCTTCGAGTGGCAGCCCAAAGACTTCCGCAGCCGTTGCCTTGTGCACATCCAGATTTTTTTCAAAGGCACTCAACAAACCGGGATCATTTGAAATATGGGCCATGATGCGCAATTCAATTTGAGAATAATCCGCACTGATGAGCTGATGATCTTTGGCCGCAATAAAGGCCTGACGAATGCGGCGTCCTTCGTGTGTTCTGACCGGAATATTTTGCAGATTGGGATTGGAAGAAGACAGGCGGCCGGTCGCTGTCCCTGTTTGATTGTAGGAGGTATGAATGCGATGCGTGCGCGGGTGGATATCTTCAGGCAAACGTCTTGTATAGGTCGAAATCAGTTTGCTTAATCCGCGATATTCAATAATCAGTTTGGGTAGTGGGTAGTCAGCAGCAAGTTCCTGCAGGACAGCTTCCGCCGTGGATGGCTGGCCCCCGGGTGTTTTTTGTAAAACAGGCAGTTGTAATTGCGTGTAAAGCACATCCTGTAACTGTTTGGGCGAATTCAGATTGAATGTCTGGCCTGCGATCTTAAACGTATCGTGTTCGAGTTCCGTTAATCGTTTTTCCAGTTCTTCACTTTGTTTTTCCAGTTTTTTTGCATCAATCAATACGCCATTTCTTTCCATTCGGGCAAGAACGGGAATCAAAGGCATTTCAATCTGCTCGAACACTTTTTTTAACGCCGGTTCCTTTAAATACAGTGGCCAGAAAGTGTGGTGTAATTGCAAGGTGACATCCGCATCTTCGGCCGCATAGGTTGCGGCAGGTTCAATGTGAACCTTGTCAAATGTCACCTGTTTTGCGCCTTTTCCGGCAACGTCTTCATAATGAATGGTTCGCCAGCCGAGATATTTCAGAGCCAGTGTATCCATGTTGTGATTGTTGGCGGAACTGTCTTTTATCCAGGATTCCAGCATCGTATCAAAGGCGATACCGTTTAAACGAATACCGTAATTGGCCAGCACATTCAGGTCATATTTAATGTTGTGGCCGATTTTCAGGAGGCTTGCATTTTCAAGAAGCGGTTTCAATTGTTTCAATGTCTCTTCACGATTTAATTGCAGAGGCGCATTTTCATAAGAGTGTGCGAGTGGAATATAAACACTTTTTCCGGGTGTGACAGCAAAGGAGAGCCCCACTATTTCGGCATCGAGTGTATTCAGGCTGGTGGTTTCGGTGTCGAAGGCAAAGAGATCGGCTTTTTTGAGCTGATCAATCCAGTGATGTAATCGTTCTTCGGTGAAAACCGTCTCATAGTCCGCATATTTTTCAGTGTTTTCTTTCGGATTTTTTTCAAGAAGTGCATTTAACCAGGTTTTAAATTCAAACTCGCCGTAGAGTGTTTTTAATTTTTCGGTATCCGGCGTCTTCATGACAAGATCTGCAAATGATAAATGAAGCGCCATGTCTGTTTTAATGGTGGCGAGTGTTTTTGCGAGAGGAAGTTGTTCGAGAGATGCGCGTAAATTTTCTCCAACCTTTCCCTTGATTTGATCGGCATGGGCGATGATATTGTCGAGACTGCCATATTCGTTCAGCCATTTTGCCGCCGTTTTGGGGCCGACACCCGGTACGCCTGGAATATTGTCGACGCTGTCGCCGACGAGTGCGAGATAATCGATGATCTGTTCGGGTAAAACACCGAATTTTTCAGTGACGGTTTCCGGGTTTAATACGGAATCTGTCATGGTATTCACGAGCGTAACCTGCGGATTGACCAGCTGGGCAAAATCCTTGTCGCCCGTTGAAATAATGACCGGCATGCCGTGTCGTTCAGCGTGTTTGACAAGGGTGCCGATGACATCATCGGCTTCCACACCGGGTTCAACCAGCAAGGGAATGCCGAGCGCCTGAATGATATCCTGAACCGGTTTAACTTGCGGAATCAGGTCATCCGGCATGGCAGAACGATTGGCCTTGTAATGTTCATACAATGTTTCGCGAAAGGTTTTTTCCTTCGAATCAAAAACAACGGCAATGTGTTCGGGCTGGTAATCTATAATCAGGCGGCGCAACATGTTGATCACGCCGTAAATGGCACCCGTCGGAAATCCTTTGGAATTACTGAGGGATGGCATGGCATGAAATGCGCGATAAAGATAGGATGAACCATCGACAAGGATGAGTGGTTTTGTTGTGAAGTGATTTACCATGGTTGTGTAACCCTTTACGAGCGTGCTTTCTAAAAGAATGTCTGTCATGTGAAGTGTATGGTACTATACCACGCTGTTTATCAGTCAGATTTATTTGAGGAATAACCTGGGAGATGTGAGTGAGCGCAACGCTTTGGGATAAATGTCTGGGTTGCTTGCATGATGAGTTTCCCCTGCAAGAATTTAATACCTGGATTCGACCGTTACAAGCCGAGCAAACTGACAGCAGGCTGACGCTCTATGCGCCCAATCGTTTTGTGCGGGAGTGGATTCATGACCGCTTTTTGTTGCGCATCAAGGAATTGGTCAGCCAGTTCAGTCAGCACGAACCGCTACCGGTCTATCTCGAAATCGGAAGCTCCGGCGTTGTCACCGCAACCGTCAAAACAGTAACCGTTGATCCCCGGCAGCCTTTTGCAGCCGAATCCGGAAAACCCGTTCCTGTTGTTGCAGAGATACCGAATTATAAAAGCAATCTTAATCCAAACTTTACTTTCGACAATTTCGTGGAAGGCAAATCCAACCAGCTGGCCAAGGCAGCCTCGTTGCAGGTGGGTGAAAATCCGGCCATTGCCTACAATCCGCTTTATTTATATGGGGGGGTCGGATTGGGCAAAACGCATCTGTTGCATGCGATTGGCAATCAGATTGTTCGCAATAATCCCAATGCAAAAGTATTGTATTTGCACTCCGAGCGTTTCGTGGCGGATATGGTCAGAGCACTTCAAACCAATTCGATGAACGATTTTAAGCGATATTACCGGACGGTTGACGCACTTTTGATTGACGATATCCAGTTTTTTGCGGGCAAGGATCGTTCACAGGAAGAATTTTTCCACACGTTTAATGCACTGTTGGAAAGTCAGCAACAAGTGATTTTGACTTGCGATCGCTATCCCAAGGAAATTAATGGTGTCGAGGAGCGCTTAAAATCGCGTTTTGGATGGGGATTGACCGTTGCCGTTGAGCCGCCGGAACTTGAAACTCGCGTCGCGATCCTGATGAGCAAGGCGGAAAAAGCGAGAATTGATCTGCCTTATGAAGTGGCTTTTTTTGTCGCCAAGCGGATTCGCTCGAATGTGCGAGAACTGGAAGGTGCATTGAAGCGCATAATTGCCAATGCCCATTTTACAGGCAAGCCCATTACGCTGGATTTTGTGAAGGAGGCGCTGCGTGATTTGCTCGCGCTGCAAGACAAATTGATTACCATTGAGAATATTCAAAAGACCGTGGCTGAATATTATAAAGTCAAGATCGCTGATTTGTTGTCAAAACGCCGCAGCCGTTCTGTCGCCCGTCCAAGACAGATGGCCATGGCGCTTGCCAAGGAATTGACTAACCACAGTTTGCCGGAAATTGGCGATGCGTTTGGCGGGCGAGATCATACGACGGTGTTACATGCGTGTCGGGTCATCGCGGAATTTAAACAGTCTAATCAGGATATTGAGGAAGACTATACCAATCTTTTGCGTACATTGACGACCTAGCCTGGCTATCCGGGCCGCGCGCGTTAGCAAGCGACGGTGACGCTCCCTAACGGTCGCGGCTCGGATAATAGCGGCTCGGATACAAGAGAAACCCTATGGATAAAGAGCGATAATTTATGAAAATGACCATTCAGCGTGCAGCATTATTAAAACCTTTGCAGATGATCGGCGGAGTTGTTGAACGTAGACAGACGTTACCGATTTTAGCCAACGTTCTTGTGACAGTAAATGAGAACAGGCTTTCGCTTACCGCGACCGACATGGAAGTGGAGCTCATCGGGCATGTCGCATTAACGGAGCCATCCGTGTCAGGAAGGATAACGGTTTCTGCACGGAAATTATTAGATATTTGCCGGGCGTTACCAGAAGATGCTGTCATTACGCTGGCGTTAGAGGGAGATCATGCTGTGTTGCGTTCAGGCCGCAGCCGTTTTCTCCTGACAACATTACCGGCAGATGAGTTTCCCACGGTAGAAGAAAGCCCTTTCTCTCTTGAATTTACCATGCATCAGGCCAGATTGAAAAAGCTGATCAGCAAGGTCTATTTTGCAATGGGACAACAAGATGTTCGCCATTACCTGAATGGCGCATTATTTGATATTAATCAGGGTGTTATGCGTTGTGTTGCGACGGATGGACATCGGCTGGCCTACAGTTCTACCGATTCTGTTGATGTGGGTTCTACACAAACAAGGGTCATTTTGCCGCGAAAAAGTGTATTGGAGCTGGTGCGATTACTGGATACGGCCAGTGAGCAGGAAGTAACCGTTTGCATAGGCGATAATCATTTTCGGGTGAAGTCCCCCGATTTTATTTTTACCTCCAAACTGATCAATGCCCAATATCCCGATTACGATAAACTCATTCCGCGTCATATTGAAAACACAGCCACCGCCAGTCGCGATGGATTGAAACAGGCCTTGACCCGCGCCTCTATTCTTTCAAATGAAAAATTCAGAGGAATACGCTTGCACCTGGATCAGGATACCTTGCGCATTGTTGCCAATAATCCGGAACAGGAAGAAGCCGAAGAAATGATTCAGATGGAGTATCAGGGAAATGGCATGGAAATTGGTTTTAATGTGACCTATTTGCTGGATGTGGTGTCTGCCATTTCGTCTGACAGCATTCATTGGTCTTGCGGTAGCGATCCCAATGGCGGTGTTGTGTTCAGATCCTCCGAAAAAGAGGATAGTTTGTACGTCATTATGCCGATGAGATTATAGCGAGAGACGCTTGGCATTACTGCGACTGGATATCACTGATTTTCGTAATCTGGGTTCGGCCAGTATCTATCCCATGGCCGAAGGATTTAATTTTTTTCACGGGCGTAATGGCAGTGGCAAAACCAGCCTGCTTGAAGCCATCTATTATCTTGGCCGTGGTCGGTCATTTCGTAGCGCTCTCGTGAACCATGTGATTAGCCAGGGAGCTGAAAAATTTTCCATTTTTGCCGAAATTCAGGCGGAAAACCAACAGACTGTACCGGTGGGTGTTCTGCGTGAACGCGATGGCGGCACGCGAATTCGTATTTCGGGCCATGACAGTGCTTCTTCTGCTGCATTACTGGAGTTGACGCCCTGCCTGTTGATTAATTCAGGCTGTTTCAATTTACTGGATGCGGGTCCTCATTTCCGCCGAAAATATCTGGATTGGGGTGCATTTTATCTTAATCAGGATTTTTTGCCTGCCTGGAAGCTGTATGAGCGTGTTTTAAGACAACGAAATGCGGCTTTACGTGAGCGGAAGTCTCGGAAAGAGGTGGCTGTATGGAGTGCCGAGCTGGTAAAAAGCGCGACCGTGCTGGATGCGTTGCGGCGGGAGGGTATCGCGCAACTGCTGCCTTTTTTACAGACTGTTCTCTCAAGCCTCATTGAGCTTCCTGCCTTGAAGCTGGTCTATTATCCGGGATGGGATGAAGCCTTGACTTATGAAGAGGCTATGAATCGATCGAATGATAAGGATATCGTTGCTGGCTATACGCAAATGGGCCCTCATCGGGCGGATTTCAGGATGACAATTGATCGGGTTCCGGTGAAGGATATTTTGTCAAGAGGCCAGCAAAAATTATTCATTTGTGCTATGATAATCGCGCAAGGGGCTATGCTACAGGAGTGCGTAAATAGAAGACCCGTCTATCTCATAGATGATTTACCCTCTGAGCTCGATATCCATAGCAGATCTTACTTAATGGCGCTGCTTGCAAGACAAAAAGCACAGGTGTTTGTTACCGCCGTGGAGCGTGAAGCCCTGGTCGGTGTCTGTCAGGCTCAAATGAAAATGTTCCACGTGAAACATGGTTGTGTGAAGGAAGAAAACCCGGGCGTATTGGCGGTGGCCGGTACACCCTGATCAGACGATTGGAAGTTATATTTTGGGAGTAACGAAGAGTGAAGAGTGCAGCAGTCTACGATTCATCGAACATAAAGGTATTAAAAGGCCTTGATGCGGTACGCAAGCGTCCAGGCATGTATATCGGAGACACGGATGATGGCACAGGCTTGCATCACATGGTGTTTGAGTTGGTCGATAATGCGATAGATGAAGCGCTGGCCGGTTTTTGTGATGAAATTCACGTTGTTATTCATGCCGATGAAACTGTTTCTGTCAAAGACAATGGCAGAGGCATTCCTGTCGATATTCATCCTGAAGAAGGCCGTTCTGCTGCAGAAGTAATCATGACTGTCCTGCATTCTGGCGGCAAATTTGACAGCGATTCTTACAAAATATCCGGCGGGTTGCATGGCGTGGGTGTTTCTGTTGTGAATGCGCTATCAGAAGATTTGTATTTAACGATTCGGTTGAACGGAAAAGTACATGAACAACATTACAAACACGGTGACCCCGAAGCGCCTCTCGCCATTGTGGGTGAAACGACTGAACGTGGCACGGAAGTACGCTTTAAGCCCAGCAAGGAAACATTCACCAATATTCATTTTTCATACGATATATTAGCCAGACGATTAAGAGAATTATCCTTTTTAAATTCCGGGATTAAAATTCATCTCAGCGATGAGCGCACGGGCAAACAGGATCTTTTCCAATATCATGGTGGCATTAAAGCGTTTATTGAAGATTTAAATCGTAATAAAACCCCTGTTCATCCAAAGGTTTTTTATTTTTCGCTGGAAAAAGACAAAATTACTGTTGAAGTTGCTCTTCAATGGAATGATACCTTCATCGAGAAAATATTTTGTTTTACTAACAATATTCCACAGAAAGATGGCGGTACGCATTTGGCCGGGTTTCGCGGCGCCATGACTCGCGTCCTTAACAATTACATTGATAAGGAAGGTTTTTTAAAGAAAGACAAGATTGCCATGACAGGCGATGATTTTCGTGAAGGGTTAACGGCTGTTCTGTCTGTTAAAATGCCGGATCCCAAGTTTTCTTCACAAACCAAGGATAAACTGGTGTCATCCGAAATTAAAGCGGTTGTCGAATCCGCTACTGCAGAAAAGCTGCAAGAGTTTTTGATGGAATTTCCCCAGGATGCCAAGGCGATTGTACAAAAAGTCATTGAAGCGGCACGTGCACGTGAAGCAGCACGAAAAGCACGGGACATGACGCGTCGAAAAGGTGCATTGGACATGGCAGGTTTGCCAGGAAAACTGGCCGATTGTCAGGAAGAAGACCCGAGCAAGTCCGAAGTCTTTATTGTTGAGGGTGAATCGGCAGGTGGCTCTGCAAAACAGGCCAGAAATCGGAAAAATCAGGCCGTGCTGCCACTCAAGGGAAAAATTTTGAATGTGGAAAAAGCGCGTTTTGACAAAATGCTTTCTTCTGCTGAAGTGGTTGCGCTGATTACGGCGCTCGGGTGCGGTGTTGGCCGTGAGGAATATAATCCGGACAAACTGCGCTACCACAGTATTATCATCATGACTGACGCCGATGTGGATGGATCGCATATCAGGACACTGTTGCTTACCTTTTTCTATCGTCAAACGCCTGAACTGATCGAACGGGGACATGTTTATATTGCGCAGCCACCGCTTTTCAAAATTAAAAAGGGAAAGCAGGAACAATACATCAAAGACGAGGAAGCCCTGGAGTTATCACTGGTGCAATCCGCGCTTGAGAATGCACGCTTATTTCCAAACAGCAGCACATTGCCTGTGACGGGCGCGCCGCTGGAAAAATTATTGCTGGAATATTTATCTGTCAACGCAAGCATTGCGCAATTGTCCCGACTCTATCCGAAAGCCATTCTGGATGCGCTGATTTATGCGCCTGCCCTGAATGAAAATGACTTGTCTGAAAGAGACACCGTTCAAAAAATGACAGAAAAAATGTCACACTTGTTGCAGACCAGTGAAGATGCACCTGTTCGTTATTCATTTGATGTTTTTCATGATGTGGAAAAAAATATCTGGCTGCCCAAAGTGAATATCATTCACCATGGGGTTTCCGATAGCTTGTTGATTAATAAAGACTTATTCTGTTCGGGGGATTACAGGAAAATCACTTCTCTCGGCAAAAAATTACAGGATTTGCTTCAGGAAGATGCCTTTGTGGAACGTGGCGAAAAGCGAAAACGGGTGACTTCTTTCCCGGAATCGGTGGAGTGGCTCATGGCAGAAGCCAAAAAAGGTCAAACGATTCAACGATATAAAGGATTGGGTGAAATGAATCCGGATCAGTTGTGGGATACGACCATGAACCCTGAGACCCGTCGTATGCTGCAAGTCACGATTGAAGACGCCGTTTCTGCTGATCAGATATTTACCACTCTGATGGGCGATCAGGTTGAGCCACGCCGTGAATTTATTGAAACCAATGCGCTGGATGTGATTAACCTGGATGTATAATAATAAGTAGCAGGGTGTGTCCAGAATGACCTGTCACTTATTGTTTTTACAATGACTTCTCGGGCGCCGGTTTCCCTTGATTTACTTTAAAAACAATAAGTGACAGGTCATTCTGGACACGCCCCGCTTCAACTGGCTTGAAAGAGAGATAACCCGACTCCGTGTGAGAGGCCTTGATCATGGCAGAAGTGACTTCGTCCGAGAGCGCAATTGATGGTAAAGATCAAATGGATCAATTGGAACAATTTGCTGCGGCAACTTTAACCAGGGTACTGAATAGCCAGGCTGATCTGGATACAAAAGACAGGGTCATGGATGAAATGTTACCCTGGTGTAAGGAACAGAATACTATTGTCGTTCTAAAAAGTGCCACTATCCTGTCTTCTGATCCCACCTCCCGTACCGTACAAAATTGTAAATCCCTGATGCTCGGCAAAGGCATTCATCCCGGTTTTGTTTTTGCTGCGACGCATTCGTTTATCAAATTGCTGCTTGCCAGTGGTCAGGAAGGTCAGACAAAAAAACAGAAAGGTGAAACAAACGCGACATTCAGTGATCAACAACGGCACTTGCGCGATCTCGTGTTTGAAGCCGTTCAACAAAATGTCAGTGATATTCACATCCAGGTGAGACAGACCTATACAAAAATTCGTATGCGTCAACACGGGGAACTGCGTGTTTATGCGGAATGGTCTGAAAAACTGGGTCGGGAACTTGCGTCGGTCGCCTTCAACAAGGAAACCGATCACGCGACATCTCATTTCAATCCACTGGTGCCACAAGATGCCTCCATGCCATTAAAAATGAATGGCAGGGATATTCGGTTGCGTCTTGCGAGTGTGCCTGCGCATGGCGGTTTTGATATGGTCATGCGAATTCTCGCAACAGGCGAAGAGCATGTCAAAACCCTGGAAGAGCTGGGTTACACGGCCAAACAGGTCGAAATTATTAAAATGGCGTTGAAGTTGCCATTCGGCGCCATTATTGTGGCAGGACCGACCGGTTCGGGTAAAACAACGACACTGGCTGCCTGCATGGAAATGGTTGAGAGTACACAAAAGCTGTATTCCATCGAAGATCCTGTTGAAAAAGTGGTAGAAGAAGCGACACAGATTCCTGTCAATACGGAAAAGGAAGATCGCGGTTTTGCGAGCATGGGGCGAGCGGCCTTACGTATGGATCCGGATGTGATTATTCTCGGTGAAATGCGTGATGAAGATACAGCGCATGTCATGATTCGTGCATCCATTACCGGTCACCTCGTATTGACGACACTTCACACCAATCGTGCAACGGCAATTATCACGCGACTCGTTGACATGGATATTTCACCTGTCATGCTGAGCGACAGCAGTGTGTTGCGCTGTTTGATGTGTCAACGGCTAGTGCCCACGGTCTGTCAAAAATGTTCTATTCCCTTGCGAACGTCGCCAAGACATCAGGCGTTTCTGCCGCACTGGGAAGAAGTGCTCGGAAAAGAGGTGCTTGACAGTGCGCGTGCGCGGGGTCCGGGATGTCCGGCCTGTCATGGAAGTGCTGTCGGAGGGCGCACCGTGATTGCCGAAGTGATCTGGGTTGATGAGGAAGGACGTCAGTTCATTCAGAAAGGTGATACATTGAACTGGGAAAAATATTTGCTGGCAAATGGCTGGCTTGATTTTCACGGGCGAGCGGTGCAACTGATTCAGGAAGGTTTGTGTGATCCCTTTGATGCAGAAAAAGTCGTGGGACCGATTCACACATCCACCAAGGCGAGTGTTTATAAATATAATTAGGACATCAGGGCATTTATGGCAGAGACAGTGGATATGACGACAATCGGAAATAAAATCATCCACCAGTTGAAGCGATTGCAATTTGGTAAAAAGGCACAGCTTGCTTTTCTTGAAGATTTTTATCTGCTGGTCAATGATGGTATTCCTGCCAATCGTGCCATTGAAATGATGGCACAGGCAACGACCGGCATCACACGGGATGTTGCGCTTTCTATCGCACAAAAAATTTCGGAAGGTCAGTTACTCGCAGATGGCATGCGCGACTGGTTTACTGTCAGCATTGTAGAAATCATTCGTGTGGGTGAGGAAGGCGGTGCGCTGACCGAAACACTGCGATCTGCTATCAAAACACTCGGACAGCAAAGTGGTGCAACCGCTGCAGTGGTGAGTGCGGTGACGTATCCACTGATCGTGATTGCGATGGCCTGTGGCATTATTGTGTATTTGAATAATGGCGTGTTTATGGAATTTCAAACCATTAAACCCATGGATCAATGGCCGGAAGCCGGACGTGATCTCGTGACGCTTGCGCAATTGATTCAATACTGGTGGTGGCTGGTTATTGCCGCCGTGATTGCCATCATTCTGCTGTTTCGTCGCCTGATGAGCAATTATGTCGGCGAGTTGCGTCCGGTGCTTGACAAATTTCCACCGTTTAATCTGTATCGACGTTTTGCGGCTGCCCGACTGATGGAGACGCTTGGTTTGCTTGTCGCGAATGGTGTTGTGTTTAAAAACGCTATCAAGGTCATGCAATATCAGGCGACACCCTATATCGCATCTCATCTGATGATGATGGAGCATCTCATGGCAATGGGTCGGGGAAATATTGCCGATGTGTTGTCGACGGGCCTTATCGATGAAAAAAGTATTTTACGTTTGCGCGTCATGGCGGAAGTGAAGGGATTTGAGCATGGTCTCGTTCGCATGGGTGTCCTTGGCGGTGAACAGAGTTTAAAAACACTCGCCCTCGTTGCCAAACTGCTGGGAGGCGCATTGCTTCTTCTGGGCGGTGTCATGATCATCATTATTATTCGAGGCATCTATCTGACCGGTATGGCAATGGGGCAATAAATGAAATCCCGGACAAGTGGTATTACGTTGTTGGAAATCATGCTCGTACTGGTTATCGCTGTCAGTTTATTGTTGTTAAGCGTCAGGGTGTATAAACAATTTCAATTTCAGGCGAATGAAAAAAAAATCGCGGCCAGCGTGAATCAGGTTTTTCAGGCGCTCTCGAGTTATTATTTTGCCAATTGCCGCATGGCGCTTGACGCCGACTCCAATCCGCAATCCACAGGCAAGCTGGATCCTTTGGTCAGAGATGCGTCCGGCATTACACGCACTTTTGTGTTATCGCTTGAAACGGCGCTCGTGACGCCAGGCTTTCTCAGAGGATGGCAGCCCAATAATCCCCTGGTGGATAATACCGCGGCCAACAGGGGTTACTTTATCCAGTTTAACCGACTCTTGTCGGGTGCGACGGATCCGGTGATGACGGTTTTTGCCTGCACCGGCCCGAGCTCATCCACGTCTTCTTCCGCCTGTGATACGGTGAGTGGCGCCGTTTTGCAGGCGGGTGAGGGTCCCACCCTTCAGTCACACGTTGTACTCTGGACAGCCCAGGTGGCTGTGAAATTATCAACGACCCTGACACCCGTACAATGGGTGCAAATAAAAAATGATTTGAATGCGGATTGTATTTCATCCGCATCCGGCAACGGTGTTGCAACCTGTGCATCGCAAGCCGGCCAGGCGGGTTATCTGGTCTGGACGCGCATGCCTTCTGCCTATAACCCGACTGTCACCAGTGACTATTGGGCGATCCTGCCCTCTGTGAAACAATTCAATATGCAATATACGAACGATGGCATGGCGGCATTGAGTGGTGTTTCGAATGAAACGCGTGATCCGACAACCGGTAAAGACTGGTATAATTCCCTGAATTATTTATGTGGTGGATAACCGTATGATGATGTTTTCGCGAAAAATAAAAGGCGTCACGCTACTTGAAGTGATGCTGGTGCTGGCGATTGCAAGTTCATTACTGGTGATGATGTTAAACTACACCACGCAAAAATCGGATGAATTGCGTCGCGATAAAACGGTTGTACAGATGCAGCAAATATTAAATGCTGCATTGAGTTTTTATGTGAATAATTCCTATTGGCCTACCGCCGGCGCTTCAGCAAGTGACATGCGATGCAGTGCTCCGTTACAACCACGCTGGTCGTCGCTTGAGGACCTGAGATCCTATTTGCCGCCGGGTCTGGTGAACAGTCCTTATGGAAACATGTATTTTGTTTCCTGTGACAAAAACAGCGGGACCTTTACGGTGGCAACCCTCATCAATACTGCTGCGAATGCGGCAGTGGTCGCGGGTCGTTTGCCTCTTGCCTTTCGGAGTACCAATTCGTTTGGCAGGTATCCCATGGCATCCTGTACCACGGGCGCTACCTGTTCCGTTGTGCTCGCAAGCGTTAATGTGCCCGGACAAAATTTAAATAATGCGCGCTCGGTGAATTTTGCATCGGTTTATTACAGTGGTTCCTGTGTACCGGCACCGACCTGCCCTCCCAACATGAAGCCCGAAATTATGGTGATGCCGGCTGCTGTCAGTGGTGTGAATAATCCACCGACCTGTACGCAGGTGCCACGATGTATTGCAAGACGGAGCGATGGATCCTGTATCTACCAGAATGTCACTGTTTGCAACGGAGAGGCTTATTCTGTTAAAAGTTTTACGGCATTTGCAGTGGGCGGCGATGATAATGGAAATCCGGCTCCTCCGGATAAACCATATGGTTGCAGGCTGGCCGGTTTTGCCCAGGCATGCGAAACAAAAGATGCTTCCGGCAATGTCACACCCATTGCATCGGATGGCACCTTGTATTGGCGAGTCTGTTTATCTGTCTTTACGGAGAGAGGTGAAGTCAAACCCGCTGATACTGCCGTGGACCAGGGCAAAATGATGGGCAGTCTTGTTGCCATCACGCGTTGTGTTCCAAATGGCGGTGATGAACAACCTTCCGGTTCCATTGATGTGTGGCAGCGCTAGGGTGTGTGGTGACACGCCCTGGTACTTACACATTTTCCATAAATCGCTTATACTGCTTTGAATCAGAAATTTATTGAGCCAGGCGTATGATTTAATGGAGTATCACGATGAAGTGCCTTGCGATTCGAACAAGCTTTTTTCTGCTCATACTTTTCCCTCTCATCTCTTTTGCTGGCTGGCAGGTTGCCAAACCCGGTGCTGCGATTCCGAATGAACCTTTTTTCCAGGCGGGCACGCAACAAAATACCGCTTTTATTCCTTCCAATGGCAGTAATGCCTTTCCGAATCGTTTTGCACATCTTGGGCGTCCTGCGCCTGTTTATGCCATCAGTCTGAGTGGTTCTCTGAAGGAAAATCTTGAGCGCATCATGGATCGATACCATTGGCGAGTCGTCTGGAAAGTGCCTTATGACTATAATTTTGATGGTCGTGTGACCGGTTCCAGTTTGCCGGATGTGATTGAAAAAATTTTACAGCCTTTTCCATTGCAGGCACGCATGTATATGTCTAACCGTACGATGACTGTTGTTCAAAGGAAGCCATAATGTTTTATAAACGAATACTCGTATTGTGTTTATCAACGGCACTCTTTTTATCCGGCTGTAATTCGCCTGTCTATAATCAGGCGGAAGCGAATGTGGCCGATGTCATGCACCGGAATGATGATGCACGTGCACACATGGCGGAAATGACCAAACCGGATCCGACCCTCGTGATTAACCAGGGTTTGTATGTGGATAAAACCCCGATCAATTTTGCCAGACGACCCGGCTGGTTACAAAACCGCATTTTGTTGCGGGGCGAACAATTACCTTTTTCGTACTATAACCGGATGATTCTGGAAGGCGGCAGCCGCAATATTCTGACGCATTATCAGACAGGGTTGAATGACAAGGCACTGGTATCGGTTAACTATTCGGGCCCGATCAAGGGTGCACTCGATTTACTCGCGGCCAAAACGGGTTATACCTATTCGGTGAATGGGAATAATGTGTACTGGCAAGCGTATGTGACCCGAACGTTTGAAATTGCATTCATGCCAGGCTCTTCGGATTATCTCATGGGCAAGGCATCAGGCAGTTCGGGTGGAGGCGCTGGTGGTTCTGCGATTGCAGGCCCGGGCGGTGGGACTGTCACAGGTTCCATTGACGACAGTGCCAATTCACAATACAGCAATCTGAAAGCTACACTTTCTGTCTGGAAAGATCTTGAATCCTCGATTAAACAGCTGCTGTCACCGGACGGCAAGGTGATGGTGTCGGAAGCAACCACGTCTGTCACGGTACGCGATCGTCCGGTCAATGTGAATCTGGTTTCACGATTCATCAATAATGTGAATAACAATTTATCCAGACAGGTGCTGGTCAAGATTCAGATTTTGACTGTGACGCTTGAAAGTGATTTTAATTTCGGGATCAACTGGAATGTGGTTCAACATGCCATCAATAATGGCCAGTATCAACTGGTGTCGAATAATGGTGCGCCGATTGCATTAACCAGTATAACCCAATTAAATTTACTGCCCACATCAGCGGGTCTTGCCAATGCGTTGACAGGGACAAACAATGCTGCCGGACAGCCCATATCAGGCATTCAGTCATTGATTAATGCATTGCAGCAGCAGGGCAAGGTGTCTCTCGTGACGCAACCCCAGGTGCTGTGTCAGAACAATCAGGTGTCCCAGATTCGTATTGTCGAACAAACCGGCTATCTTGCGAGCGTTCAATCCACCAGTCTTGCAGGCGGTGCTGGTACGACCGGCAGTGCTGCCGTGACATCGCAAATCACGCCAGGTGCGGTTGTCACCGGTTTGACCTTGTACGTGCTGCCCAAAATTCTGGGGAATAAAGTTTACATGCAGGTGAATGCGGATTTATCAAACTTTCAAGGGTTGACGACGATTTCCTCGAATGGTCAAACGATTAGCGCTGGCGTGACACCGGTTGCCGGAACCACGGCCATTCAGGTGCCAACCGTACAACAAAAACAATTTAACCAGCGCGGTGTGGTGGCATCCGGCGATACGCTGATTCTTGCCGGATTCAGACAAACCGGTAACACGGTCGGTGCGCAGCAATTGTTTGATTCCCAGGCACTCGGTGGCAAGACAGCGCAACAAGAGAGTACAGAAACCCTGGTGTTAATCACACCGCTTATTTTGCGTGGAATTGCCTAAATGTCCTATATCACTCGTGAAGATGGGGAACGGTTCATCATTCCATCCTATCGCGATGTGCTGGCTGCGAAAAAATCGGCGTTGCTTAAAAAAGAAATTTTGCTGCTCAGTACGAATTACGGCCAATATGTTGCCCTGCAGCGCAAAAATGCCAATCAATACGAAGCGGCCTTTTCGCCGGACCCCGGGTTTTTGCTGGGCGAGACGGTCTGGCATTATTTCAAGCGTCCGCGGGATTTAATTTATTGCGAAGCGATTCCGAATACGCTTGAGGCGATTCTCGTCATTGTAAAAGATGGCAGTGTTTATCTCGATGGCAGTTTTCCGGTAGACAGCATTCCGGATGAACTGGTGGTGTTTCGCACGCAACAAAACCATTTTAATATTTACATTCACGGCGATATTCCCTTAAGCGAAACACCTGAAGAAGGCAAATTTTCGCTGGATGCCTCCTCCGTTGAATCGTTTAATGTGCTACCCGATCCGATCTTCCCCACCTTGCCGACACTGCGGGTTTTTCAGCTGCAACGGGTGGATGTTGCCTTAAAAGCGCAAGGGATTGGCGTGATTCCGTTGAGTCGAATCGTGACGGGTCTTGTCATCATTGCATTTATCTGGGCAGGGATTATGTATCTTTCGACCAGCAAAAAGGAATTGCCAACGGTTTTTGTGAATGTGGTGAATCCGTATCAGGCTTACTTGCGTACGCTCGCATCGCCTTCTCCTGTATCCGAGGTGAAATTGTTGACGTCGCATCTTGCACGGCTTTATACCATTCCGGGATGGGTTCCTGTCTCCGTGAGTTATGCCGGGGATATGATGCGAATCAAAATGCAATCGTCCGGGGCACTTTTGAATGTGCTCTATGTCTGGGCGGGGATGAACAATGCGACAGTACAAATTGCGCCGGATGGCGTTTACCTTCTACAAACGATCGTTTCCGTATCACGTCCTGAAACGCAGACCATCAGTCCCTTGCAACAGGTGATCGCGGAATTACTGGATCGCATAACGATTGTTCTCCCGGGCAATCATCTTAAACTGGGTGCTATTGTGGAGCGAGGACGATTTCTTGAGACACAATTCTCAATTACGTTCAACAATCTGACACTGGATACACTGAATCTGCTGGGAGAACAATTTTCACGATTGCCATTGGTGCTGGTCAATGTCAATCTGACCCTTCAGAATGGAACAGTGACAGGCATTATTGTCCTTAAGGCATTGGGGAATTAAACGTATGGCAGACAAGGTAGCGGTAACCACCAAACAAAAAGTGATTGGCGTTCTGACGGTTGTTATTCTGGCATTTATTATTTATGAAGTGATTGGTCTGTTTTCTACCGAGAAAGCAGCCGAGCCTGTTATTGTGCCTGCCAAACCGGCGGCGGGAGAAAAGACACCCAAACCGGCGGCGACGGCACAAACGAATCGAGGTACCGAGCAGCCTCAATTAACGACAGTGAATGCGCTGACAGCACCCGGTAGCAATATCGATTTTCAGAAACAGCGCGAGCAACAGGAAGCCTATCTCGATTCCGTCAATCAATTACAATTGCTGAGAGTGAAGCGTGAAATTGCGGAAACAAACCAGGCGATTGCGGCAGCGAGGCTTGCGACTGAAACAGCAAACAAAAACATGAGTGATTTGTTGAC
>DATIJJ010000016.1:0-1562 GCA_035478795.1 Gammaproteobacteria bacterium | reverse complement strand
GTTGCCGTCAATCGCATCAACTCAACGAATGGTGGCTCACAAATCTATGGAACACTGAATGCGAATGGCAGAATTATTCTCATTAACCAAGCTGGTATTTATTTTGGCCCAACTTCATTTGTGAATGTAGGCAGTATTATTGCATCAACATCTGATATGAGTAAATTTGATTCACAGCATTATGTATTTGATATCCCTTCCAAATATCCTCATGCCGCCATCATTAATCGCGGCACGATTAATGCGGCTGATTATGGTTTGGTTGCATTGATTGGTAATCGAGTTGAGAACGATGGAAACATTACTGCTCATGCAGGCACTGTCATCATGGGTGCGGGTAATAAATTCACGTTGGATTTTTCCGGCGATCAATTAATCAATTTCAGCATTGATCAAGCTTCAAGTGATAACAAAGGTTCTGCGCAGGACCTAAAAGATTTAGGTCTTGTCCATATGCAAGCAGGAGCTGCACAAAAAATTCTTGATCACGCCATCAATACGAGCCATACCCCAGAAGCCACGCATTTTGCAAAAATGTCTAATGGCGATCTGATTTTTTCAAATGGCACCATTGATGTTTCAGGCAGAAGCGCAGGCCAACATGGCGGCCAAGTTAAACTTTTAGCAACAAGAGTGAAAGTTAATCATGCGACCATCGATGCTTCCGGTGATCGCGGTGGTGGCGAAGTACTCATTGGGGGGAATTATCAAGGCAAAGGACCTGAATTTAATGCGACCTCAACTCAGGTCGATGCTAACACCTCCATTAAAGCCAATGCAATCACAATGGGCAATGGCGGTAAAGTGATTGTTTGGTCTAACGACAACACAGGTTTTCATGGAAACATTTCAGCTCAAGGTGGAGTATTCGGTGGCGATGGTGGATTTGTTGAAACATCAGGTCATTATTTAGATGTCGCCAATGCAAAAGTTAATTTATCAGCTCCCAAAGGTACCACAGGAAATTGGTTACTCGATCCGACGGATTTGACGATTTCTACAGGTACCACTACCAGCGTAACCTTTGCAAGCAATACTTACACGGGTGATAATAACTCTAACACTTCAACATTAAACGTGACGGATCTTACCAATGCTTTAAGTACTGCAAATATCACCGTGCGAACCACGACAGGTGGAACAGGCACGGGATCCGGTGACATTACAGTAGCGAATGCGATCTCGTGGAGTAATGCAAACTCATTGACTTTATCAGCCATTCGCAACATTGTTGTGAATGCTGCCATAAGTAACACAAGTACCGGCAGCCTCACGCTTACCGCAGATTCAGATGCTAATAATACCGGCAACACTACCATTAATGCAGGTATTTCATTAACAGGAGGCACATTAACGTTATCTGCAACCAATACAGGAACCAGTATTACAACAGGTGCTTCAGGCACTATTAACGTAAATAACTTCACTCTTTCAAAAGGTATATGGTCGCAAACGGGTTCAAATCCTAGTTTTTCTGTGACCAATGATTTCAAAGTTGCCAGTGGAAGCGCATTTAATAGTACGTATAACGGAAAATTTATACGTCAAAGCGGAACAACTGT
>DATIJJ010000015.1:0-12082 GCA_035478795.1 Gammaproteobacteria bacterium | reverse complement strand
AGTCGCTGCTCTTCCAGTACAAAATGGGATGCAGCGGTTGCATCTCCAAGAGCCTCTCTGGCAGCTAAAAGTTTTGCTACTTGCGCGGTCGAATTTGCTTTTGTTGTTTCTGCATCTGCTCGTGCAAGCTCTGCCCGCGCGGGAGCAAGTTCTTTGGCTTCTGCCGCCAGCCGGGTTTTTTCTGCTCTTACGCGCTCATTATTTTTTGCTATTTCCGCATCTGCTGATGCTTTAGCAAATTTGATATCTCTTTCAAGCTCCTCAAGTCTGGCTGTTTGTGCGGCATCTGCTTTCTCTTTTTCATTAGCAAATTGTGCAGCGATAACTCCCTTCTCTCCCTCCAACATAGTAATTTTCTGCGTTTGCTCGAAAGTTTTTGCAGCCGTATCAGTTTTCAGTTTCTCGCGCTCCTCGTTGCGCGGTCGGCTCATTTCGAAGCTGGTTAAAGTAGCTTTCGGCAGAGTAGAGTCCTTCTTAAGTTCATCATTTATTTTTTGCAGGAGGGCATCTTTTTTGCTTTCGAGCTGAGATAGCTCATCATAATTAAGTCCTTGAATTTCGTCTGCAATGACTTTATATATCGTTTCCTCAGGCACCGAAATGACTTTAGCGTCAGGTGGGGTGTTTCTTTCCCGCAGGCCCAGGAATTTATTCAAGCCAGATGAAAGGCGCTCCAGATGTGTAAGGGTATATTGTCCTGAAACAGTATAACGACATATAAAGTGATCTTTTGTTTCTGCCTGTACCTCTCTTTTGATTTTTGGTTTCGACGGAAACATGTTCAGTTTTACAAAGTTCCCTTTGCTATCTTTTTCGGTATATTTATTCTGAAACAATTTAGCCGGACTTTTGATTGTGTAATAGATAGGGCCTGTTATGACGTAGGGCGCTGGGCGGCCAGGTGTATTCAGAGCAACAGCAAATTTATCGGTTGGGACATTTAGCAGCTTGGTCGATCCCACTTTCATGACCTTGTCAGCCGGTTTTTGTACACCATGCAAGGTAACCTGTGATGATTGCACAACAGTCAAGCCCGGTGGAAGCAGAACGCTATGTGGGATATTATGCTTGTCTGCTATCGTGGCAGCTGTGTATTGAGGGCTTTCAGCGGAACCGGGGGTCAAAATAAGATGGATGTTGTCTGCAGCTCTGCATCGGTTTTCGTCACTGTTCTGGGGGAGAGGGAGCCGTGCCAGCTCTTGATGCTTGCCGATAAAATGCCATCCATTACGAACCAGTACCCTATCGTTAGCATCTGTTGTTACTATACCAAACTTTCCAGTTTCAACCTGGCTGTAATGGCCGCGACAGGTAAAGCTGAAGAAGCCGGGCGTGGTTCGTTCAGTTGCCGTTGTCACGGGTATTCCGCGGAAATTTTCTACGGATTTCCCCAAAAATGTTTTGCCGCCATTATAAATATCATACTTGTCATACAAAGGATGTCCCTCGACAAGCAACACGCTTTTTATTGTTTCAGGTATGTCGGAATCTGATGGACTACTGTCTGGACGTTTGGGTATTTTTTGTTCTAAAGGGCCAGTCTCATCGCTATTAATCGAATGCTTTACCCCCAAAAGTGGTTCAGTTGGAGCGCCATCATTCTTTTTTTTGCTGCGCGGATTCATATTTTATCCTTTTAATAAATTAAACAAATGTGATTTTTTTGTCTTTGTATTCTACAAGACGATGCGATATGAAAGCATTTCGTTATCAAAAATGCCACTGAATTTTTTGGCTGTTTTTTGCGCGGCTAAACTTGCACCATATCCGACAATTCCCGGAGCACAATAAAAAACATCGTGTAATCCATATTCGTGCTGCCATGCAATAATTCCAGCAACGTTTCCCAACGATTTTTTATCGTATGATTTTCTGACAGCCAGTGAGAAATCAACTTGTGTGGCGGAGATTTCTTTTTGCCATTTTTTGAAATGACGATGGATAATTTTTTCTGCAAACTGTCCAGCTCATCGCGAAGCGCAAGACGTGCCATCGTGTTCCAGTGGCCTTCACGCGAGTCACTTGCAATCTGATCACGGAACCACACCAGATTGAATTGACCACCGACGTCAAAATAAATTTGCGCGGTTTGAATCAGATCGAGTTTGTGTTGGGTCGCAACTTCAATCACATTCAATGCCGTATACATGGCGCGTGCGATGGCAATCGTTCGCGCGACATTTTTTTGAATGCCGGCCTCTACAAACTGATTGATGATTTTGTCCATGTATTCTTTCGTGGCACCGACCATGAGCGTTGAAACAATTTCTTCAAGCTGTACGATCGATTTTTTGTAATGATCAATAATTTTTTGAATATCGCCCTGCATGCGGGTGCCGCGCAAAAACCAGCGTGTGGCAAGATTCAATAATTGTCGAATGTGATGCAATAATTCATATTGCGTTTTGATTGAAATTTTAAAATTAAGTGAATCAATCAATTTTTGCAATCCGTCTGTTCCATAAGCATTGGCGGCCACCATGTAGGCACGCACGATGTCTGCGACACTCGCACCGGTTTCCGTTTGCAGACGATAAACAAAAGTAATGCCAACTGAATTGACCAGTTGATTGCTGAGCTGGGTTGCAATGATTTCACGGCGCAAGGGATGTTCTTCCATCGCATTGACATAGGATTTCATGAGCAATGTTGGAAAAGCCGATTCGAGTGCCTTGATAAAATAGGGATCATCCGGCACATCGGATTTCACTAATTCATTTTTAATGTAAATTTTGGTGTAGGCGAGCAGAACCGCAATTTCAGGGCGCGTCAACCCTTTATCATTCGCGCGACGCTCCAGTAATTTTTTTTCATCCGGCAGAAATTCCACCGCGCGATCAAGATGAACTGCAGTTTCAAGTTCTCGCATGTAGGTAAGATAAAGTCCGGTGTAATGGATGGCGTGCATGGATGAAAAACTCATGACAAGCGCCTGGCTGTAATTATCATGCAACACCAGTTTTGCAACATCCCCTGTCATGCTCATGAGTAACTGATTGCGTTTTTTTTCAGTAAGTACGTCTTTTTTGACTTCCTTGTCTAATAAAATTTTAATATTGACTTCATGGTCTGAACAATCCACCCCCGCAGAATTATCAATAAAATCCGTATTGATAAGGCCGTTATTTAACGCATATTCAATGCGACCGAGTTGCGTGAAACCGAGATTACCGCCTTCACCCACCACCTTGCAGCGCAGTTCATCGCCATTGATACGACAAAATTCATTGGTCTTGTCACCGACATCGGCGTGTGATTCTGTCGATGCCTTGACGTAGGTGCCAATCCCGCCATTAAATAATAAATCAACCGGCGCTTTTAAAATGGCGCGAATGAGTTCGTTGGGTGCCAGCGCATTTTCTTCAATGCCCAGTGCTTTTTTGATGTTTGCGGTGAGTGTGATGGATTTACTGGAACGTTTGAAAATGCCACCACCGGCTGAAATCAGTTTCGCGTTGTAATCTTCCCATGAAGATGTTTCGAGATTGAAAAGACGCGTGCGTTCATCGAATGATTTTTGCGGGTGTGGATTGGGATCGATAAAAATATTGCGATGATCGAATGCCGCAATCAGTTTGATGTGCGGTGTGTAAATCATGCCATTGCCGAAGACGTCACCGCTCATATCGCCAATGCCGACCGCTGTAAAATCCTGTTCTTCAATGTTGATGTCAATTTCACGAAAATGACGCTTGACCGATTCCCATGCACCGCGCGCCGTGATGCCCATTTTTTTATGATCATACCCTTCCGAACCGCCGGAGGCGAAGGCATCACCCAGCCAGAAATTGTATTCCTTCGCAATGCCATTGGCGATATCGGAAAAACTGGCTGTGCCCTTGTCAGCTGCAACGACGAGATAGGGATCATCATCATCCAGACAAACGGTTTTTTCCGGCGGAATCACTTTCTTGCCGTGCAGGTTGTCGGTTAAATCCAGTAATCCGCGAATAAAGGATTGATAGCAGGTGATGACTTCATGATGCAGCGCTTCCCGACCGCTATCCAGCAAGGTGGCTTTTAACACAAAACCGCCTTTTGCACCGGAGGGTACAATCACCGCATTTTTGACTTTTTGCGCTTTCATGAGCCCCAGAATTTCTGTTCGAAAATCTTCACGCCGATCCGACCAGCGAATGCCGCCACGTGCGACTTTTTCACTGCGCAGATGAATGCCTTCAAAACGCGGCGAGTAAACAAAAATTTCATAGAGTGGATGCGGCAGCGGTAATTCCGGCACATCAGCCGATCTTAATTTGAAGGAGAGATAGTCTTTTGGATCGCCCTTTGATGTCGTTTGAAAATAATTCGTGCGTAATGTGGCATTCACCAGTTGCCAGAAACGTCTTAAAATACGATCGTCATCAAGACTCGTCACGGCTTCAAGACGCGTCTGGATTTTATCATTCAGCGCGTCAATTTTTTTCGCGGCTTGCGGATTTTTGACAGGCGCAAATTTCAGGTGAAAAAGAGCTACACTGTTCTGGATAATATCGGCGTGGCTTGTCACCGCCTGTTCGATGTAAGCCTGATTAAAACGAAAGCCGGTTTGATGCAGATATTTTGCGTAAGCCCGAATGAGCGTGACATCGCGCCACGATAATCCGGCAGCCAGCACCAGACGGTTAAATCCATCATTTTCCATGAGACCCAAACGCACTTTGGCGAAAGCTTCTTCAAAGACTTTTTCAGCACGCGAAAGATCAAGCGTTTGACTGCCCGTATACGTGACGCTGAAATCACTGATCCAGATCGTTTCGTTGCCTCGTGTTATTTCGGAAGGATTTTCACTGTAGGTGCGCAACCCCATATTTTCAATCATAGGCAGCACATCCGAGAGCGGCAGGGGTTTACCGTATTGAAACAATTTAAGATGCAGCGGAAATTCGGATGTCTTGTCTTCATACAGATCAATCTGGAAAGGATCGCGGGTAGAGAGTTTTTTTATGAGCTGCTGCTGTGATTGTTCTTTAAAGGTGCGCGTCATTGGAGTATCCTTCTTCAGCTTCTGCGTGTCCCATTCTAACGTCATGTCGGGATAATAAATAGATGCTCGAAAAGTTATTTAAATTATCAGAAAATAAAACATCCGTGCGCACTGAAATGCTGGCAGGGCTCTCGACATTCCTCGCGATGTCCTACATTATTTTTGTGAATCCCTCGATCCTGTCACAAACCGGGATGAATCCGGGTGCGGTTTTTGTTGCAACCTGTCTCGCCGCGACACTTGGCTGTTGTCTCATGGGATTTCTTGCGAATTATCCCATAGCACTTGCACCGGGCATGGGATTGAATGCCTATTTTACCTATAGCGTTGTGCTCGGGTTTGGTCACAGCTGGCAGGTGGCACTCGGTGCCGTGTTTCTGTCAGGCCTTATTTTTCTGGGGTTGAGTATTTTCCCCATTCGCGAATACATGATTAACAGTATTCCAAAATCTTTAAAACTCGGTATTGCCGGTGGCATCGGTTTGTTTCTGGCGATCATCGGATTTAAAAGTGCAGGATTGATTACGGCGAGCCCTGCCACCCTCGTCACACTGGGCAATTTGCAGGATCCGACTGTCCTGCTTGCGATCCTCGGTTTTTTTCTGATGACAGGTCTTGATGCACTGGGCGTGACAGGGTCTGTCATTCTCGCCATTCTGATTGTGACGGGATTGAGTATTGCGCTCGGCTACAGTCGATTTCAGGGCGTGGTATCGATGCCGCCGGATCTTTTGCCTACGCTATTGCAAATGGATATCAAGGGTGCCATGAGCATGGGCCTTGTCACGATTGTGTTTGCCTTTTTGCTGGTGGATCTTTTTGATAACACCGGCACGCTGATTGCGATTGCCTGGCGTGCGGGGTTTATTGATTCACGGGGTAAATTGCCGCGGATCGGCCGCGTGCTGCTGGCCGACAGTTCTGCCGCCGTTTTTGGTGCGATGCTTGGGACATCCACGACCACGAGTTATGTCGAAAGTTCGGTGGGTGTCAAAATGGGTGGGCGTACCGGACTCATGGCTATCACGGTCGGATTATTATTTCTGGTCGCACTCTTTTTTGCGCCACTGGCCGCATCCATTCCAAAATACGCGACAGCGCCTGCGCTCATTTATGTCGCTTGCATGATGGCGCGCGCTTTCACTGAAATCGAATGGGAAGATGTGACGGAATATGTGCCGGCGATGCTGACAGCCATTGCCATGCCTCTGACCTATTCCATCGCGGAAGGCATCTCATTTGGTTTTATTTCCTATGCCGCGATCAAACTCCTGAGTGGACGTTGGCGTGACCTCAATGCACCGCTGGTGATTCTGGCGCTCGCGTTTGTTGCAAAATACGCGTTTTCCATTCATTAAACGGGTCCGGCAGGGTTATCCACAGTTTCTGTGGATAAGTTTGTGGTTAAGTTACGCAAAAGCTGGGAGCAGTTGTGTAAAAGCCGGAAGAAAGGTGCGCTGTCTTCAGGCGAAATACAATAAAAAATGAATATAATCATTAAGTTAAAACAGATTTCCCTGTCATTTTTTTAATAATCCGAATCATCCACAAAAAAAGTGTGCGCAAATTAACCTGTGTACAATTATCCCGAATAAACAGGTGTTTTGCCCGGCTCGCCAGGTTTTTCATAGACGAGACGCGGAACGAGATAGCCTGGCAGGCGTTCTGTCAGGGTGCGATGAAGTTTGATGGCTGTTTGACGGGGAACATCAAAATGCGCCGTGCCCCGTACGCGATCGAGCGTATGCAGATAATACGGTTGCACGCCCATCTCACATAACGCCTCGCTCAATGCAATGAGTGTATCCGCCGAGTCATTGACGCCTTTCAGCAAGACGGATTGATTCAGTAACAACACACCCGCGTCCCTCAATTTGTCCATCGCTTCCCTGACATCCTGACTGATTTCCTGTGGATGATTGCAGTGAATGACCATCACGATTTTAAGCGGCGTTTTCCTGAAAACCCGGATGAGCTCATCGGTGATACGTTCGGGCAGCACAACGGGGATTCGACTGTGGATACGCAGACGCGTGATGTGCGGGATCAGAACCAGTTTTTCACAACAATTTTCGAGGAGCGCATCTTTGGCCGTCAGCGGGTCGCCTCCGCTTAAGATCACTTCCCGGATCGATGCATTCCCGGCAATATAATCCAGCGCATCGTTCCAGCCGGTTTGGCCCGGATTGTTTTTTTGATAGGGAAATTCGCGGCGAAAACAATAACGACAGTTGATGGCGCAAACGGCGCTATAGGTCAACAGGACCCGGCCATGGTATTTATGCAGGAGACCCTGAACCGGATTGTAGGCGGCTTCGGTCAGTGGGTCGGCCGAATAACCTGCGACGGTTTTCAATTCTGCATCGATGGGAAGGACCTGGCGAAGCAGCGGGTCATGGATATTTTTCTTTTCCATGCGCGCAATGAAGCCGCGCGGGACTTTTAACATAAAAAGTCTTTCGGCCTCATCGACCCGCTCGGGCAGATAGTCTTCCAGTTCGAGCAGGGAAAGCAATTCTCTGGGGTTGGTGACAGCGTTAATCAAGGCGGCTTGCCAATCGTTTTTATTCTGTAAATTCATCGAGAGCCTTTGGAATATTTTGGAATAGTGTGAGCAAGCGGGTATTATAGGCCGATTCTTCACTGGGAGAACAAAAAAATGGCTGTTTACTCAACAAGCGAAATACGTGGTGGCATGAAAGTGGTGATTGACAATGACCCTTGCGTGATCATTGACAATGAATTTGTCAAACCCGGCAAAGGCCAGGCCTTTAACCGGATCAAGACCCGCAATTTAAAAACGGGCCGTGTGGTGGAGCGCACCTACAAGTCCGGCGATACCCTGGAAGCGGCGGATGTGGCGGATATTGAGGTGCAATTTCTTTATACCGATGGCAATGAATGGCATTTCATGTGTCAGGCTTCTTTCGAACAATTTTCGATGAATGAGCCGGCGGTGGGTGATAGCAAATTATGGCTGAAAGAACAGACAGAATGTCTTTTGACGTTATGGAATGGCGTGCCGTTGGCTGTTACGCCGCCCAATTTCGTGAGTTTAAAAATTACAGAAACGGATCCGGGTGTGCGCGGTGATACCTCCGGTGGGGGTGGCAAACCGGCGAAACTTGAAACGGGCGCCGTTGTGCGTGTGCCATTATTTGTGGGCGAAGGCGAACTCGTCAAAGTCGACACGCGAACCGGTGAATACGTCTCGAGAGTGAAAGAGTAACGACCTTGTTTGCTTTAAAAAAGCGTGCAGAGATTATTCAGCAAATCAGGCATTTTTTTCTGAGTCGAAACGTGCTGGAAGTGGACACGCCGCTTCTGTCGCGTTTCACTGTGACCGATCCGCATGTTCAGGGTATTCCTGCTTTTTTCAAACAGGCCGGTCTTCCGGAACAAACACTTTATCTGCAAACATCACCGGAATATGCGATGAAGCGATTGCTGGCAGCAGGCTCTGGCCCGATTTTTCAAATTTGCAAGGCATTCCGTCAGGGCGATCTCGGTCGAAAACATCATCCTGAATTTACGATGCTTGAATGGTATCGAACGGGATTTGATCACACGGATTTAATGAATGAAATGGATGTGTTGTTACAAACGATTTTAAAAACAGCACCAGCCGAACGGTTTCGTTATGCAGCCTTATTTGAAAATTATGTGGGAATCAATCCGCATACCGCATCGGTTAAAGTGCTCAAACACTGTGTGCGTGATCAGGGAATTGAATGGGTTGAAACAGAAGATCATTTGTCTGAAATAGTTGAGCGAAACCGATGGCTTGAACTGTTGCTGACGCATTGCATTGAGCCGCGCATCGGGCACGAAAAACCGGTCTTTATTTACGATTTCCCGATCACACAATCAGCGCTTGCCCGAATTCGTTATGATGAAAATCCGCCGGTTGCTTCCCGTTTTGAAGTGTATTTCAAGGGGCTTGAACTTGCGAACGGTTTTCATGAATTGACGGATGCGACAGAGCAGCGCAGACGTTTTGAAGCCGATCTTTTACTTCGGGCTGAACAGAACTTGCCACCGGTTGCAATCGATGAAGCATTTCTTGCAGCACTCGAAGTCGGACTTCCGGATTGTGCCGGTGTCGCACTTGGGGTTGATCGGCTGGTGATGGCAGCGCTTGATGCAAAATCGATGGATGAGGTGGTGAGTTTTGGGTTGGGTACAAAATAATAAAAAATATTGTTACATGTTTTATCCGAGCCGCGACCGTCAGGGAGCGTCACGATACTTTTTAATTCCATTGATATCTTGCAGAACCTGTGACGCTCCCTGACGGTCGCGGCTCGGATAAAGCTGATTTGAGCAACAGCGCCTGAATCAACTGGTAAACCAGCCATCCAGACACGCCCGCAATTCCTTCACCCCCTTGCCTTTTGACGCCGAAAAAGCCTGCACATGAATTTCATTGGTAAAGTTTTTCAGGGCTGTTTTGACTTCCCGCACGGTTTTACTCGCCGCACTTTGTGTCAGTTTGTCGCATTTATTGAGGAGAATATGAACGGGAAGATCACACTGTTGGCTCCATTCAAGCATCTTTTGATCAAATTCTTTTAACGGATGACGAATGTCCATGACGAGAATAAGTCCCTGAAGACACTCGCGCGACCGTAAATAATTGTCGAGCAATATTTGCCATTTTCGCTTCATGGCAGGTGGCACTTTTGCATAACCATAACCCGGCAAATCCGCCAGACGACAGGTGTCATCCAGTCCAAATAAATTGATTAATTGCGTGCGCCCGGGTGTTTTACTGACGCGCGCCAATTTTTTATTTTGCGTCAGTTGATTCAGTACGCTCGATTTCCCGGCATTGGAGCGGCCGATGATCGCAACTTCCCTGCCTTCATCCGGTGGTAATTGTGAAAGATCAGCAACACTTAACAGAAAAAAAGCTTTTTGATAATTCGGGTTATTCATTACAATGGCCGCTATGAAAAACCGTATGATACTGGATTCCCTGAATGACGCCCAGCGCGAAGTCGTGACCGCCCCTCTCGGCCATCAACTGGTTTTGGCCGGCGCGGGCAGCGGCAAGACGCGCGTTTTGACAGAACGCATTGCCTGGCTGGTGCAGGAAGAAGGACTGTCGCCACTGAATATCCTGTCCGTCACGTTTACTAACAAGGCGGCAGCAGAAATGCGCTCACGCATCCAGGAATTACTCGGTCCTGATGCGCGCCTCATGTGGGTCGGTACCTTTCACAGTCTCGCCCACCGGTTGTTACGCATGCACTGGAAGGATGCGAACTTGCCTGAAGGGTTTCAGATTCTCGATTCCGATGATCAATTGCGTATGGTGCGTCGGGTGATTCAGGCATTGGGTCTGGATGAAGATCGCTGGCCGGCGAAACAGGCACAATGGTTTATCAACGGGAAAAAAGACGAGGGACTGGAACCCCATCAATTACCGGATTACGGTGATTCGAAAGCGCGTACATTGATAAAAATTTATCGCGCGTATCAGGAAGCCTGTGACAGATCAGGTTCGATTGATTTCGCCGATTTGTTACTGAAAGTCCATCGTCTGTGGCTGAATCATCCGGACATTCTGGCACATTACCAACACCGTTTTCGCTCTATCCTCGTGGATGAGTTTCAAGATACCAATGCCATTCAATACGCTTTTATCCGCCTGCTCGCCGGCAAGGAAAATCACGTCATGATTGTGGGTGACGATGATCAGTCGATTTATGGCTGGCGGGGTGCCAAAGTCGAAAACATTGCGCGTTTCAGCCAGGATTTTTTAAATGCGAAAACCACGCGTCTTGAACAAAATTACCGTTCAACCGGTACGATTTTGTCCGCAGCCAATGCCCTGATTGCCCATAATGCCGGGCGCATGGGGAAAAATTTGTGGACGGCGGGCGACCCTGGCCAACCGATTGTGGTGTATGCCGGATTTAATGATCTGGATGAGGCGCGCTATGTGGCGAACCGCATCCGGGAGCGACAACAACGTGGCGAGTCGCTTCGCACCGTCGCTATTTTATATCGTTCAAATGCACAATCGCGCGTGCTGGAAGAAGCACTTCTGCAATACGGTATTCCGTATCGCGTGTATGGCGGATTACGTTATTTCGAGCGGGCGGAAATTAAAGACGCGCTGGCTTATCTGCGCCTGCTTGCCAATCGCGATGATGATGCAGCGTTTGAACGTGTCGTTAACACACCCACACGCGGGATTGGTGAGCGTACCGTGATTGCCTTGCGTGAATATACGGAAACACATCGTCTTTCCCTGTGGCGCTCGGCAAAAGCCTTACTGGAACAGACTTTTTTTACCACACGGGCGGCGCACGCGCTGGCGCATTTTCTGCAGTTGATTGAAACGCTCTCTGATGACGCGCGCCAGTTTGAATTACACGAACAGGTAGAACACGTCATTCAAAACAGCGGGCTGATTGAACATTATCACAAGGAAAAAGGTGAAAAAGGCCAGGCGCGTCTTGAAAACCTGGAAGAACTGGTCAATGCTGCGCGGCAATTTGAAGTGGATGAAGCGGCACGTGAAGCGAACATGTCGAAGCTCGCCGCTTTTCTTGCGCATTCCGCACTGGAGTCGGGTGAAAATCAGGCGGAAACATATGAAGAGGGTGTGCAACTGATGACACTGCATTCTGCCAAGGGGCTCGAATTTCAGGTTGTGTTTCTGTGTGGCTGTGAGGAAGGATTATTCCCGCATTACATGACGATGGAAGATCCCAAAGGTCTCGAGGAAGAACGGCGTTTATGTTATGTCGGGATGACACGCGCGATGCGACAGCTTTATATGACCTATGCAGAAACACGTCGTTTGCACGGGCGGGAAGCGTATCATCGACCGTCGCGTTTTCTCGCGGAAATTCCGGCTGAATTTCTTGAAAACGTTCGTCTCAAGACAAAAGTATCAATGCCTGCATCCACTCTTTCAACCGCTTCCCCCGGCTTGTCGGAGTATCACATCGCTGTCGGCCAGGCCGTCACGCACCGTCAGTTTGGAACAGGCATTGTGTTGCAATGCGAAGGGCGCGGCGCGCATGCGAGAGTACAGGTGCGTTTCGAGAAAGCCGGTACCAAATGGCTGATCGCCAGTTT
>DATIJJ010000014.1:0-91026 GCA_035478795.1 Gammaproteobacteria bacterium | reverse complement strand
TCGCAATTTCGGGCTGCTTTTTTTAGGTCAATTTGTTTCATTCATTGGCACGATGATCACCAGTGTCGCGCTGCCTTATCAGATTTACCATGAAACGCATTCGACACTGATGGTCGGCTTGCTGGGATTTTTTCAATTATTGCCATTATTGTTTACGGCGCTCGTGGGTGGTGTGTTTGCGGATCGTTACCATCGTCGGATGCTTTTGATGATTACAGAAACGCTGCTCGCGATCGGTTGTTTGCTGCTCGCCTGGAATGCATCGCTTGTTACCGCACATTTGTGGGTGATTTTTCTTGTCTCGAGTGTGATGTCTGCGATTAATGGGTTGCATCGACCGGCGATCGAAAGCATGACACAACAGCTTGTCGACAAAAAAGATTTTGCGCAGGTCGGCGCCCTCATCACGTTTAAATTCAGTCTTTGCATGATTGCAGGGCCTGCGATCGGGGGTTTAATCATTTCGCATTATGGCGTGATGATCACTTTTTTTGTGGATTTTGCGACGTTTTTTATTTCGCTCATTGCGTTACTTTTAATGACGCATGTCCCGCGACCGGATAGGCGTCAGGAAGATGAATCGACTTTTCGTTCTGTTAAAAAAGGTTTTAAATATGCACTGTCCCGCGAGGATTTGATTGGAACGTATGTCGTCGATTTTATCGCGATGGTGTTTGGTATGCCAAATGCACTGTTTCCGGCGATTGCCCTGTCTTTTGGTGGTGCAAAGACGCTCGGACTTTTGTATTCCGCACCGGCTGTGGGTGCATTGGTCATTTCTGCCTTTGGCGGGTTGTTTGAAAAAATCAAACGTCATGGTGCGGGAATTGCAATTGCAGCGATGGGTTGGGGTGTGTCCATTATCTGTTTTGGTCTCGCCCACCATCTTTTTCTCGCATTATTTTTTCTCGCGATGGCGGGTTTGTTTGATGGAATCAGCGGGATATTTCGTATGACAATGTGGAACCAGACCATACCGACGGATTTGCGCGGCCGCATGGCCGGGATTGAAATGATCAGTTACCTCTCCGGCCCGCGTCTGGGTGATACAGAAGCGGGTCTTGTCGCCTCTCTTTTTGGCGTGACGGCATCGGTTATTTCAGGGGGCGTGTTGTGTGTTGTGGGCGTTGCCGCCTGTTGTTTTTATTTGCCGAAATTCTGGAAATATCAGGCAAAATAGTCAGGGTATCTGTAAAGCCAGATTCACTCTCGATTGCACCGGCTTATCCAGTGCTGTCGTGATAAATCGCCCGACTTTTACAAGTGATTCAAGATCAACGCCAGTTTCAATGCCGAGTCCATTCAGCATATATAAAACATCTTCTGTTGCGACATTGCCGGTCGCACCTTTTGCGTACGGACAGCCACCCAGACCCGCAACCGAACTGTCAATGATCGCAATGCCATTTAATAACGCGACATAAATATTGGCAAGCGCCTGACCATACGTATCATGAAAATGCACGGCGATTTTTTCACGCGGAATTTTTTCCATCACTTTTTTTAATAAACGGTCAGTCTTTCCAGGTGTGCCAACACCAATCGTATCCCCCAGTGAAATTTCATCACAGCCGAGTGTTACCAGTTTTTTTGCAAGATCTGCAACCGCGTCCGGTGCGATGTCACCTTCATAAGGACAGCCCAAAACGCAGGAAATATAACCTCGTACAGGAATAGCATTTGATTCCGCGATTTTTATCATCTCTGCAATATTTTTTAAATTTTCGTCGACCGTTAAATTGATATTTCGTTGGTTAAACGTTTCAGAAGGTGTTGAAAAAAGTGCGATGTTTTGTACGCCGCATTCAATCGCTTTTTCAAGACCTTTGACATTCGGTACAAAAACCGGATAGGACACGTTTTTATTTTTTGTAATATTTTTAAAAACATCCGTATGGTCTGCCAATTGCGGGATCCATTTGGGTGACACAAAACTGGTGGCTTCAATCACGGATAACCCGGTTTGTGACAATCGATCAATGAATTCAATTTTGATGGCTGTATCCAGAATTTTTTTTTCATTTTGAAGACCATCACGTGGCCCGACTTCGACTATTTTGACTTTATCTGGCAGAGACATAAGGTTATTTCCAAATCGGGTTACGTTTTTCTAAAAAAGCATTTAATCCTTCTTTCGCTTCACTTGACGCGCGCATTTTCGCCAGATGGTTGGCTGTAAATTTTGTTATGTTGCCAATAACCGTTTCGTTTGAAAGAGAAGATAACAATTTTTTAACTTCACTTAATGCATGTGGGCTGTTTGAAAGACACGTTTTTGCAAGCGCCAAACCTGCATCCATTAATTTTTCAAGAGGAACGATTTGTTGAACGAGATTGAGCGCCATGGCTTTTTCTGCATTAAATTTTTCGGCGGTTAAAAAATAATATCGCGCTGCACGCTCGCCAATAATGGGCACAACAAAGGGACTGATGACAGAAGGTGTTAAACCTATTTTGACTTCTGAAAAACAAAAAACAGCATTCGTTGCTGCAATCACCATATCACAACAGGCGATGACACCGAGACCGCCACCCATGATGGCACCCTGTACCAGGCCTATCACCGGTTTTGAACAGTGTTGAATGGATTGCAGTAAACGCGCGAGTTGCAACGCATCGGAAATATTTTCTTCATGCGATGCCCGCGCCATTTTTTGCATCCACGCGATATCAGCGCCTGCACAAAAATGTTCGCCATTTGCATTCAGTAAAACAAGACGAATCGAGGCATCCGATTCTATTTTGTCAAACAAGGTTGTCCATTGCTGAATGAGTGCTCCATCCAGGGCATTGCGTTTTTCAGGGCGATTTAAGGTAATAAGACAAATGCCTTCATGTGGTGTTGAAATGAAAACAGGCGATGGTGTTGTCATATTTTACATCCTGAATAAACCAAATTGAGTTGCAAGAAAAGGCGCATTCAATGCAGCAGAAAGACCAAGACCCAGCGTTTTGCGTGTGTCGATCGGATCAATGATGCCATCATCCCAAAGACGCGCTGTGGAATAATACGCGTCACTTTGTGTTGCATATTGTGCGAGAATCGGTGCCTTTAATGCAGCGTCCTCCTCTGGCGTCCATTTTTTTCCGAGCCGTTCATTTTTCTCACGCGTCACTTGCGCCAGCACATTTGCAGCCTGTTCGCCACCCATCACAGCAATTTTTGCATTGGGCCACATCCATAAAAATTGCGGATCAAACGCACGACCGCACATCGCATAATTGCCTGCGCCATAACTCCCACCGACAATCACCGTTAATTTGGGAACGCGCGCACATGAAACGGCAGAGACGAGTTTGGCGCCGTGTTTTGCAATACCTTCGGATTCAGATTTTCCACCGACCATGAAGCCTGTGATATTTTGCAGGAATATCAGTGGAATACCGCGCTGACAGCAGAGTTCAATAAAATGCGTGCCTTTCAGGGCAGCGTCTGAAAATAAAATACCATTATTTGCGAGAATCCCAACCGGCATGCCATACAAATGCGCAAAGCCACACACGAGCGTTTTTCCATAAAGGGATTTGAATTCATTGAATTCTGATCCATCCACAATACGCAGAATCACTTCGCGAATATCAAAGGGATAGCGTGGGTCGGATGGAATGATGCCGTATAATTCCTGTGGATCAAAAAGTGGTTCTTTGGATTCCCGTATCGAGAGCCTGATTTTTTTTTCATAATTCAAATTCGATACGATCGTGCGAACGATTTTTAATGCATGCTCATCATTGTTTGCATAGTGGTCGGCAACCCCCGATACACGGCAATGCACATCTGCGCCACCCAAGGCTTCGGCAGTGATGATTTCGCCTGTCGCAGCCTTGACGAGCGGTGGCCCTGCCAAAAAAATCGTGGCCTGATTGCCGACCATCACCGATTCATCTGCCATGGCCGGGATATACGCACCACCGGCCGTGCAAGATCCCATCACCGCTGCAATTTGCGGAATGCCCATGGAAGACATCCTCGCTTCATTAAAAAAAAGTCGGCCAAAATGATCCACATCAGGAAAAACGTCATCCTGCATTGGCAAAAAAGCACCGCCGGAATCGACGAGATAAATGCAGGGCAAATGATTTTCCTCTGCAATTTTTTGTGCGCGTAACTGTTTTTTGACAGTAATCGGATAATACGTCCCGCCTTTGACTGTCGCATCATTCACAATCAGCATGCACTCTATCCCGTGAATACGTCCAATGCCCGTAATAATACCGCCTGCTGGCAGGGCATCGTCATAGAGTGCTTCGCCTGCCAGCATGGACAATTCCAGAAAATCTGACCCTGCATCCAGTAACAATTGAATACGATCACGCGGCAATAATTTTCCATGCTGGCGGTGTCTTTCCCGTGCTGCATCATTGCCGCCCTGATAAACGGCTGCCAGTTTCCGTTTTAATTCCTGCACGAGTTGTTGCATGGTCTCTGCATTTTTTTTGAAAATGTCATGCGTTGGATCAATTTGGGTTTGAAGGGTCACCATGAGTTTGTCTCTGCAAATAAATCGCGTCCAATGAGAAGACGGCGGATTTCGGATGTGCCTGCGCCAATTTCATATAATTTGGCATCACGCAACAATCTGCCGGTCGGGAATTCATTAATATAGCCATTTCCACCAAGACACTGTATCGCCTGCAACGCCATCCACGTGGCTTTTTCAGACGTCGTTAAAATCACAGCGGCGGAATCCTTGCGGGTAATCTCGCCGCAATCGGCTGCGCGCGCTGTTGCATACAAGAGCGCAGAGGAAGAGGTCAAACCGACATACATGTCAGCCAGTTTGGCCTGAATGAGCTGAAATCGACCAATCGCCTGACCGAATTGCTTGCGATCATGAATGTAGGGAAGCACCACATCGAGACACGCTTGCATGATGCCAACGGGACCGGCAGCGAGAATCAGTCGTTCGATATCAAGGCCTTTTTTTAACACGCGTGTGCCATAATGCAATTCGCCCAACACATTTTCTTTTGGGACGCGGCAATTTTCAAAAAGCAGTTCCGAGGTGCCTGAACCCCGCATGCCGAGCTTATCGAGTTTTTGTGCGGTCGAAAACCCTGAGAAATTTCGTTCAATGATAAAGGCTGTGATCGTATTTTTTGAAGCAGACCCTGTTCTTGCATACACGACCAGCACATCGGCATCCGGACCATTCGTGATCCACATTTTGGTGCCGTTTAAAATAAAAAAATCGCCATCCACTTCAGCGCGACACTGCATACCCATGACATCGGAACCGGCGTTTGCTTCACTCATCGCAAGGGCCCCGACATGGTCACCACTGCATAATGCGGGCAAATATTTTTTCTTTTGTGAAGGCGTGCCATTCAGACGAATCTGGTTGACGCATAAATTGGAATGCGCGCCGTAACTTAATCCAACACTGCCTGAGGCGCGACTGATTTCTTCCATCGCAACCACATGCTCGAGATAACCCATGCCGGATCCGCCGTACTCTTCTTCGACGGTAATGCCAAGTAAGCCCATTTCACCCAGTTTTTTCCAGAGTTCGCGTGGAAAACGGTTGTCATGATCAATGGCACTTGCAAGTGGCGCAATTTCGTTTTTTGCAAACACACGCACCGACTCCCGTAGCATGTCGGCCGTTTCGCCAAGATGAAAATCCAGCATGGTCATCCATACATCCTTGTTGTATTAAACAGGTTAATTTCCTTTTTCCAAATGATCAATGACAGCTGCCAAAAACCGGGTTGCCTCACCACCTGTCACGGCACGGTGATCGAATGAGAGAGAAAGCGGTGCGATGCGACGAATTTCCATCGCACCTTCGCGTGCGCGCACTTCATCCCGACACTTGCCGCAGCCTAAAATCGCGACCATCGGTGGAACGATAATCGGGGTTGCATACCGTCCGGCAATCGTACCAAAGTTGGATAGCGTGATCGTTGCACCTTGCAAATCACTCGGCGAAATCGTTCGTTCCCGCACACTTTTTTTGAACTGATCAATTTCACTGCGTAATGCGGTGGCTGATTTCATTTCGACATTTTTTAATACCGGAACAAAGAGACCTTCTTCGGTATCCATGGCAAGTCCCACATTCACTTCCGTATGCAGACAGCGTTCCATGCTTTTGCCGTCATACCATGCATTGAGTGATGGTTCTGCCTTTGCAGCCAACAGGATTGCCTGCAATAAATGAGCGGTAAAATCCGATTGAATGCGGGTCACATCGGCATCTTCAATGATCACAACCGGCACGATTTCCTGATGCGATTTTGTCATGATCGTTGCCATGCTGCGGCGAACACCATGCAGTGTTTCGACATGGCCTGTCCATTTTGAAGCAGGCGATGCCGCTTTTTTGACATCGTCCACCGTAATCTGTCCCGAAGGTCCGGTGGGTGTCACCGTGTCGAGATTGACATTTAACTGTTTTGCAAGCTGGCGCACGGCAGGCATGGCTTTGGCAGACAGCCCGGTTTTTTTTGCACTTCCGATAATGAGCGTGTCTTCATTCAGCAAGGTCGCACTTTCTTCGAGACTGCCAACAACGGTGCCCTTGTCTTTTTGCAAGGGTGCCTCATCTTCATCACTTTCAAATTCAACGAGTGGCGCGTGCGTTGCAATAATATCGCCTTTTTTTCCGTATAATTTGACAATTTTTCCAGCGCAGGGTGCGGGTACATCCACGACTGCCTTGGCCGTTTCCATGCTGACCATCGGTTGATCGATTGCGACCGTGTCGCCTTCTTTCACATACCATTCATGTATTTCGGCTTCCGCCAAACCTTCACCGAGGTCCGGCAAATTAAATAGTGTCATGCAAACTCCATGGTGAGTTGAACGGTTTCAATAATATTTTCTTCTGTCGGTAAATAAAATTTTTCAAGGCGCGCATAAGGCACAATCGTGTCATACCCTGTGACCCGTTGCACGGGCGCTTTCAAAAACATCAATCCTTTTTCGGCAATTTCGGCAGAAATTTCGGCGCCAACCCCACACGTTCGGGCCGCTTCGTGGATGATGACACACCGTCCTGTTTTTTCAACGGAAGCAAGAATCGTGTCGATGTCCAGCGGTTTGATGGTGGCAATGTCAATGACTTCCGCATCGATGCCTTCCTTCGACAATTTGTCGGCAGCAGCGAGGGTTTCTTTCACGAGAGAACCCCAGGTGACGAGGGTGACATCGTGACCGGTTTTCAAGGTAAAACACAGATCCAGTGGCAAGGCCTTGCCATTATCAGGGACTTCCTGTTTCGCCCATCGATACAAACGCGAGGGTTCCAGAAAAATCACCGGATCGGGATTGCGAATGGAAGCCAGCAAGAGTCCATAGGCGCGGGCGGGTGAGGAGGGCATCACAACACGCAGTCCCGGAATATGCGCGAAGAGTGCTTCGGTACTTTCCGAATGATGTTCCGGTGCACGAATGCCGCACCCATAAGGGGTTCGAAACACAACAGGGCAATGCATCTTGCCGCGTGTGCGATTACGAATACGGGAAGCGTGATTGATGATTTGATCAAGCGCCGGATAAATAAAACCCATGAATTGAAATTCAGCCACCGGTTTCAATCCGGCAATCGCCATCCCGATCGCAAGTCCTGCAATCATGGATTCTGCAAGCGGGGTGTCGCGTACACGTTCAGGACCAAACTTGTCGAGCAACCCGACGGTTGCACGAAAAACACCGCCATTTTTGGCGATATCTTCACCGAGAACAACGACATCCGGATCGGCTTGCATTTCATAAGCGAGCGCCTGATTAATCGCTTCGACCAATGTGATTTCTGCCATGTTATGTTCCTTGATTCATCAGTGCATCTCGCTGGTCTGCATAGGCATCCGGCAAGGTTTCATATAAATACTCGAACATGGAAACCGGCAGGGCGGGTGGCATGGCGAGATAGTCCTGAACGATTTTTTCTGTTTTTGCGACGCATTCTTCGAGCAGGGCTTTTTCTTTTTCGGGTGACCATGCCTTTATTTTTTCAAGGTAATGGCGTAAACGCGCGACGGGTTCTTTTTTCCATTCGGTTTCACGCAACGCCTTTGGTTCATAGCGACTCGCATCATCCGCCGTGGTGTGATCACTTTGTCGATAACAAACCATTTCAATTAAGGTGGGCTCGTGTTGTTCGCGTGCTTTTTTGAGTGCTTCGACAACACGTGCACGCACGGCAATGATATCGTTGCCATCGACCTGTTCGCCCGAAAATCCGGCGGCAATTGCTTTTTGTGCGATGGTTTTGGCCGCGGTCTGTTCACTGCGTGGAACTGAAATGGCCCATTGATTGTTGCTGACGACAAAGACGATCGGCAATTTCCAGATGCCTGCTACATTCATGGCTTCATAAAAATCCCCTTCAGACGTTCCACCATCGCCACACACCGCTAAAACAGCGTGTTTTTGTCCACGAATTTTCAAGGCCGTTGCAACACCTGCCGCATGCAGGATTTGTGTGCCGATCGGAACGGCGTAGGGGAAATTATGAGTCGGATCTGCGAAGGTATTCCCGCGTTCATCGCCACCCCAATACATTAAAATATCCACCGGATTGACACCGCGTTGGATCAACGTCGCCACATCGCGGTAGTAGGGGATAAAAATATCATCGGACGGCATGGCATCACCCATCCCGACGAAAACGGCTTCCTGTCCGCGTGTTGAAGGGTAGGTACCCATTTTCCCGGTGCGTTGCAAGGCGATGGCCTTGGTGTCAAACGTACGGCTCATGACCATTTCACGGTACAAATGGATGAGGTGTTCGGTGTCCCTTGCGAAAGTCGGCGCATCAGGTGCGAGCTCGCTTTGTTCATTCAAATACTGGTACCAGGGAATCTCAAATTGCGCGACAATTTTCACAATGATGGACGTCCTAATCGGGTAAAGTGTGCTACAGGTTATAACTCGTTCATGAGAGAGTCAATCATCCCATTTGGTCAGACTTGTTTTTTCGGGAGCAGGGGGGTCTAATAGAAAGAGAGACTTCATCAAAGGGAAAAAACATGCCATCCTTGAGTCGCTGGCTGAAGGAAAAAGTTCGTTTCAAGGATACGGGCCTCAATTTCGATGCGCACATTGAAATGCAGACCCGGCATTTGCTGGTGACCTATCTTTACAGGCAATCCGTTGTGGGCCAGGTGGCGTCGCTCTTTTGTGCACTGGTTCTCTTCATTGGATTGTATCGTTCTGTCCCGATGCGCCCGCTTGTCGTCGGGTGGCTCGCCTATTCTTTCCTTGTCGCATTGATTCGTATGAGTATGACCGGGATTTATAACAGACAGCTTGCGCCTGAAAAAAAGATGAACTTCTGGAAAACGTTATTTGTGATAGGGTCATTCGCAGGCGGTATTGGCTGGGGATTTGCAGGCTCCTGTCTTTTCTGGTTTTCGAGTGATCTTCAGCAAATGTTGATTACGCTGGTTTTGGCCGGGATCACGGCAGGCGCTGTGCCCATACTGGCGGCTGATCTTTTCGCTGCCTTTTCCTTTCTGACAACCGCGTTATTACCACTCATCATACAATTGTTTTTTCAGCAACAAACCTATCTTTATTCACTGTTTAGTGCGACCGTTATCGTCTATTTTGTGTATATGCTGATTTTGTCGGTACGATCACATCGATTGTTAAAACAAACCATCGGATTGCAATTTGAAAAGGAAGCCCTGACACGGTATTTGAAAGAAACACAGGAAAAGCTCGATGCAAGCCAGGAAAAATTGAATCGGGTGGCGACACATGATTTGCCAACGGGATTGCCTAATCGAAAATTGTTGATGGTGACGTTGGCTGAAGCCATTCGGCGTGCGGAAATATCACAAAAGAATTTTGCTGTGTTGTATATGAATCTCGACCATTTCAAGTTTATCAATGATGCCTATGGCTATGAAACGGGCGATCAATTATTGGAGAGTGTGATTCAACGCGTCAGGGAAAATTTGCGTGAACCGGATTTTCTCGCGCGGGTGGGTGGTGATGAACTGGCGATTATTCTGGAGAACCAGACGGATACATCGACCATTTCAAAAATCGCAGGACACATTTGCGAGCTTCTGACAAAACCGTTTCACATTGGAGATCATCACATCAATATGAGTGCGAGTATTGGCGTGAGTATATATCCGGTGGATGGTATGCAAGCGGATGTGCTGATGAAGAAAGCCGACAAGGCCATGCAATACATCAAGGAACATGGCCATAATAATTTTCATTTTAGTACGCAAGTGAGTGAGTCTTCCCATCAGGGCCGACAATAAATGGTCCAGTTCAGTATGACATGTGCATCCCCTTCGGAACAGGCAAGACGTGCTTCTGTACAGATGAGTGAGTAGCTCTCCTGTGACTCAAAATTACAATCGACAAACAGTGCAATCACCGAACTGCTGCCGCATCCCTGATCCGTTTCTGACAGAGCAACGTTGAATGATCTTCTCATGCCTGTGGGACATTGCCTGTCACCCACGGGTGCATTGTTTGCATCATAGATTTTGACGGCCTTGTTGATGGTGTAAAGGGGTAGCGTTGTTCCATTGGCTAAAATAAATATCCCGGATGGCTTGGCTTTAAAAGGAGCCAGCGTGGTGCTGTCTGTTGCGATGGCACCCCGCCACCCTGTCAGTAAAAGGGTGATGCCTGCCAGTATGAATGCCACTTTTTTTCTGTTTTGCATGGTTAAATGACCCTTTTTCCGTCCCGCTTTCAAGTATATATCGCGAAGGATACCCCTGTCATGAAAATAAAAAGCATGAATATTCAATAAGATATAAATCTATTAAGGTTTGCTTAATCTTTGGTCGGTATACTGCATCTGTTCAAAATATAAACTAATCTGCTCGGCAAAGCATCCTGTTTATCTGGAGGAAAAAATGATCATAAAAAATATGAGAGAGGGGTTATTTGTGTTTGGCGTTATCGGTGTGACGGGTTTGGGCGTACTCGCGTGTCTGTCGAGGCCTTCTGCTCCTATACAACAGACGGCACAGACGGCGATGATAGCATCTGCAAAAAGTTCCAGTGACTGGGTGGCTGATGAAACAAAAGTGATTTCATCAAAGGCCGGTAATTTAAGCGAAGGTGCAGTCAGGGCCGGTTTGACAGCCTATCAAAAGGCACGAAAGGAAGGTCTGGATAATAAAGAAATACTGACCATTATTGATTACTCAAAACCCTCGGCAGATCAACGATTGCTGGTCTGGGATATGAAAAATCAAAAAGTCCTGTTTAATACGTGGGTGGCACACGGCAAGAATAGCGGTGAAAAAAATGCGACCTCTTTTTCAAATGATCCACGCAGTTTGAAATCCAGCCTGGGTGTGTTTGTCACGTCCGGGATTTATGATGGTAAACACGGCGAATCGCTGCGCATTCAGGGTTTGGAACCGGGTATCAATAATAATGCCTATCGACGTGATATCGTTTTTCATGGCGCGCAATATGTGGGTGCGGATGTGGCCCGTACACGCGGGATGCTGGGACGAAGCTGGGGTTGTATGGCAGTTGATCCAAAAACAATCAAGCCGTTGATTAATGCAATTAAGGGAAATACGCTGGTCGTTGCTTATTATCCAGACAAAAACTGGGAAAGCCATTCAGCGTTTTTATAATAGAAAAAAACAGGAAACACAAGAAACCGATCCGGAATCTAAAAAATGATCCGGATCAATCTCTTATGGGTCAGAAATAACCGAATTAGTCGATAATTGTGACTTCTTCCGCTTGCAGACCTTTTTGACCCTGGGTCACGGAGAATTCTACGCGTTGACCTTCTTCCAGGGACTTATAGCCAGAACCGGTAATTGCCTTGAAATGAACAAAAACGTCATCTCCCTGGTCTCTCTGAATAAAACCAAAGCCCTTGCTGTTGTTGAACCACTTAACGGTTCCTTTTTCACGCGCTGCCATAAAATAATAAACCTCAAAATTAATTAAAAAATACACTTTCGCATAGCCATCGCCCAATAGGGGTAACGACTCGCGACCATACTGTATCACAGTTGTCGGGAAAATAAATGGGAAAAACACATATTTATGTCATTTTTTCCTTGATAAAAAGGTCCTCTATGGTCTCCCGCTCACGAATCAGGTGGATTTGGTCCCGATCCACGAGCACTTCCGCTGCGCGCGGGCGCGAATTATAGTTGGAACTCATGCTGAAACCATATGCGCCGGTACAAAGGATCGCGAGCAAATCGCCGACTTCCAATGCAAGTGTACGTTCTTTTCCTAAAAAATCAGCCGATTCACAGACCGGGCCCACGATATCATAGAGGCGTTTTTCAGCATGATGTTGAAGGTTCACGGGTTGAATGTCATGCCATGCGTTATAGAGAGCCGGGCGAAGCAGGTCATTCATGGCTGCGTCGACGATGGCGAAATTTTTATGCGGTGTCTTTTTGAGATAATCAACGGTCGTCAATAAAATCCCTGCATTGGCGACAATCGCGCGACCGGGTTCCAGAATAATTTCAAAGGGAGACGCTGCGAATGTCGTGAGTACGGTTTCTGCATACTCCTGTATGGACGGTGGTGTTTCATTACGATAACTGACACCGAGGCCTCCGCCAATATTGATGTGTTGTAACTGAAATCCTTTCTGAACCAGTTGATTCGCAAGGTTCAAAAGACGATCGACTGCTTCGGAAAAGGGGCTCAATTCCGTTAATTGCGAGCCGATATGATTGCCAATGCCGATTAATTTGAGATGAGAAAGAGACTGGATTTTGTTAACGAGAGGCAAGACATCGGTATAGGCGATGCCGAATTTATTTTCGTTTAACCCTGTTGCAATGTAAGGATGTGTTCTGGCATCGATATCCGGGTTGATGCGAAGTGCGATGGAAGCAATTTTGTTTTGCTGTTTTGCAAGGGTATTCAGTCGATCGAGCTCTTCTTCTGATTCCACATTAAAACAATGAATACCGACCTCAAGCGCGCGCAGAATTTCATGCGGTTTTTTTCCAACGCCTGAAAAAACAATACGTGATGGGTCACCTTGCGCTGCCAGTACCCGTTCCAGTTCACCCAAAGAAACAATATCAAATCCGGATTGAAGGCCAGCCAGTATATTCAGGATAGCCAGATTGGAATTGGCCTTGACTGCATAACAGATACGATGCGGATGCGAACCGAACGCTTCATGAAATCGCTGCCAGTTATCAATCAGGGCTTTTTTAGAGTAGACATAGCACGGCGTGCCATATTCTCTCGCCACCTCCAGAAGATTGACAGCTTCCATGTGGAGAAAGTCATGTTGATCATTGCTGTTTGTTCCGGCCATAATGTCTCCATGAAGCCTATTTTTAAAATTGAGAAAGATAGCGTACATCGTTGGCAAGCCTTTTTGCCAGATTTACTTCCAAAACTGCACGATTATTCCCTGCTCCTTGATTCAACCGAAATGGAGCGGGCGAAGCGATTTCGTTTTGACTTGCATCGCGAGCGTTTTATTCTGTCACGCGCGATCCTGCGGCAAATTCTGGGTCTTTATTGTGAGCTTTCCCCGAAAAATATTCTGTTTGAACGGGGCCCTCACGGCAAACCGCGGCTGAAACAGGATGTGCTTCAGTTTAATGTTTCGCATTCACATGATTGGGCCGTGTATGTCCTCACGAATCACACGGAGGTGGGTGTCGATATTGAAAAAATCGAGCCGCATTTTAATGAGGATGTCGCGAAACGGTTTTTGAGTGAAACAGAATATGCTGCATTGGCATCCTTGCCGGTATCTGAAAAAAACCGCACGTTTTACCGTTTGTGGGTGGGGCGTGAGGCCATCATCAAGATGTCGGGTCTCGGACTTTATTCAACGCTTCCTGATTTTTCTCTCGATTTGTTTCAGGATATGCAAACGGTTTCATGGCACTATCCGAATAAAATCCATTCCTGTTATTTGCATTATTTTTCTGTTGATCCGGATTATCAGTCAGCTTTTGCGACATGCCAACCTGTCAGTCAAATTGTTTCATGGCAATGGACGTTGAATGGGTTTCTGTAAAAATAATCTGTCAAAATAAATTGATGTGTAAAAATAAATTATTATGTTGTATTATATTTCGGTTACTAACTTAAAAGGGAAATTAATTATGGTCGTTCGCAAGAAAGTAGCAAAGAAAGCCGGTGCAAGAAAAGCAGGTGCAGCAATGAAAGCGTTAAGAGCCAGAGTGATGGCAATGAAGAAAGAACACAAGTCTGCATTGAAAAAAGCAATCGCCAAAGCCTATAAAGAAGGCATGGCCGATGGAAAGAAGAAGACAGCCAAAAAACCGGCTAAAAAACGACGTAAGGCAAAAGCAAAAGCTAAAAAATAAATTGGCCTTTCTTTGCTGGAGACACGCCCTGGAACAGGATGTTCCGGGGCGTGTTGCTTTCGATCCTTCCGTTCTGCCTCAATCGTAACCCTCTCCTGAATTGATCATCGAGTGTTTTATGCACCTTACACAATTGCTTCGCCATTGCATTCAAAAAAATGCATCTGACTTACATATTGCACCTTTAAAACCGCCTGTTCTGCGTATTGATGGCGATCTTGAGGCCATGGAGGCATGGGGTTCGCTGGATGCTGACACCACAAAACAACTGGTTCGACAAAGCATGTCAGAGGCTGAATTCCATCAATTCGAAACAGAATGGGAGCTGGATTATGCCATGCAATTGCGTGACGGATCCCGATTCAGAGTGAATGCCTGTCATCATCAAACAGGCACAGGTGCTGTTTTTCGAATGATCCCAACTCGCGTGCCGACATGGGAACAATTGGGGTTACCTGAAACATTCAAAAAATTATTAACGTTGCAAAGTGGATTGATTCTCGTGACAGGGGCGAGTGGTTCCGGAAAAAGTACGACGTTGGCTGCCATGCTGGATGAGATAAACCGGCATGCCAGTTTGCATGTGATTACGCTGGAAGATCCCATCGAGTTTATTCATGTCAGTCAAAAAAGTGTGATGACGCAACGCGAGGTGCATCGTGATACACGGAGTTTTGATAAGGCCTTGCGTTCTGCCATGCGCCAGGATCCTGATATTATTTTGTTGGGCGAAATGCGGGATCCTGAAACCATTCGCCTCGCCCTCACGGCAGCGGAAACGGGCCATCTTGTCATGGCCACCTTACATACCCGCGGGGCATCGTCTGCGATCAGTCGTATCGTGGATGTTTTTCCGGCGAATGAAAAAGAGATGATTCGTCATTTACTGGCGGAGTCATTGCAGGCTGTTATTTGTCAGACGCTCGTGAAAGCAAAACAGGGTGGCCGTGTGCCTGCATTTGAAATTTTGTTGGGAACACCGGCTGTGCGCCATCTCATTCGTGAAGACAAGGCGGCGCAGATGGTGAGCGCCATGCAAACCGGCGGGGCGCATGGCATGTGTACGCTCTCGCAATACCTGCAAAATCTGGTTACAAAACAAATAATTGATGCGACAATGACAAGTGACTGTTTTTAGTCAGGAAAAATCCATGATGGTTAAAATACGACTGAAAGGTTTTGTTTTAAAAGAATTATTCATTACGCTCCTTGTCATTCTGGGATTGTTTGCGATGGCTTTTCCGGCTTATCGTGATTACATGCGTCGGGATTATTACAAGGAAATCGTTGATGCGACAGAACCGTTTAAAATAGCAGTCGACAAGTGCTTCAAAAAATTGAAAACATTCACGGGTTGCAACGCAGGTCGTTATGCGATTCCTGCAGCCATCACGAAATCACACGGTGCGCTGGCCAGCATGACTGTCACCAATGGCATTATTATTGCAACACCTGTTCCCCGAAAAGGCGTCCTTGAAACAGATACTTACGTCCTGACCCCTAAAATAGTGAATGATGAACTGACCTGGATTCCCTCCGGCGAGGGGCTCCTTCATGGCTATACCGGCTAACCTTAACGTATTCTTAAATAAGCGAAAAATTTTCTGAAAAATCATCACTATTTTCTTTATTTTTTAAGAAAACCTTAATGATTGCCCGGTAAAGTGTTGGGAATACTATAAATTTAAGGTGTTCGGGAGCAGGGTGTTATGGTGGGCGTGCGAAAAACAATTATTCTAAACGAAGGAGTGGAGCTCCAGACAGTAAACAAAAAATCCGTCCGGGTGCCATTGTCGACGCCCAAAAAATCTTTCTTTCAAAAACGGTGGCCTTCATCAGCCCAGTATGAAAACCTGATGCTGGATACTATCGTCACACCTGTTGATTTGTATATGACGTACGAAGGCCGTTATCCTCAATTATGCGACCAGATTTTTTCGGGCAATAGCGATGCAACAGGTCCTGGTATTGGTTTTACAGCGCATGATCCGACGCACACTTTTTTTCTGCTGTGTCTTGCAGTACTGCTTGTGACAGGTAATGCTGCACGCGAATATTACAAACAACAAAAAATAAAGGAACACAGCAGTTACGAACATATCCGTCAGGCGCTTTTGGATGAAGAAAAAGACGGCGTGTCTAAAAAGAAAAAGCAGGCAACAGATGCAGCAGCGGCCGAGGAAACTGTCAAAAAGGCAATTGAACGCCATTTGCCAGCTATTTTGAAAGATAATCCGGAGCTTGGCAAAAAATATGAGTCTGTCACGATTGATAAGAACGAGTGGGTTTTCAAGCTTCGCGAAGAGAATTATGATCTGCACAAAAAGTTGAGGCGACAAAACCTGTACCTGGCTTACAAGAATCACTGGTTTAACAGGAGAATTTTGAATCCTGTGTATACCGGAACATTTATCAGCGCTTGCATGTACTGGTTAATGTGGATTTCTGTAGGCAGTTATGTCGGTCGTTTTTCAAATGGCATTGTGGGCTTGTCGACGCCGGTTGCATTTGGTATTCCAGCGGCGATTGGACTCTTGTATCCCCTGGTCAAGACGATTAATTTTGTGCGTCATTACAAACGGGCTGCAACACCGGCTCCCGATGTTGCAACCGATGATGAACAGGCGATGGTTGAGGCCGACAAGATCGCTATCATGCGGCAAGTCGTGTTGCGTCAGCGATTTGATGCGGCAACAGAGACATTGCAGAAAGAGTTGAAAGAAGCGAGCAAAAATCCGGATTTGCTGAAGGTCACGGGACAGTCTGAAAAATTGCATGCCCAGATACAATTGCTGGCCCAAAATAACGGGGACATCGTATCGAAGAAAAATACATTGTCCTGGTTTACGAACATGGTATCAATGTATGTCAATCTCCAATACGTTTCCTGGATTACATCCGATTTTCTGCTCCTGGTAGGTGCCGGTCTTGAGAGTATCCCGGTGATCAATACCATCATGGGCTCTGCGATTATTGCGGGCAGTGTATTGTACGGTATTTATAAAGCGGGAATCGGTCATTACGCTCGCCAAAATGTAGCGGTGGATGCGAAAGTCGAGTTGGCGAAGCAGGCAGAGACAGGTGTGTTGAGTCTCGAAGCACAGTACCGGAATACGCTTAAAGAGATTAATCAAATAAAAGCCGGCTTGTCGCCTGAAGACAGGGTATTGCCGATGACATTGCCGGAGCTCGATAATCCGCAATTTGGTGGTGCCAGATCGCGTACCTCCATCAAGTGGTGGTCGCAGGTCAAGAAGGCGGGTATCCGTTCGTTAACCTTTATCAACAGTATTACGACGGCTGCCTTTGTGATGCGGTGTCTTTTAATCAAGGGCGCTGCGATTTATTTGCCATTTGCGGCGGCGGCTTTTAGTAATCCGGTGACAATTGCGCTCATATTTGGTGTCGGCATTTTGTACGGTGCGCTCAAGGTGTATGAATACAACATCAACCGCAAGCAGGCCAAGGCAGAAGAAGCCTTGAAAGAATCGGTCGAGAAGACAAAACATTTGACGCAGCAGGTTCAGCTGGCGAATCTGGCGTTGAGAGTGTTTCAGAAACGGCGGGATGCGGAGGTGAGGCACAACAGATCCAGTTTTGTTCAGGAGGATGAGTCTGCCAGAAGACCTTCTCTACTGAGCAGTCTTAAGCCGCTCAAAACGTCGTCACTGCGATGGTCGTTTGGAGGAGGCGCGCCTTCAAATGATCCAACACAACCATTACGTAGCCGTGCTCCCAGCATCAATACAGTTCCGGCGATAAGTGTCCGATAAAAACCCGGCGAAAGCCGGGTTTTTTCGATAAAACCCTCAAATTGGCCAAATGACCAAAAATTAAAAATATTAGTATATTCAATAAGTTACAGATTTCAGCCCCGAAAACGCAAGCCACGAAGTCAAAATTTCCCTGTATATTCAACAAGTTAAATGCAAATCCTCAGTCGAAATAGCGAAGTTTCCTCCATATTCAGTAGAAGCTCTTCGCTGTCATGCCAGCTAAAAACATGCTGGCATGACATCATCGAATACTGACATTTTTTTTGACGTTGTTTTTTCTGTCGTTATTTCTTCTGTCGTTATTTCTTCTGCAACGCCGCCTTCTGATCCAGCACCGCCCATCGCTCATAAGCCTTTTCAAGCATCTCGGCGAGCGTCTTCAGGCGCTGCATGGCCTCGGACACGGTCGCTTCATCCTGTTGATAAAAATCCGGCTGTGCGGTTTTAGCTTGCAAGGCTGCCTGTTCGGCTTCAAGTGTGTCAATGCGTTTGGGTAATTCTTCCAGTTCCTTTTGTTCTTTATAACTTAATTTTTGCCCTGATTTTTCAGCGGCGGGTTTTTTTTCAATCGTATTTTTGATGTCGGTGTTCGATTTTTTTTGCGCTAACCCATCCTCATAACCACCGACATAATCCTGAATCACGCCATTGCCTTCAAAAACCAGCGTACTTGTGACCACATTATCCAGAAAAGCCCGATCGTGACTGACTACCAATAAGGTTCCCGGATAATCTCCTAACAATTCTTCCAGTAATTCGAGTGTTTCAATGTCAAGATCATTCGTCGGTTCATCCAGCACCAGCAAATTGGACGGTTGACTGAAAAGACGCGCGAGCAGCAAACGATTGCATTCACCACCCGAGAGTGCCTTGACCGGTGTCATGGCGCGTGCTGGCGTAAATAAAAAATCACCGAGGTAACTGATGATGTGACGTTTTTTACCGTTAATTTCAATCGTATCACTGCCAGGTGACACATTTTCCATGACGGATTTTTCAGGATCGAGCGCTTTGCGTAACTGATCGAAATAAGCAATATGCAATTGCGTGCCCATGCGTACCGTGCCCTGTTGTGGCGTTAGATTGCCGAGTAATATATTCAACAGCGTACTTTTTCCAATTCCGTTTGGGCCGATTAAACCAATTTTATCTCCCCGCATGATGCGAAGTGAAAAATCCCCGATGATTTTTTTGTGATGATATGTTTGCGAAATGTGATTTACTTCCACAACCAGTTGTCCGGATTTTTCAGCCGCGTGCAAATCAAAACTGGCCTTGCCCTGAACTTCACGACGTTTTGCCCGTGTTTCACGTAACGCTTTCAATGCACGCACACGTCCTTCGTTACGCGTACGACGTGCCTTGATGCCCTGACGAATCCAGCGTTCTTCCTCCGCCAGTTTCTTATCAAATTCCGCATTCTGTTTTTCTTCCGCATGCAGCATTTCTTCCTTACGCCTCAGAAAATTTTCATAATCACCGGGCCATGACGTTAATTGCCCGCGATCCAGTTCAATAATGCGGGTCGCAAGACGCTTCAACAAGGCGCGATCATGTGTAATAAAAATCAATGCGACACCGGATCGCAACAAATCTTCTTCCAGCCATTGAATCGCTTCAATGTCCAGATGGTTGGTCGGCTCATCGAGCAATAATAATTCCGGATCTGTCACAAGCGCTCTGGCGAGCGCTGCACGTCGTTGCCAGCCACCGGAAAGATCCGCCATGCGTTGATCGTTTGGCAACTGCAGACGTTCCAGGATGCGTTTGATTTCCTGCTCAAAATGCCAGCCATTTTTGCTATCGATGGCGTGTTGTAAACGTTCCAGTTCTTTTAAATCCTGTTCCGTATAATTGTCTGCAACGCGATGAGTCAGTGCATTAAACTGCGCGAGTAATTCACCGGTTTCAGCCAGTCCTCCCGCCACAAATTCATAAACGGTTTCAGTCAAATTTTGCGGTAATTCCTGCGTGAGACGCGCCATGCGCAGTGCAGGTTTTCGCCAAAGGGTGCCGCTATCCGGCGATTGTGTACCTTCAATGATTTTCATGAGCGATGATTTTCCGGCACCATTGCGTCCAATCAGACAAACGCGTTCCCCTTTTTCAATTTGCAATTTGACACGATCGAGCAACACATCGAGACCAAAAGCGAGTGAAACATTATCCAGCGTAATTAAATTTGTCATGGGTTCAGTGGATCCCTTTTTTCGAGAATTGTTTGTCTGTCGGCGATAATCCAGCAACCATTTTTCATAGTCAGGCATATCGCCTGTAAAAGGTTCTACCCGATGATTGGCCACGAGCACCAACCGGTCGACTGTGGCGCGCAGCAAAAATCGATCGTGCGAGACAAGTAACATCGCACCTTCATATTCCTGCAGGGCAATGCTCAGGGCATTTCGCATTTCAAGATCGAGGTGGTTGGTCGGTTCATCCAGCAATAATAAATTCGGACGTTGCCAGATGAGAAGAGCCAGCGCAAGACGTGATTTTTCACCGCCGGAAAACTGTTTAATCGGATCAAACACATCCGTCCCGACAAAACCAAATGTGCCAAGATATGTTCTTAATTCCTGATCATGCACATTGGGTGCGAGTTCACGCAAATGCGTCATCGGTGTTTCCTGCAAATTCAGATGATCCACCTGATGTTGCGCAAAATAACCGATTTTTAAACCGGAACTCGTTTCGCGTATCCCGGTTGCAGGATCGATTTCGCCCGCAAGTAATTTGATGAGACTGGATTTGCCCGCACCATTTGGCCCGAGGATGCCAATCCGGTCATCCGGCCCGATGCTGAAACTCAAATGATCCAGCACTTTTTTTTCGCCGTAGGCAATGCTCGCCTCATCGAGTGTCAGCAAGGGATTCGGACATTTTAAAGGAGGCCTGAAATGAAAATGAAAAGGCGATTCGATTTGCACGGCATTCACGAGTTCAAGGCGTTCAATCGCTTTCATCCGGCTTTGTGCCTGACGCGCCTTGCTGGCTTTCGCACGAAAACGATTCACAAAACCTTGCATGTGCGCAATCTGTTTTTGCTGTTTTTCATAGGCAGCCTGTTGCAAGAGAATGTGCGCGGCGCGTGTTTTTTCAAATGTCGAATAGTTACCCGCGTAAATTTCAAGCTGCTGGTGGACAATATAGGCAATGTGATCAACTGTCTGATCGAGAAAATCGCGATCGTGTGAAATCAGCAGCAATGTACCAGGATATTTTATCAACCATTGTTCCAGCCAGATGACAGCATCAAGATCCAGATGGTTGGTCGGTTCATCCAGCAATAAAATATCGGATGGGCACATGAGTGCCTTTGCCAGATTTAAACGAACGCGCCAGCCGCCTGAAAAATCACTGACCGGTTTTTGTTGTTCTTCCTGCGTGAAGCCAAGACCGGAAAGCAATTGCGCTGCCCGGGCAGGTGCGGTGTATGCATCAATTTTACCGAATTCTTCATGGAGATCACCGATGCGATGACCGTCATTCGCCTCTTCCGCTTTCAGCAATTCTGCTTCCAGATGACGGAGAATCCGATCACCATCCAGCACAAAATCAAGCGCCGATCTTGCATACGCCGGCGTTTCCTGCGCAACATGTGCCAGTACCCGTTGACAGGAAATATCGACATCGCCCTGATCAGCATGCAGATTATTCAATAACAGGGCAAACAAACTGGATTTTCCGGAGCCATTCGCACCGATCAAACCAATACGTTGCCCGGGATAAATCGTCCAGTTGACATTTTTTAATAAAACCGTGGTGCCCCGATTGAGGGTCACATTGCGTAACGTGATCATACTTTTTTTAATCAACTCACTGTTTGGCCCTGCATTCTAGGTAATAATGAACGGCCTGTCACCTTTCGCGACATAATAATTTCATTTATACTGGCCGGGGTTTGAATACCGTCAACTTACAAGGAGTGTCTGCATGATGAAAAAAATGCTTTTTTTGATGTTGTTATTCGTGTGTTCTTCAACCGTTTTTGCGTTACCCGTCAGCCAGCTCGTTTTTTTTGGAGACAGTTTGACCGATGATGGCAATCTCTATCGAAACACGGCGAAAATAGTGCCGCCCTCTCCGTATTTTTATGGTCGTTTTTCAAATGGTTACACGTGGGCAGATCAGGTCGGTCACTATTTTTACGATAAATATTACACGGATGAAACCAATTATGCGTTTGGCGGTGCAACAGCGACCCTGAATGATTCATCGACCAGGACGCTCGAAGAGGAGCAGACGGCCTATTATAACGAAACCACAGCGGATGATCGGGGCAAGGCGATTCAATTTATCTGGATCGGGGCAAATGATTATTTGCATGATAATACAACGAAAGAAAAAGTATTGACGAAAGCCGTCGTGGATAAAATTGAGGCCGGTGTCGTATCACTCATGGAACACGGTGCGACAAGGGTGATGGTCATGAATCTGCCGGATCTTTCGAGAACACCTTATGGAAAAAGAAGTCAATTTGCAGAAAGATTGCATGCACTGACCCTCATGCACAATGAACAATTGGCCCAGGCGATGGGTCGTTTGCAAAGGCAGTATCCGATGGTTCAGTTGGTTGATACGTACGCCATTCTGGAAGATTTGTTGCAAGATCCTGATAAATTCAACAAGGAATATGGTCAATCCATTAATAATGTGACGGATGATTGTTTATTATTGGGCAGCCATCGCGCCGTACACATTGATCAGGTGATGTCAGGCAAGGCCTATCAGGCCGGTGATCTGAAATTGTGTGAGGATCCGAATCGCCATGTGTTCTGGGATGCCGTCCATCCATCCGCTGCAACGCATCAGATTTTTGCTGCATTGATTGAGAAGCAGTTGGAAACGACGATTAACCGTTAAAAAAAATGATCTGTCCAGGCGGGCACAAATTCACGCACTTTTTTTGTGTCACGCCTGTGTGTTTCCCAGTTGGGATCATGTTTCTCAACCAGTTTCCAGAACCGGCTGGAATGGTTGAGATGGACGGTGTGGCATAATTCGTGGATTAAAATATGTTTCATCAAGGGTGCGGGTAAAAAGAGTAATCGGTAATTCAGGCTGATGTTTTTGTCTTTCGTACAACTTCCCCAGCGGGTTTCCTGATCCCGGATTGTCATTTTCCGGTAGGTTAAATCGATTTCGCGACTGACGGTATCCAACTGATTTTTTAAATGATGCCTGGCCAATTGTTTTAACCAGTTGATCAATAAATTTTTGCAGATGGATTGATTCCGGATGGCGCCAACCACTGCCAAAGCCTGGTGCGGGCGAGCAATGATTCGCGCTGAAAAATCACTTTCTATGTATTCGATAGACCATGTCTCATCAATGGCGCGCAACACAATTTTTTCGGGTAATGTCGCACGTTCAGGGTTCGCCAGTTTCAACAATTGTTTTTCAATCCATGGCCTGTTTTCCACTAAAATAATCGGGATATGTTTTAAGCTGAATCGCGGCGGTACGATTAATTCAAGACCTTTTTTAGCCGAGGCTTTTATTTTGACACGCTTGCTGCGAGGATGCCGTATCACTGTATAATCCGGCGGCCAAACATTCATGCCAGATCTTCTTCTTTTAATGATTTCATCACGGAATCACGGTTTTTCAGCGTTTCAAAATAACGTGCTGACTGCGGAAAATCCTTAACCATGTCTATTTGAATGTAAGGCAACCATCTTAAAATGACAAAGAGATAAGCATCAGGCAGCGTAAAATGACTGCCGCCGATCCAGGCTGTTTTTGCCAGTTGATCTTCCACCCGTTTTAACTTGCTAACGAGAAGCGGGCGAAAAAGAGTATTTTTGAGTGTGTCAGGGATTAATGGATTGAAAAAAACGCCGCAACCCTTGTGTAAATCGGTTGCAATAAAGTTTAGCCACTCAATGATAGAATAACGCTGCCGGTCGAAAACAGGCGGGAGCAGATGATCGGCTTTTTTCAAATCGGCCAGGTACTGTAAAATGGCTGCATTTTCCGTCAAAACGGTTTTATCATCGAGCAGGATCGCTGGAACCGCGCCTTTCGGATTTATTTTTAAGAAATCTTCGCCCGTTGCTGTTTTTTTTGTTTTTAAATCCACAGATTCGTATTCCGCGCCAATTCCAAGCTCGTTTAACGTAATGCGTGTGGCGAGCGAGCACGCACCTTTTGAAAAATAGAGTTTCATCGTATTTTCCTTAAAGAGTCTTTAAACAGAATCGGGTTAACTGTCGAAGCATATTTGCTGTCGCCTGATTGGCGGCTACCACACCACCATAGGGCGATGCCTGCAACATGGGTTGATTGATGACAAATTCTTTTGTCGCCATGATCCGGTTACTGGATGAGCGGATCACGTTTGCGTGGGCAACCAGACGAAAAACGGCGTGACCGTGTGTGTAATCCTGTAAAAAGGTTTCGATCTGCAGAGTGAGACTGTATTGATAATCTCCGCCAGCGGACGGCGAAGTCACTGCATGAAAATAATGCGTGTTTTGCAGCGACTGGATGATGAGCGGTTGTAACATACTGCCTGGCCGATCAAGCCAGGTGCTTTTCGCATAATAATCGATTTGATAAGGTTTCGTGCTATAGGCCATGAGATTCGTGTCATAGAATGCCCGGGTATTTGGCATTCTGACCAGCAGGGTGATTGGCCGGCGTGTTTTTTTTGTTTGAACGGGTGGCAGTGTTTTGATGATATAGGTGTTTTGGGTTTGTGTCGGTACGGGAGATAACAGGCTGCAGCCTGACATAAAACAGACAATGCATGTGATAGATAACCAATAAAATAGTTTCATTATTTTTCACCAGGGCCAGGAACACGCGGCTGTTTCCCGCGAATTAACAGGGATGGATTGTCGCGTAATTCGACGGACAGTCCAGTCAGATTATCGGTAATTGTATTCAGATTGGCAACAATATGGTTAGTCTCCGGCAACGTCTGGCTTTCAAATGCCTGAAGCGTTTGTTGGCTGGACTGGATGAGTGCGGGAAGACGTTGGCTCGCAAGACTGGTGTTTGTCAAAATGGTGTTGAGTTTTGCATTGTTTGCGGCAAGGTTCGATGTCACTTCTCGCATATTGATCACGATTTCCTTGATGGCCTGCAGGTTCTCCTGGTCAAAAAGATTTTTAAAGGTGGTGCTGACCTGGCCCAGGCTTTCTGTTAATTTTTGCAAACCGACGTTTAATTGCAGGAGCAGAGAGGGTGTTGTTTTAATGACGGGATAATCCTGCCCCGGCCCTTTTTTGAGGGGCCTTAAATCAGTGCCCTTGTCTTTCAATGCAATGTAGGTGATACCCGTCAGACCCCGGGTAGCGAGTGTTGCAACGGTGCCATATGTGACGGGTGTGTCACGGCGGATTTTGAGCAGCAATTCAACGGACTGCGGATCATCCTTACGCAGCGCAATTTTTTTGACGGCACCCACGTTCACACCGTTGTATTCGACGATGGCATCAATGCTTAATCCCGTGACGGCTTCATCCATGTTGACCTGATAGATATCATAATTTTGTACGTTCAAGCCGGATGAAAGCCACAGGATACTTAAAATAATCGCTGAAAGCAGAAAAATAACAAATGTGCCAACCAGTGCGTAGTTCACTTTTGTATCCATTGTTATTGTCCCTGTCGTTTACCGTTTTTCTGGCTATCAAAAAACGCCTGGATCAAAGGATGCCTGTTTTGTAACAATTGCCCGGGTGGTTCCACGGCCAATACTTTTCCTTCACCCAAAAAGGCAACACGATTGGCGACGCGTTTTAAGCTATCGACATCATGTGTCACCATTACAATAGTTAAACCCATGGTGCTCTGCAAGTCCAGGATCAATTCATCAAATGCAATGACCTTGCCAGGATCAAGGCCCGCAGTCGGTTCGTCCAGAAAAAGCAATTCGGGATCGAGGGCGATGGCCCGTGCCAGTGCTGCGCGTTTTTGCATGCCGCCGCTCAATTCGGCCGGGTATTTGATGGCGGCTTCCATGGGCAGGCCCGCCAGAACAATTTTTAACAAGGCCAGTTCCCGAATGGTTTTTTCGTCAAGTTCGGTGTGCTCGATGAAGGGGAATGACACATTTTCGAGGACGGTTAAGGAACTGAACAGGGCATTTTGTTGAAACAGAACCCCCCATCGACGCTGGATTGCCAGCAATGTTTCAGCGTTGGCTTTGGTCAATTCATGGTTAAATATGCGAATGGATCCGGCAGTGGGTGTGCGAAGCGCAAGCATTTCGCGCAAGAGGACTGTCTTTCCCGAGCCGCTACCGCCAACGAGCACGAGAATTTCACCGGTCTTTACCTCGAGATTCACATCCTGATGCACGCGCGTATCGCCGATCACTGTTTTTAAATGCCTGATGTCGATGACGGGTTGTTCGGCTGTCATAATTTTAGTTTACTGAAAATAATGGAGAAGAGGGCATCGGCCATCATGATAAAAAAGATGGCGTATACGACACTTTTGGTGGTGTTCTTGCCAATACTGTCCGCAGTATCCTTGACCGACATGCCCTGAAAACAGCCGATGCTTGAAATGAGCAGAGCGAAAACCGGGGCTTTGAAAAGTCCCAGCAAAAGGGCCTTGACCGGTATTTGATGCTGAAAACGGTTCAAAAAGTCATACCAGCTGATATGCAACATGTTATTGGACATGACCATGCCACCCAGGATGCCAAATATGTCTGCCCAGATGGTGAGGAGTGGCAATGCAATAAAAAGCCCGATGATTTTAGGTATCAGAAGTAATTCACCCGGCGTGACGCCGAGTGTGTCAAGGGCATCAATTTCCTGGTTGGCTTTCATCAATCCAAGTTCAGCAGTAAAAGACGAGCCGGTGCGACCCGCCACCATGATGGCCGTGAGCAGTGGCCCAAACTCACGCAGTACGGCCAGACCCAGCAAATCGACAATAAAAATATTGGCGCCATAATTGCGTAATTGCACGCCCATTTGATAGGTCAGCACAACGCCAATCATAAATGACAATAATCCGATGATGGGGAGGGCCTGATAACCGGTTCGGTAAATGCTGCTGCAAATGGCCTTCCAGCGGATATGACCCGGACGCTGGATGATGCGCAGTAATTCGATAGACAGTTTTCCAATGAAGTTCAGGTAAAGATACAGTTCCCGCGCCTGTTCAATGGTAATTTTGCCGAGTGCCGCCAGCCAGTCAAGTCGTTCGGGCCTTGGCAACTCTTCCGATTTGAACGGGTTTTTTTGGATGAGACGAAACAATTCTTCCGTGTGTTCAGGAAAATGGACCCATTGGGCAGTGATTTTTTTGGCGGACAGTTGGTGTGACCACTGGTTTAATAACCATGCACCGGCTGTATCCATCGCGGTAATTTTTCCGCCGTCAAAGGTAATATCGCCCCCCTTCGGCAGGGCGATTTTCAAAAATGCCTTTTTTAAAATCGGAATGTTTGAAACAGTCCATGTGCCTTCGCAAAGGAGCTCTCTGTCTTTTAAATAAATGTTCGCTGCTTTTTCCACATGATCATCCTGAATGGGTTAGCAAGTTCCTTCCCTTATTTATTTTCCGGCTTTTCAAGATAGGCAATCCATTCTTCTGTTTCTTTTGATGTTTCGTCCAGAGACAGGGCGTGTCTGAAGTTGGCCAGCGCCGATGCATTGTCACCGATATGATGCTGACAAAGCGCCAGATTGAAAAACAGACCAAACTGATCGCCAACATAAGGATGCGCAAGCTGGTAATATTTTTCAGCTTCCTTGTAGTGTTTGATAGCATGAAAAAATACGCCGATTTCAAACAGGATACATTCTGTTTTCGGCATGTGATAGTAATTTTCAGCCATTTTCGGCATGTTGGCTGCCATGAACTGGATGGTATCGCTATCTGATTTTTCAATGAGTGATGTCACGCGGCCAGTCAATTTCAGATAGATGTGTGGATCCCAACCGGCGAGCTGCATGTGCGAGGCGATCGTTTCGAGCGCGCACTCCTGGAAAGAATCGCTCATGCGGCGATGAAGGGTAAAATAATCGCTCGGGCTGAATCCTTCTACCCAATCTGCAATGGCCATGGAAGTTTCCGGCATTTCAGAAAACCGGAAGCCACTGGCGAAAACGGAAGTTTTGATTCCCTTGCGTGAAGTCTGCAAAAAAGCATCCCCGCCACTGTTTTTAAAATATTCCGCAATGGCATGGAAATTGACCATCATGGAAAAACTGCCATGAAAGGAAATCGAGGGGTGACCCAGATGATCCAGCGATTCAACTGTGCTGTAACCTTTATCGGTCGAGACAATAAATAATTTATTGTCAGACAATTTTTTCAAAAACCGGATGGCATGAAAAGAACCGATCGGGAAAAGAAAACTGGATTCCGTCAAGGATTTTTTATAAATGTCCAGAATGCTGTCTAAATGGGGATCGTCGTAATAGGCATTTTTAATTTCATTGACACTGTAGTCGACTGAAATTTTTTCCATGTCAATCGGACAGTTGTTTTCCATGTTTTTTTCATCGGTGGAAAGACTTAACAGCAGTTCATACAGTTTTCCTTCATGAACGGCAAAGGAATCATGCGAAATCGTGTCGAAAATGTAATTGGCAAAAACGGTCAATGGATTGACGAGCACCTCGGGACTTAAACGAGTATTTTGTTTGACGAGTGTAATCGGACGTTCGGCTTCCATGTCATACATCGCAAAATCAATCAGACCTTCCTGAACAAAGGGTTTCAGCGCGGTATGTTCTTCCCAGTATTGCATGTTGTGTTTTGTAAAATCACTCATGATGTAACAAAACCGGATGTCAGCCATGCCGGAATCGTGCAGCAGTTTCTTTAACGATTTTACAAAGTAATAACTGAAGCGCCCGGAGCCTGTGCCAAGTTCCATAATATAGAACGGATGATTTTTTGAGTCAGGATTTTTTCGGAGCCAGTCACGGATAAAAGCCAGGACCAGTTTGGCATAACTCGTTGCAATGAAAGGATTACTGGTAATGTAGAAAGGGACCTGATTGACCCAGGCATTGATCCCTTCCTTATCAAAATATTCACGCTGTAAACGCCATAATGCAGACCGGGAGAATCGCTTATGTTGCTCGATCATGACCTTTCTATCGGCGGGTTCTGTTTTCACGGAAAACTCCTCATCAATCCAATCTTAAAATTATTCAGGCTGTATGCATTGATTTGTGTTCAAAAATAAAGCATACATGTCCTCATAATTTATCATATCTTTCAGGGGGGGAAACAGAAAAATTTTTGACTCCATTTGCTCTATGGTACGATGGAAGAGTGGAGAAAGCGGGAATGGCAAAAGGAGTGACGGCATGGAGAATGATCCATTCAGGATAGTGCAAATCAGTGATATTCACCTGTTTGCAGAACAGGAAAAAGTCCTGTTGGGGGTCAAGACCCATGACAGTTTTAATGCGGCCATCCAGTTGCTCAAAACGGATTCCACACCTGATCTGATTCTTCTCAGTGGAGATCTTTCCCAGGATGGATCTGACATGTCTTATATCAAGGTGGCGGACAAGCTGAAAGGATTCGCGATTCCAACATACTATGTCCCGGGAAATCACGATGATCCTGAAACACTCGCCAGTATTTATCCGCGTGAAACGATCACGCATCATCGACACATTGTTTTGAAAAACTGGCACCTCATTTTGTTGAATTCACAAAAAGTAAATGCTGTTGAAGGTTTTCTGGATGATGCGCAATTGCAGTTTCTGCAACATTGCCTTGAAATGTTTCCCGAGCATCACGCGATTGTTGTTTTTCATCATCAGCCTGTTCCGGTGGGTTCGGCATGGCTTGATAACATCGGGTTGACGAATGCGGATGCATTATGGTCCGTGTTGGCTCATTTTCCTAAAATGCATACCATTCTGTTTGGGCACGTTCATCAGGAACATGCAGGCGAAAAAAATGGGATCCGGTATTTTTCCGCACCGTCGACTTGCATTCAGTTCAAGAGAGGGAGTGATGTGTTCGCACTGGAAAAATTGCCTCCCGGATATCGGTGGATAGATCTTTATTCCGATGGTCGCCTTGAAACGGGTATTCGTCGTGCGCCCGGGTATGTGGGTGAATTTGATGAAAATGCAAAAGGATATTAGGGGCTCATATGAAAGAAACAGCACTCACACGTGTAACAGGGTTGATTCTCGTTGCCATCGGTTTTCTTGCCATGCTGGGCTGGTATGCGCATATTCGCATGTTTATTTCACTTTACCCTGGTGAGGTAAACATTGTTTTTAATTCCGCTGTCGGATTTCTCCTCATGGGCGTGGCGCTTTTATTCCCCGGCTCGAAAAAAATATCCCAGGAAAAAATGCGTTCAGTGACAGGTGTATTTGTCGCGTTGTTTGCATTGATGACGCTCAGTGAAAATATTTTTCATTTTTCTCTCGGGATCGATCAACTGTTGATGGATCCCTGGCTCATTGATCAAAATCCCCATCCCGGACGAATGGCTGACAGCAGTGCCTGGGTGTTTTTTTTATCGGGAGGAGCGCTTGCTCTTTTTCCCTGGATTGCTAAAAAAAGGATTGCCTTGCTCGTTCAGATTTGTATTTTTGGGGCACTGATTTTGGGATTTTCTGCATTGGCAGGGTATCTCTTTGGAGCAGAAGTTTTGTATAGCTGGAACCTGCATGCCAAAATGTCACTGCTGAGCGCAATTGGTAATTCTTTTTTGGGATTGGGGCTTTGGTCTTTATGGCATCAAAAAGAAAAGGCTGCATGGTCGCTTATGTCGCCGGACGATGAAGGAAAGCAGGCTGTCTCATTAGGGTTGACCATTCTTTTCTGCACGCTGCTGATGAGTGTGTTTGCCATCCTGAAACTCTCGCCTTCGGGTATTCCTTTCAATGAAATGTTGCCTCAAATGAAATCCATCCTGTCAGTGGCTGTTATCACCGGGATGGGAATACTTTTATGGCAGCTGGTGCCCATCATCGGAAGAATGATCAATTCGGAAAAAAAACTGGTGAGAACCAATTTATTGTTGAAAGAAAGCGAAAACAGATTTCGTTCTGCGTTTGACGATGCGGCGGTCGGTATGGCACTCGTATTGCCGAATGGCAGTTTTTTTAAGGTAAACAGAGCACTCTGCCATATTCTGGGATATCCCGAAGCCAGTTTGCTGGCAATGGATATTTATAAACTTATGCATCTTGAGGATTTACAGGAAAACAGAATTCGCATCGGTGAAATGCTGGATCGAAAAAATAAGATGTATGAAAAAATTCAACGCTATATGCACAGGGAAGGGGAGATAGTCTGGGTTTCTGCCAGCATGTCTCTGGTGTGTGACAGTCAGGATCTTCCACTTTATTTCATCATGCAATTACAGAATATCACGACAGAAAAAAAAGCGGAGGAACAGCTTCGGCATCTGGCCTATCACGATGCACTGACGGGGCTTTACAATCGAAATTCCCTTGAGAGAAAAGCGCAGGAAATCCTGACAAATGCCTCACGTCATGAGCATGGTTTTGCACTGATTTTTCTGGATCTTGATCGCTTCAAGAATATCAATGACACGATGGGTCATGATGCAGGTGATTCTCTGTTGCAGATTGTGGCACAGCGTCTTAAAAATAAAATCCGGACGACAGATATTATCGCACGTGTCGGTGGCGATGAATTTGTTCTCATTCTCAGTGAATTGAATCAGGTCGATAAAATCAGTAACGTCATCCGTAATATTCTGGCGCATCTTTTGCAGCCGATTTCCATTAAGGGCCACGAAATTTATGTGACAACCAGTATCGGGATCAGCGTCTACCCCTACGATGGTATTGACGTTCAGACCTTGATGAAAAATGCGGATCTTGCCCTGTATCGTTCAAAGGAACTGGGGCGAAATAATTTTCAGTTTTGTACATTGGAAATGACAACCAAAGCCCAGCAAAAAATGGCACGTCAGAATGCGCTGGTGCAAGCGATGGCGAGAGATGAGTTTGTCCTTTATTTCCAGCCGAAACTGAATCTCGCGACGCAGGCTGTTTCCGGTGTGGAAGCACTCTTGCGCTGGCATAATCCCGAATACAGCAATGTCAATGCTTCCGAGATCATTCATCTTGCCGAGGAAACCGGATTGATTATTCCGCTAAACGAGTGGGTTTTTCAGTCAGCCTGTCTGCAAGTGAAGGCATGGCATCAGGCGGGCATGATGCCGTTGAGTGTATCGGTCAATCTGTCTGGCAAGCAATTCAAGCAGGCCAATTTTGTAGAAAATCTGCTGACCATGCTGGATACACTGGAATTTCCCTCGCAATACCTTGAGCTGGATATTACAGAAGGCCTCATCATGGAAGATCCGGAATATATTTTGCCTGTTCTGTTATCCCTGAAAGAAAAAGGCATTAGTGTCGCCATTGATGATTTTGGCACAGGATATTCCTCACTGGATTATCTCAGACGTTTTTCAATTGATAAAATCAAGATCGACAGAAAATTCATCCAGAAATTAACAATAGATCCGGCAAGTACATCGGTTGTCAGTGCCATTATTGCCATGTCGAACAAGCTTGGCATCAAAACTGTCGCAGAAGGCGTTGAGACAAAAGTGCAATATGAATTTTTAACACAGGAAAAATGCACTGAAATTCAGGGGTATTACATCAGTCCACCCGCCGATGCTGAGACGATTTTCAAATTTTTGAAAAATCCTGTTGTGCAATCAGGTTGACTGATACTGTTCTCGCAGCAGGCGCCGCATCATTTTATTGGACGCGGTTTTTGGCAACTCTCGTACCAGAATCACTTCGTGTATTTTAAAAAGGGGATTCAAATGCTCATTGAGTCTCTTTTGCATGTTTTTTTTGATGAGTTCCCGATCGACGTTTTTATCGGTTGCAGCAATGATGACGAGACGACCCGGTCCCCTTGCAAGCGGTGTAATTGCAATGGCAGCAATTTCAGTTATGTTTTCCATACCGGCCAATACCCGTTCAATTTCCTGAGAGCTTGTTTTGATGCCGGAGAGATTCATCGTGTCATCTGTTCGACCCGTAACGCGGTAATAGCCGGAGGGAAGCCGTTGTAACTGATCCCCGTGCCGACGCGTGATTCTTCCATCGGGAAGTGTCGGCATACCGGCATAGTACGTTTTATGATGATCTGCATTCAGGAGGGTCTGTGACAGACCGATGGAAGGTGGAATCAATGCAACCTCACCGTGATCTGTCAGGCTTCCTTTTTCATCGAGCAACACAAAATCGATGCCAAATGCCGGTGTGGTAAAAAGGGAGGGGTAATTATTTTCAAGCAATGTGCCCGAGACATACGCGCCACCGATTTCTGTGCCGCCACAATATTCAATGACCGGTTTGTAGTCTGCGAGCATCATAAGATACAACATGTCTTCCGCATTTGAACATTCACCGGTTGAACTGAAACGCCTGATGTGATGCCAATCCAGTCCTTGCATTGAAGCAGATTGGCGCCATGTTGCAACAAGCGTTGGAACGACACCGAGCAGCGTCACTTTTGCATCCTGAACAAATTCACCGAAGAATCGATCGCGTGGTGAATCTTCATAAAGAGCGAGCGTTGCATGGTTCATGAGTCCTGCAAAAATCAGCCACGGTCCCATCATCCAGCCCAAACTGGTGGGCCAGGCCAGAATGTCATTTTCGTGGATGTCCTGGTGCAAATGCGCATCGCTTGCTGCCTTGATGGCGGTCAGATGCGTCCATGGAATGGCTTTGGGATTTCCGGTGGTGCCGGAAGAAAATAAAATATTACAAAATGTATTTGCCTCGCATGCGCATGCATTAAAATGATCATCTCCTATCAAAAAATTTTCCCAGGAGATATCGTTTTTTCGAAGCGTGTCATTCGGTGTTTCATTGAGAGAAAGTACAATAGCCATGGGTACGGATGTTTTAATCACTTTTTCATAGAGCGAAATGATTTTGTCTTCACGAGAAATAAAATCCTGTGTAAAAATGCCTTTGGCGGATGCAATTTTCAGACGCAATTCAATTTCATCCGGTGAAAAACTGTCTGCAATGGAAACGACGACGCCGCCCATTTTGAGTATACCAAGGTAAATGGCGACGGCGTAAAAATTCATGGGCATCAGGATGGCCAGCGCATCACCTTGTGAAAATCCACATTTGACCAGACTGTTTGCGATACGATTGGAAAGTTTGTTTAGATCATCATAGCGGTAGTATTCAAGCGGCCCGGATTTTTTTTGTTGTATAATCGCAATTTTTTCAGGATCGGCTGTGAGGCAACTGTCTGCGATGTTAAAGGTAGCGCCTGACAGCCACACCGGGTTTTCTGCACCGGATGTTGCATCATAAATCACAGACGGTTTTGTATAAAACAGCACATCCAGCCGGGCAATCATGTATTGCCAGAAATCACCCGGATGTTTCGTGCTCCATTCGTGAAATGCCTTGATCGATGGATGCCGGGTTTCCTGCAGACAGAGAGCAAGGTTGGATGAAGACAGTGTATCGGCATCCGGTAACCATGCCGGTGCAGTATCGGGCAGGTCACGCCAGTTCGGGTAACAGATGGAAAATAAAAGCAGATGGCATTCGAAAGCAATGTCTCGCGACAGAATTTCTTTGGACAATGTGTTCCATGCCTTATCGGGAGAGCAGGTCAACAAAATGTGATTGATGTCGTACGCCAGCTTTTCTGTCTTTTCAACGGGATAAAATGGCAGAAGTTGTTTGGGCGTAATCGATGACATTTTCAACTCCTTTGATTTTATTTAACGGGTAATCATTTTCGGCGTGATACAAAAAGTCAACGACTATTTTTTTTGTTTTTTATTTGTAAAGGGTCAGACTTTTATTATAATGAAGATGGGCAGGAAATAAATCGAAGCCCAACGTTTTAACTTCAGGAAGTCGGCGGTAGACGTGGTGTGCAAGCCTGACTGGATCAGGAAGCCTGAAGCGTCACCTGGACGTCCACCTGGCATATCAGGCTCTTCGATCATTCCTGCCCTCTGTTTATGTCGTTTTATGTCTCCATGAGATCACGAATCCCTTCTTCAATAGACAGCGTGGGTTGCCAATGAAGCAATTCCCTTGCGCGTCCAATATCCGCCAGTGTGATATCTGCATCGGCTTTTCGTCGAGGTTGATGAATCTGATGGGGTGAAATGATATCCGCCAACTCTTTAATGGAAATATTGGTTCCACTGCCAATATTAAATATTTCATGACGTATGTCACTTTCAAAGGCTCGAATATTTGCAGCCACGACATCATTCACATGAATAAAATCGCGGCGTTGATGACCCTCTCCGTGAATATGCAGCACGTCACCTTGTGACCTTCGTTGTAAAAAAATCCCGAGCACAAGTGCGTACTCTCCCGTGTCCGGTTGTCTTGGCCCATAGACATTAAAGTAACGTAGAATGACGCACGGCAAATTAAATAATTCATCAAACATCAGACAATATTTTTCACCGGTCAGCTTTGACAAGGCATAAAAATTAAAGGGATCGGCCGGTGTTTTGTATTCATGATGAGGTGGAGGCTGGTTGCCATAAAAGGTAGATGATCCACTGTAAACGATTTTTTTGACGTGAGCGTCCCGGGCAGCGATTAATATATTTTGCGTCCCCACAATATTGACGCGCGTGCACGTATCGATGATATCAAGGGATGGCGCCGAGCGCGACATGGCTGCACAATGAAAAACACCGGTGACATCACGCATGGCATGATGGCAGGTGGCAAGGTCAGTGATGTCTCCCTCGATAAATTCCGCCTGATCGGGTATCCATTCTCGTCGACCATAAATGAGATTGTCCAGTATTCTGACGCGATATCCCCGCTTTAATAAAGCTTCTGCCAGATGGCTGCCGATGAATCCGGCACCACCTGTTACCAACATAAAATTATTCATCAGGAGACCTGCGGTTGATCGAGTGTCAAAATCATATAGCCATTGGGTTGCAGATTCAATACCCTGGAATGGATATTGGCTTGCTTTATTGTACAGTTTTTAATGCTTCATTGGATCCTGAAATAATATTTTGAATAAATTCTTTTTGTAATGGGGATATTTCGCCAGCCGTTCCCTGATCAATTAAATTTGCAAAGCCAATGATGCTGTTAAGGGATGTACGAAGATTAAATTGAAAGGTGGATAACGCCTCGTCGATGGAAGTTGAACCGGATTCCATTTTTGAAAGATTGGATAAAATAATATTTGACTCAGTTAAAATATCACTCAAAAATTCCATTTGTTTTTGAGAGAATGTTCCTGCTTCATTGAAATACAGTAATCCGGCAAAACCATTAATACTGTCAAGCGAACTACGCAACTTAAATGATATGGCTGACATGTTTTCATTTAATGGAAAATGACTTATAAAATTAACTCTGTATTTTCTGAATGTCTGTGTGAACAGGAAAGAAGACAGAACTAACAAGGTGAGCAGCAATATTAAATTATTATTTGATGAGACCTCGAGATTCGGATAACCCGCAAAAAGCGACTGCATGAATTCACTTTGCGTGTCAGAAGATGCATGCTGTAAAACGCTGGATGTTTTTTCTGCGATAGCGATATTTTGAATACCACTTCCTGTCAGGCTATTGTTAACGATACTGATATTTGTATTTTCTGTGTTATTTTTCTGAAGCTGATTTCCATTCTGGAATGGCGTAATCGCATTGACTATCGACGATTCATTCACAGGTGGAACTGGCGGAACCGGTGGAATGATAGCCGGGGTAATGATGCCGATATTTCCACTTGCTGTTGGCGTAACCTGATAGCCATACACGGTTGCACTTCCATTCGTTGCACTCAGAATAGTTATTCCTGAAACGGTTACCGGAATGTTTGTACCCACATTCGGTGAACTGTAATTTCCATTCAACGGTTCGTTAAGCGTGACTGTATCACCATCTATTTCGCCGGAAAAAATATAGTTACTGTTTGTCAGCGTTGCATTCGTATTACCGTCATATACTTTTGTGGTCGAACCGGTCAGAGAAGCTGTAATGACAGGCGCTGTTGTATAGAGGAATCCATTCCCTGTTCCTGCAACCGGTGTTGATCCATAGGTTGCGTTATATTGTTTAAAGTTATAGGTCAGACCGCCACGATTGTCATTGGCCGGATCACCTGACCAGACAAGATAATTGCCGATACCCGGATTAAAAACACTGGTTCCCTTGTTATTTCTAAACGTTTGTCCAACCACTACAATCGAGTCACCTGCTGCATTGGCTGTGATCGTTGAATTCAGTGTCATAGCGCTACCGCTCATCAGAAAAATGCTCCCTGCACTGCTTGTCAGATTGCCACCGGCAGCTAACGTCAGATTTCCAGCGGAAATCACGCTGATATTGCCGGTCGTATTAACATTGACATTAATCGCAGGATTTGTCGTTGTTGTGATGCTCAAGCTGGATAAGGGAGTTGTTGCACCCACTGCAGAATTAAAGTTGATTGTTCCTGTGCCGGCGTTAATGATGAGATTTTGTGCCCCATTCACGACAGGATTGATTGTTATACCATTTGCAGTCAGAGTGACAGGCGCATTTAAAATAACACCGTTGGTCGGTGCAGTTAAGGTTAGCGTTCCTGCTGAAGTGACATTATCAAATAAAATAACGGCATTATTTACGCCACCGATACCACCGGAATCACCATTCAGTGTCATACTCCCGGCAGTCGTTGTTAAAGCGGCTCCGCTACCGATTGTGATACCATCATCGATGCTGGCAGTCAGTGATTTGAAGCTTGAAGGATTATTCTCGAAAATCATGCTGCTGACTTGTCCACTGTTTCCAAAGAAACGCATTGATGCAATGTTTGCGCTGTTAGCTGCCGTGATGCCATCTACAATAATTTGTCCATCGGAAGGGGCATTGAGATTAAAAATAGCCGCTATCATGCGTTGCAGTTCTGAACCGCTAATACTCATCGTGCCCGCGGTATTTCCCAAACCAATACTTCCGCTGGCTGTATTCTGTGTGACATTTAACGTACCACTTCCCACATTTAATGCACCGGTGGTATTTAAATTGAGATCTGTCGCGGTGACAGAAAGATTCGTATTATTTGTATTAAACGTTGCACCATCTGATACGGAAAACGAACCGGCTGTCACCGTGACAGTTGAATTGGCACCTGTCGTCAGATTGCCGCCGATGGCCAGATTCCCCAATGCCTGTCCTGTAAATGCGCCTGTCAGGGTGACTGCAGGCAATGTCATTGCATTATTATTAAAAGTCAGTGTCAAATTGCGAAGACCGGATGGAAGAGTTGGCACGGCAGCAGTGGCTGCTGTATTGCGTAGTGACAAATCGCGTACGTTCCCATTATTGGTAATAACCGGCGTTGTCGTAAATACATTCGCCGATGTTGATAATAAAATATCGGTCAGTGGTGTCGTCAGGGTGAAAGTGGGTGTTCCCGTAATGGTTAACACACCATTTTGAGAGAGCGTGCCGCCTGCTGTTACATTGTATGTACCTGAGACAGTCGAGGTACCCAGAATCAACGCATTGGTATCCACTAACGTAACGTTATTGCCTGTTGTGACATTCACACGACTAAAATCATTATTGGTATTATTCAGTGTAATGTCGTTTGTGGCACCTGCTGCCAGAGTAGTTACGCCTGTGACTGTTAAAGCCCCTGACTGGGAAAGTAATCCTGCTGTTGTAACGCCTAACGTTCCACTGACTGTTGATGTATTTAAAACAAGTGAATTGGCGTCTCGTAATGACACATTATTTCCACTTGTAATACCGACAGAACTGAAATTATTGGTTGCTGTATTCAGTGTGATGTTATTTGCTGATCCGGCATCGAGGGTAGTTGCACCTGTTACAGATAATCCGCCAGCACCACTTTGTGTAATGGCACCATTAGTCGTGACACCTAATGTACCGCTGATCGTTGATGCACCTAATATCAATGCATTGAGATCACGCAGCAAGACATTATTACCCGATGTAATCGTTGCTGTACTGAAGTTGTTGCCTGCATTATTTAAAGTAATATCATTTCCACTACCTGCTGAAAGTGTCGTAACCCCTGTAATGTTTTCTGCACCACTCTGCGCGATAACTCCATTTGCTGTTGCCGTTAATGTACCGGTTAACGTCATGGCGGGCAGCGTCATGCCTGCATTATCAAATGTCAACGTTAAATTTCTCATGCCTGTTGGTATCACAGGAACAGCAGCGCTCGCCAGTGTGTTTCTTAAGCCCAAATCACGTATATTTCCGTTATTCGTAAAGACCGGTGTTGTGCTGAACGCATTTGCCTGGGTAGATAATAAAATATCAGATAAGGGTGTTGTGACGGTAAAAGTCGGTGTTCCGGAAACCGTTAATGCAGCGCTTTGTGAAACCGTGCCACCTGCTGAAATATTCAATGTGCCGGAAATAGTTGAAGCGCCCAATATAATTCCATCTGTATCAACCAGCGTGACATTGCGTCCACTGGTTATCGCAGCAGTACCAAAATTATTGGTAGCGGAATTCAGAGTGATATCTTGCGTCGCGCCCGCAGCAACGGTGAGTGTTCCTGGCAGGGTCAGCGTTCCGCTATCCGTAATACCTGTGCTTCCTGTGGATGTCAGTGTTAATCCGGCTGTTGAATTGACTGTTCCCAGATTGAGTCCTGTTGTTCCTGTATTGGTGACGAAGATCCCGCTATTTCCTGTTGTGGCATTAAAATTTCCCGCTTTGATCTGTATATTTAAAGCAGATGTGCCAATTGTTCGTCCAGCCAGTTGTGATGTAGATAGCGTTACAGTTCCAGTACCGACATCCAACAGGCCTGCAGGCATTGTAATGTCATTACCATTTGCTGAATTGGTTGAAACAGAAATTGTCCCGCCACTCCCTGTTGTAATGCTTCGTAAAGCTGCCGTGCCCGTGCCGCCTGATGCTGTATTCACAGCAATTGAGACAGCAGAGGCACTTGCATTGGTTGTGGTAATAGAACTGCCTGCGTTCATTGCAAATGCATTTGCGCCTAAACCATCCTGATTGACATTAATACTAACGGTTCCGGCTCCCGTCGAAATGGCACTCGCGAGCGTCGTTGCATTTTGTGTGGTACTTAAAAAGTTTCCGCCATTGGTTGTGACGGCTGAGTTCAGGGTTAATGCATCGCCTGTTAATGTCACATTGAGACCGCCGCTGGTTGCGGAAAGGGTGTTATTAATCGTAATGGTTCCTGCTGCATTTAATGTCAGCGTTGGTGTGGTTAGGCCCGCATTTTTCAGAATGGCAGAACTGACTGTGATATTGCCTGCCTGGGCACCTGTTGATCCTGTTGTAATGGTGACACTGGTTCCACCGTTTAATGAGGCATTAATTGTCGCTGCGTTTGCAGTGCCATTATTCGCGGTGGGTGTGTAGGTGTTGGGATTACCTGAGTCAAATGCACCATTTGTTGTGGTCGTTGTGATGGTGACATTAAACGGATCCAACAGCCATTGTCCGGGCAACCCTGCCTTTGCACTGGCGTCAACCATACCCATGGCATCCAGATACGCTTTGCCTGACGTTTCAACAAAACCGCCATTGCCGCCTGAAGCGCCGCCGCGAGCAAAAATAGTTCCATAAAATCCGGTTCCCTGATCAGACCAGACGACGACTTTCCCACCATTCCCCTTATCAAGCGCATCGGCAAAAATAGTAACGTTTGGACCAATATAAGTGTAACTCGCATTCTGTTCTGGCCCTGCACCGTGTGCATTACCGCCGATTAAAATTTCACCGCCACCTGTTTTACCGCTGGCATTTAATACGGCGTGTGATTCAATTTGAACGCGATCGCCCAACACTTTAATCGTGCCGCCCTGATCTTTACGCGAAGAAACGTCTAAACGACCCGACACTTTCAGCGTTCCATCACCCGCCGATAAAATAATAACGCCATTATGTTTTCCAACCGAGCGGGCCATGGCAATACCTTTCATGTTGATGACATTATCCAATACATTTTTTGCGACGCGTGCTGTTACAAGAATAGTGCCGCCATTCGCAATAATTTTTCCTGTATTTTTGATGCCATTTTTTAAAAGATTGCCATTTCTATCCTTACCTGCAACACCTGTCGCCTCATCAACAGTGAAATTAATCAGTTGATCGCCATTAAAATCCATCGTAAATTTATTTCCTGATGCAAGCACAACATTTCCCAGTTTTGCCTGAATCAAGCCACTATTACTGACGCCCGTTCCAATTAATGCAACAAGACCATTATCTTTTGCAATAATGGATCCTTCATTAATGATTGAGCCGGCATAAGGCGAGGCTTCATCAAAAATATATTTTCCGGCAAGAAAATTTTCATTTGAAATATTGGAAGTCGATGCAATAATTCCACCGACATTCACAAAGGACCCCGGGCCAAAATAGATTCCAGCCTGATTGACCAGGATGATTCTCCCATTTGCATTCAGATGCCCATAAATTTGCGAAACGCCTTGCGCCGGATTAATGCGATTTAACATCACAGCGCTGGATGAGGGCTGTCTGAAATTCGTTGTTTCGTGAGCGGCAATATTAAAACTTTGCCAATTGATAATCGCCTTGTTTGTAGTTTGATGAATGACGGTCGTAGTAAGCCCATGGTAAATCGTCGCATCACCGGCTGCGACCACACCGCCTGCCGGATTGGCTGCGGCATCCAAAAATAAAAACAAACTCAACAGAAAAGACAGAGCGAAATGAGTCACGCTCCTACGCACACCCAAAAGAAACCTTCCGGTCTTCTGCATGAGTTATTAACCCCTGATAAATCACATGTCTACGTTTTAAGTATGGTTCATATTTTAAAAAAATGGGGTTTTATAGAGAAAAAGTGCCAGATATTTTGTTAATTTAATCAATAAAATACATCATTGATGTCTTTTTTTTGATAATATAATCAGAAGAATGGCTGACAGGGATGTGTTTATGGGAAGCAACAAAAGTAATGCGACCAATTACTACAAGGAATGGCAGGCGGCATTACATTATGCAGAACAACTGGAAATTTCTGTAAAAAATCTTCAGGCAAAAAACCAGGCATTTGAAAAAATCATCTATTCAGCAAAAGAATCTGATCGATTAAAAAACGAGTTTATTGCCAATATATCACATGAAATGCGCACTCCATTAAATGCCATTATTGGGTTTTCAGAAATATTAAAAGATGGTCTGTTAGATACCAGGTCACCCAGGTATCATGAATTTTTGAATGACATTGTTGATAGCGCAAATCATCTGCTGGTGTTTATAAACGATGTGCTTGATCTTGCAAAAATTGAATCGAATAAAATGGAATTTCATCCTGAAAAAACAGACTTGTATAAATTAATCAAAAACATTCGAAAAATTTTTTATAAAATTATCGCTGATAAAAATATTCAGTTTGAAATTAAAATGGACCCTGCTTTGAATGAGATCATCATTGATCCTAAAAAACTTAAACAGGTATTTTATAATTATATATCCAATGCGCTTAAATTCACTCCACCTGATGGGCGTGTTACTGTCAATATTGCCCGGTTCGGAAAAAAGAATTTTCGTTTGGAAGTGCAGGATTCCGGTATTGGTATTCGCGAGGAAGATTTAAAAAAACTGTTTGTTAAATTTCAACAACTGGATATCGGTTCAAAAAAATCCTATCAAGGCACAGGTCTTGGGCTTGCTCTTACCAAAAAAATTGTCGAAGCTCAGGGAGGGCAGGTGGGTGTGGAGAGTCTTATCGGTAAAGGAAGCACCTTTTTTGCTGTGTTGCCGTGCTTTCCTTACTATAAAACCTGGGAAAATGACAAAACAAAAGGAAAAGGTTCGCCCGAAAATAATGAACAGGTCCCTGCTATTCTTGTTATTGAACAAGCATCACAAGCAAGAGAGTTCATGGTCAATGCTTTGATTCAAGCGGGTTATCATGTTGTCATCTCAAATAGTACGGAAGAAGCAATTAAAAAAAATATGCAGCATCCATTTAATGCGATCATTCTTGATTTATTTCAACCAGATTCTGGCAGCTTTGAACTGATTCGTACGCTGCGTTCCAAAATTGCTGCGCATGATATTTATCCGACGGTGATTAAAGCCATATTGGAGCCGCCGATACAAACAGGCTGTAAAATTCGGGATTTTTTAGTGAAGCCATCCACGCAAAAAGAATTGCTTTCTGCTCTTTCGCGGATTGAAATACTGGCCGGTCAAAATAAAATGATTCTTATTATTGATAGCGATCAGGAAGCATTATTATTTGCTCATACTGTATTAAGCAAGGCTGGTTTTCGTGTCATTTCTCGAAAAGATAAAGTGGGTGCATTGCTTGCATTGGAGCAGGAATGTCCTGATGTTGTCTTATTGGATCCCTACGCGTCGGGAATGGATGGATCGGAATTTCTGCGTTATTATCGGCAAACTGAAAGAGGGTTGTTTACGCCCGTCATTATTTGGTCGACAAGACAGTTAAGTGATGAAGAGCAGCTACATTTTAATGCTTCAATCCAGCGAGTGATGATACAAGGCGAAGACCTGAACATAAGCAAATTTATTGGGGTTGAAAAATATCTTCCACAATCTGAGCTATAAGAGAGAATGAGGTAAATTTTTTACATGTCAGGCGAAGCCATCTTGATCATAGAAGATAATCTGCTTAATCTGAAAATGATGGATTATTTATTGACTGCGAAAAAGTATGACGTTTATCGGGCAATGGATGCGAGAGAAGCGTTATCTCTGCTGGAAACAGTTAAACCGGCGCTTATTCTGGTTGATATACAATTACCCGGAATGGATGGTCTTGAATTGACGCGCAAACTAAAAGCTGATCCCCGGTATAAACACATTCCTGTTATTGCAATAACCGCTTATGCCATGAAAACAGATAAAGAAAAGGCATTGGCGGCAGGATGTAATGGTTACATTGCCAAGCCTGTCGATATAAAAACATTGCCCGATATAATTGATAAATATATACACAGTTAACGTCGTTTATTTTATTGCGAAAACCGGTATAATTCATAAAACGTAATACAAAAAAGGAATGAATGATGGCTCGTCATGGAATTACGTACGAAGATGTTATCTCGGCAATCAGCGCATTAAAAGGCCAGGATAAAAATATTACTATTGAGAATGTGCGCCATTTTCTCGGCACAGGAAGCGCCGGCACCATCAATCAGCACTTGCGTCGTTTTAGACAGGCACAAAACAAAACTTCCAAAATCGTTTTGAGGGGGCCGATGCCGGAATTTTTGATTGAAATGATTAAAGGACTCTGGGAAAACGTACTGAGTCAATCAACAGAACAGTTTGTACCAATTGAATTGAACTATCAGCAGGAAATAGCCGAATTAAAAACAGAGTTGGAAAAATACCGTCAAAATAACCGGCGTTGGCAACAGCTGTTTAATCAATGGCAGCAGGAAAAAATGGCTCTGACCCATGACAAACGGGCACTCGAGCAGGCACTGGAACATTACCAGCGGCTTTCATTATTAGCTGAGAGCTAATGGCAGCTTTTGAATTTGTTCATTTAAATTGTTCAGTTGTTCTTGCCAGTAATGCGCTGTATTAAACCAGGGAAAATTTAAGGGAAATGCGGGATCTTCCCAGCGTTTGGCAAGCCAGGCTGAATAATGCAACATGCGCAAGGTACGCAAGGCTTCAATCAGGTGAAGCTCACGATAATTAAAATCATGAAATTCACAATAACCCCACAAGATCCGTTCCAGTTGCGCTTGCATTTGCATTTCATTTCCTGACAGCAACATCCAGAGATCCTGAATAGCCGGACCCATCATGCAATCATCGAGATCTACAATGTGTGGGCCGCTGTCGCGCCATAAAACATTACCTGCATGACAGTCACCATGCAGGCGGATTTGCTTTATTTCACCGGTTTGTTGAAAAATAATTTTAATCCGGTTTAAAGCGGTCTCAATGGCTTCGCCAAATGGCTGTTTCAAATAGTCAGGAATAAAATTGTTTTCAAGCAAAAAATGACAGGGAGCGAATCCAAAGTAATCCACAGTGAGTGTGTGTCGGTGATGAAAGGATCGACAGGCGCCTGTTGCATGAAGACGACCAATAAATCGACCCATCCACTCCAGTTGCTCCAGGCTATCCAGCTCAAGCGCTCGTCCACCCCGGCGCACGAACAGGGCAAAACGAAAACCCTTGTAATCGTGTAGCGTTTTATTTTTCATCACCAGTGGAGCAACCACAGGAATTTCGTGCGCGGATAATTCCGCCGCAAATTGATGTTCTTCCAGAATCGCCTCATTACTCCAGCGCAGGGGGCGGTAAAATTTCGCGATAACAGGATCGGCTTCCTCTATTCCAATCTGATAAACACGATTTTCATAACTATTCAGGGGAAACAGGCTGCCGTTACAACGAAAACCAACACTTTCTACGGCATCAAGAATGCTATCAGGCTTCAGGTTTGCATACGGCGTATTCGGATTAGTATTCAACATAACATTCTTTATGGCGATTAAAACCGCTTATGGTATAGCAAATAGCCTTATAATGAATATAACAATCGGTTAATTTGACAATAATAAAATCAATGCTCCCAGGGAAATGGTGAAATTTGTAATAAATAACGCCATATGTTGTTTGCGTAACTCACCTTTAAAATCCCAGTAGGAATGTAACATCAATACGATCAGCACAGTGAATGGAATAAGTAGAAGTGCGGCAAGTTTGGTCAGAATCCCGAACATAATCATGATCCCGCATATCATTTGCCAGCCTATGGCAATTGATAAAAGAAACAAGGGGGACGGTATCTTTTTTTGTAACATGACCTCTATCATGGGCTTCCAGTGATAGATATTCCACAGTCCAAAAAAAGTGAAATAAAATCCAATTAAAAGGTGGCTTATAAGAAGCAGTGTTGTATGCAGGCTATCCATCATAAATTTCCTGAGAAAACGGGTTTGATGCAACAGAAATGAAGTTTTCAAGGACTGTATTATCGTACATTCGCCAATAATCTGCCATGGATTTGTGTGCTTTAAGGAAGTTCTCAATTGTTTTTCAAAAGAAAATTATCTAGTATGGTGTCGACCTCACTTAAAAGGATTTTGATATGAAAAGGATGTTTCGTCTCTCAACACTTTGTTTGTTAATGACCATTCCGCTTTTGACATGCGGAACCGCTTCGTTTGCGCAATCAGCGCATCATACCTATAACAGAGGCTATGATGATGGCTATGACGATGGTTATGATGATGCCATGGATGATTGCCCCTGCCCGCCATTTCATTCCTTGTTCGGCGGTTTTTATACCGGGGTGAGTCTCGGTTATGAAGGGTTTCAGATAAAACGTAATCCGTGGGTGCTGGATGATCCCATTGGTTCCTTAAATACCCATGCCAATGGCTGGAACGGCAGGTTGTTTGGCGGGTATGGTCAATCCTTCAGAAACAATTTTTATCTGGGCGGCGAACTCTTTTTAGGAACAAGTGGCGCCAGTGGCAAGGATTCGCTGCAGACGTCCGGTTTTATGTATGATGGCAAATTCTCTGCCGGAACCAGTATCGGTGCCTCGATTTTACCCGGTATTAAACTCGCGAATGGCGCGGGACCTTTAGTCTATGGACGCCTTGGATATGTTGATACGCAATTTAAGGTACAGGACTGGTCAGGCAGTTCGGGTTCCAATTTTACGCATTGGTCAGGCGGGTACAATCTGGGGTTGGGTGTTGAAGTTCCTCTTTTTGGAAAAGTGACGGGAAGACTGGAATACGATTACATTAACTATAATTCTTTTAATAATAATGGACCCACCGGTTCTAAAAATTCACCCGCTGATAACCGCGGCTCGCTTGGTTTGAGCTACCACTTTTAATCTGTTGAAAGTCCAAAAAGCAGTTGTGCGATATATCGCACAGCTGCTTTGTCGGACCAGGTCGATAAAATCACTCCTGTTTGGTTATGTTAAAATAATATAAACGAGACAAGTCAGGTCGTGTCCTCACACACTGTAACTTATTGTTTTTAAAGTAGATCAAGGGAACCCGGCGCCTGAGAAGTCATTGTAAAAACAATAAGTTACAGTGTGTGAGGACACGACCTGGTTAATGAGGAGGGTCTGAAAATGAAAGTGAAAATATGGGTAAGTACATTGATAGCAATAGGATGTTTAGGATTAACAGCTTGTGTTGAAAAAATGAGTTGTGGCGGTTGCTGCCAAAGAACAACTTATTGTAGCTGTACCCAATATACCGGCTATTCCGGGTGTAATAATGGATGCTGCTCGGGCCATTATTAAGCTATAGGTCAAGCTTGTTTTATACCCGTGGTTAAATACCCCTGATAGACAAAAATCAGAATGACAGGGTTCGTATGCGTGAAATATCACACCGTTTTAATTTTAAACCCGCAATGGAGCCACAGCGGGAGCTCATTCATCGGTGGCTTCAGCAAGACTATATTCGAGAATGGATTCATGGGCAGGGATTACAAAATACATTGTCAGGACTTGAAAAATTTTTCCAATTTTATACAAAAAATAAAAAAATAGATCGACAATCAGAAATGACACAACATTGGATCGGTTATGATAATGAAACACCTTTTGTTTATTTATTAACATCAAATATTTTTAAAAATTCATCCAACGTATATGCGAAATACAGTGAATCAGATGGATTGGCCATCACACTGGATATTTTTATTTGCGATAAAAATTATCTTGGAAAAGGACTTGCAAGCAGGGTTATTAAAGAATTTCTGACAAGTCATTTTTCAGATATCTCGGAAGTTTTTATAGATCCGGAAAAATCAAATGTCAGGGCGACTCATGTCTATCAAAAGGCAGGATTTCGTATTGTAGGGGAATTTATTGCATCATGGCATCCTGTTCCGCATCATATTATGAAGCTTGACATGAATGAGATCATGAGCCAACAGGATAGTGGATAATATCATGAAATAGAGCAGTCTTTTTCGAAAGATTTCTATAACCATGTGGTTGACTTGCATTGAAACGAAGCCCGTCGCCCTTTTTAAGTAACTTCCATTTTTTATTGACTAAAACTTCTATTGTTCCTGACGCTACAATGACATGTTCTATGACGCCTGCCTGGTGAGGTGGAGATAAATGTTCACATGTTGGCAATAATTCAATGACAAATATTTCACACTTTAATTCATCATCATAAGGAAATAACGGCATAACGCGAATTTTTTTATCGGATGGGTGCAGTTGCCGGGTTTTACCGACTCTATGAACAGAATGATCTGATCTGGAATGCGTATCTTCAATGAAAGAAGAAAATGAGGTGTCAAACCCGCTGGCGATTTTCCATAAAGTGGCAATCGTCGGGCTTGATTCTTCCCGTTCAATTTGACCTAACATCGCCTTGCTTACGCCCGTTTTTTCAGCTGCTTTATCGAGACTCCATCCTTTGTCATGGCGTAATTTTTTTAAAATCAAAGAGATGCGTTTATTAATATTTTTCATGCGCTATCCTGTGTAGAAAAATGTTGTGCGCCATAACGCACAATGCTATTATATCTCAATATGCGTTATAACGCACGATCTTTATTTACTTAAATCAGGTGCCCTATGACAGATGAGAAGTTTAAAAACAAGCTGGTTGCTGTATTAAATAAAAGTATAGAAACAGGAAAAATAATGAATGCACTCGCGCACATGTGCATCGGGTTGGGGTCGGCTATTGGCAAGGAGGAATTACGTTTAACGGATTATCGTGACGCGGATGGCGGTTCCCATCCTTTTATTTCGGAAATCCCTTTCATCATCCTGTCAGAAAATTCAAACAAAATACGAAAACTACGTAATGAAGCGATTGCAAATAACATTATTTTTAATGATTTCGCTGATACTATGACAGTCGGAACATATAAAGAGCAGATTGAACGAACAGCGAATGTTAAAGATGAAAATTTGATTTATTACGGTATTGTACTATTTGGTGAATGGGATAAGGTAACAGAATTAACGAAAAAATTCTCTTTGTGGCGATAATATGCAAAAAGTGTTTTGGGATAACCCATATCAAACTCATTTAATCACTCATGTATCGTCGGTCAATGGAAATTGTATTTTATTTGATGAAACGATTGCTTTTTCTTTTTTTGTCGGTCAGGAAAGTGATAGTGAGTATGATAAAATTATCGCTCAGAATATGCCAATTAAAACAGGATTTTCTGATATTGAAAATCAAAGACGCTATTGGGAAATTGATGGATTTTCACAAGTGCCATGCGGCGGGACGCACGTAAAATCTACCGGTGAAGTTGGGGCGATTAATTTGAAAAGAGTTAATGTTGGCAGAGGAAAGGAAAGAATTGAAATTCGGTTGATAAATGATTGTTGACTTTTCTTTATTGAATGGCTATGGTCTATCGTTATATATCAATTTAATGATGATTTTAAAAAAATGAACCCGAGACGAAGTATACCTCACAATAGCTATTTTGAAACATACAGCGAATCGTCCGTTGGGTTTTCTCTCGTTCTTATCCTTTTGACCTCTTCAATTGTGGTGCTCATTATCACCCTCTCTCAAGCTCTGAGCCGGTAATCGTTATCTGCCCGTCTCAGGGCGATACATCCGGCAGATAGCAACTTATCATTATTAATCTTTTGAGAGGATCATTTTATGTTTAAATTTTTTGAGCAAAATGCAAAAAGAGTGCTTTCTGGTGCCGGTTATTTCGCAGGGCTCTCTGCGCTCGTATATGTCGATGTTTTACTCGAAGCAAGGAGACGGAAAGCATTGCAAGATGCTAATCCTGATTGTGATGTTGTGAGTGAGTGGAGGCCTTTCGGGCTGACTAGCGGCTATGATCATCTGTCGTTGAAACCAAAACAGGCAGCAGGGCAAAAAGAACCTTCTCAAACATTGCGTAGACCATGATGGTTATGCCTCCTGTCGTTTGGCAGGGGGCTTTTTTATTTTTTTGGAGCCAAAAATGAATGATTGGAATGTTGATTATTGCCGATAAAATTTAAAAAGTATAAATTACCCGGGAACAGGCAACAACTGGATAGAGGATATTAAAAATGACAAAACGAATCTTTATCGTCGGCCATATGGGCGCAGGCAAATTTATATTTACTGAAGCATTGGCAAAAAGACTGGGATGGCAAATCGTTGATGCAAACCCGAGTATTGAACGTTACATTGGCAGACAAACACGGGATATTCTTGGCGAACAAGGTGAAGCAGCATTTAATCAATGTCAGCTTGATATCATGACGCATTGCCTCGGAAAAGAAAATATTGTTGTTTTATTGGAAGAATGTGTTGTATCAAGTGAACAATGCCGAAAATTGTTATCTTCCGAATTTGTTGTCTATCTGAAAGTATCTATTCCAACTCAACTGGCTCGCATGAAAAATGGGCGAGTTCCAGCGCTTCCCGTGGATGATATGAAAGCGTTTCTTGAAAAGCAACATCAGGAACGCGATGCATTTTATGAAGAAGTTTCTACGTTGATTGTTGAATCGGTTGATTGTTCAGATGAACTTTCAGAAATCAGTAAAACGGTTGAGCAGGATGTCGATAAGGTTATAAAGTTTATCAAGATGTAATGATTTATGGCAAAAGGGCGGATAACGATCTGATTTATGCAAAAATGCTGTAACTATTCAGTATTTTTGAAACGTATCATTCGTTAGAAGCGTCATCAACCATGTTGATTTTGGTTATTTCAGGCCTCTATCCGCGGGTCATCCTGAGGCATCTTCTCGCCGAAGGATCCACTGCTATTCACAAAACTCACGCAAAAAAGTCTTTAAAATAGCAGATGATCCTTCGCTAAAAAACGCGCTCAGGATGACCCGCGGATAGAGGCCTGAAATAACCAAAATCAACATGGTTGATGACGCTTCTAACGAATGATACTTTTTAATTAATTAATGACCCTGAACAGCTATACAATGCTTGGCAAAAGTTATAACATCTTGATTAATAAGGAAAATTCTTCAACTTCTCAGTCGGCATTTTATTTTTATAACTTGTTGATTAATATAACATTTTTATTTTTTGTATCCGTGCGATTTTGAGGGTATTGATGAGTCCATGAGTGCATTTTTATTATCATAAATTGACATTCAACAGGTTATGGCTACACTGCATTTTATTTTTCGAAAAAAAGCAGGAGCGCATACCTCTATGACAGAGTATTCAATTGATTTACCTGACGGAAGAAAAATGGGGTTTACCGAATATGGTGATCCGCAAGGAACACCGGTTTTTTATTTTCATGGGACACCCGGCAGCAGACTGGAAGCAGGGCGATTTCATGAAATAGCAACCGCACAGCATTGTCGCTTGATTGGGATTGATCGTCCGGGCATGGGAAATTCAACGTTTGATCCTGAAAGAACGCTTCTCTCATGGCCAAAAGATGTAAGCCATGTCGCTGATTATTTATCGATTAAAAAATTTTCCTTAATTGGGCATTCTGGTGGCGCACCTTATGTGGCAGCTTGTGCTTATGCCATACCTGAACGATTAAATTCTGTGGCCATCGTTTCTGGTATGGGCCCATTTGAGAGGCCAGAAGCACAGATTGGATTGGCCAGGAGTCAAAAAATTGTTAATCAATTGATTCGCTTTATTCCTCCATCTGCTGATCTGATGATGTGGTTAACAAATAAAATGCTGGAAAATCCGGACAAATTGTTTCAGCACATGGTGAAGCAGCTACCGAAACCGGATCAGATTATTTTTAGTGATCCGTCTGAAAAAGCAGCACTTATCTCGGGCGCGCGAGAAGCATTTAAAAATGGATCCAAAGGTCCTGCCTATGAAATGAAGTTGTTATTAAGGCCATGGGGATTTCGTCCGGAAGATATCAGGGTTCCTTTTTTTATCTGGTATGGTGCGTTGGATAAACAGGCTCCCAAATCATGTGCGGAATTGTATGCGAAATTAATTCCGAATGCGCAATTAAATGTATTGGATAATGAGGGGCATATTTCGATTTTAAAAAATCACATGGATGATATTTTAAGAAATCTGGGTATATGAGAAATAAACAACATTATCTAAAATACATTGTCCAATTCATTTGCTGGTTATTTTCCTGTGCAGCATTTGCAAATGAACCAAAACTTCTTATGAGTTATTGGTCTTATCATGATAAAAGCTATTCGCTTTATCCTGTCGCTGGCAGTTTTAATACTATGGGTTTCCGGATAACTAATAAAGATATGCTGGATAAATTAAATTACCTGAACATGATTGCCTACGCATTTTTATGGGTAGACCCATCGGGTTTCGCCCGTTTCACTGATAGCAAGGTCGATTTATCCTATTTAGACAATGCTTTTTGTGTTTTGAATAAAAACATATGTCTTGATCGGCATAATCTGTATTCTCCAGGCGCTGGCAATTTTTCAGCATTTTCATTATTACAAAACAATACGCATTCTTTGAAAAAAATTATTTCTGTTGGTGGTGCTAACAGTGCCCAATCATTTGATCATGCAATATTAAACGTAGATAATTTTGTCAATTCTATTGAAAAAATAGTAGCCCATTATCATTTGAACGGTGTAGATCTGGATTTCGAACCGGATAATTTCACTCTGGAAAGAATGAATGGATACGCTAATCTTCTTTTTGCATTAAGAAAAAAATTAGGTTCTGATAAAATTATTATTGTAACTGTTTCGGCTGATCAAAACATCAATGCTAAAAGCTGGAAAAAAATTTCAGAGCAAGTAAATTATGTGTCAGACATGTGTTATGAGTTTCATTCTCCGTTTAATCAGCCAGCTATTACAGGTTATAACAGTAATTTGTACGCTGATTTTCATGAACCATTAATCAGTCGTTATTATCATATTAGCTGTGATCAGTCGATTAAATCATTAACATTTTCAGGTGTTCCGCCTGATAAAATTGTTTTAGGCTATCCATCCTATGCGCTAGCTTATGGTGGTGTTAAAAATGTGAATTATGGATTGTTTCAGCCATTTAATCAGAATGAAACGCCGGTGTTTGATTTTGGCATTAAATCACAAGGGAGAGTTCAATATCGCACTGTCTTACGGCTATTAAAATCAGGATTTATAGAGCATGCTTCTTTTATAAAGAATCACATGAACGGTGTGTGGGCATATAATTCAGAGACAAAACAGTTGTTAACATATGACAATTCATCTCTTATTAAAGAAAAAGCGGCATATGTTATAAAAAATCATCTTGCTGGCATGATGACATGGAATATAGGTGATGACGTAGCTGCTGAAAATGATCAATCTTTATTGAAATCTGCCTTGGAAGGTATGACATTAAAAGCAGATCCGAAAGATCAGCCTATGAAATAAAATGTTAAAAGAGTTCATCTGTTTTAAATGCAATCTCTATAACCCCATGAAGATCAAACTGGGCAAGAAAATGGTTATATGACTCAGTCCGACTCTGAATACTTCCTGACGTTTGAAGAAGTTGCTGGCCAAGGACAGCTATATCTTCGACAATGCGCTCGTGTCGGTAATATGCGAGTATTGTCCTGTTTATTTCAGTATGGCCGTAGCCTTGATAGAAAAATTCTTCTTCAAGGGGCTTATTCCATGTATTGGCAATTCCTCCACCAATAAACATCAGATCACGTTCTTTAGGTGCCATCACAGGATCATCCCAGTCCACCATATAAATAACATCATTTTTATCCATTAGCACATTTCCGGCGTGAATATCAGAATGGCACAAAACAAATTTTGGTGATTGATTTTGAATTTCGCAGCCCAGCTGTTCTGCTCTATCCACCAGGCGATAAATCATTGTTGCATGATTTTTCATAAACAATGTTAATTTCTCTGCAATTTCATCAATAACTGGCTCAAATTCCATATGGGCATAGAGTGATCGTATGGCTTCTCGCCATTTTGATGAATAACTTTCACGTCTGATCGTTTGTTGAACTGATGACGGTACATTAATTTCGTGAATCTGTCTCATTACCTTGCCAAGCAGGGTCCATTGATTATTTGTCAAATGACGGCTGAATCCATCTTGTCCTTCAACAAAGGGATACACAATAAGAGTACAGTCATCAATATGTTGAAGAGGGTGTCCACGACCGTTTTTGATGGGAGGAATCACGTGTTGGATGCCGGCATTCCGGAGTAATGTAATGATGGCAGCGCTGAGATCAGTATGGTGCCCACGTCTTAATTTTACGAAATAAGAAGACTGGTCGTGCGCCACAGCTTTATAGACGGATGCATTCAAATCTGCACCAAGCGGAAGAAGGATGAGTTTGGCAACCGGAATACCATAGTTTATTTTCAGGCAATCAATAATACAATGGTCTGCAAGTAATATTTCTGACATATACATTATTCCAAATTGGGGTTATTCTCTATTAAAATCACTTGATTCTCCAGCATTTTTAATAGTAAATTTTTAACTCGCACAATAAGAAAGTGAATTTGGCATGGATAAAATTGCAGTGATTACAGGAACAAGTCGAGGCATTGGTCATGCTTTGACACTCGAATTAGTCAATCGTGGCCTGACTGTATTTGCCATATCTCAAAATGAAAATGCACTGAAGGATTTACAAAAATTCAATCCGGATGCAATTAAAATTATTTCTGCTGATATCACGACACAGGATGGACAAGAAAAAATTCAAACGGCACTTCATCATATGAAAATTGATTATTTAATTAATAATGCTGGTATTATTCATCCAATAGGATTGCTCCATCATGCGTCTCAACATGAAATCAGAAAATTATTTGAAACAGATCTGCTTGCACCAATATTTTTGACAAATTCGCTTATATCTCAATTTAATACCGAAGGAGCGCGAATTCTAAATATTACCTCTGTCGCAGGTGATGAAGCTGTGGCGGGCATTGGCGCTTATTGTGCTGCCAAGGCAGCTCTTAATATATGGACAGCGACATTGAAAAAAGAACTTCCTTCCTATATTGCCGCAGCCGATGTGATACCCGGAGAGGTTGACACGGATATGCAAGGCAATTTGAGAAATGCCTCCAAAGAAGAATTTCCATTAGCCATTGAATTTGAGGAAGCGAAAAAACAAAAAACCTTAATTCCGGCATCAATTTGTGCTGAATTTTTGGCAAATATATTGCTCAATACAACTTATAAAGAATTTTCTATGAAAAAATGGAATATTTATCGGGATTATGACAAACCGATACCACAGCCACTGAATAAAAAGAAATTGGCAAAATCAGGGAGTGAAGCTTCGTGAGTAATTTTTTTCAAAGATACTGCGAAAGGGATGAAATCAACACATGAACAAAAAAATAGTTTTTATTCCAGGTAATGGCGGCGGCTCTCCTCATGATAATTGGTTCCCAAGTGTTAAAAAAGAACTGGAAGATCAAGGTTTAGAGGTGATTGCAGAAGAATTTCCTGATAATGATCTGGCAAGATCATCATTTTGGCTACCTTTTTTGATCAACGATTTGAAGGTAGATGAAAATACTATATTGGTAGGGCATTCATCAGGTGCAATTGCAGCTATGCGGTTAGCTGAAACGCGTCCTGTTTTTGGCTCCATATTAGTAGGAGCCTATTATACTGATCTTGGCATGGAAAAAGAGATATTGTCAGGTTATTTTGATAAAGAATGGGATTGGAAAAACATTAAAAAAAATCAGCAATGGATAGTATTATTTGCTTCACAAGATGATCCGTGGATTCCAATAGAGCAGCCTCGCTATATTCATTTAAAACTTGACTGTGAATACCACGAATATAAGAATGAAGGGCATTTTGGTGGAGATTATTACAAAGCTGATTTCCCTGAGTTATCAAGCGCAATTATTCGAAATTTAAAGGCATGAAATGAAAGATCGAACTTGTAAAGATATCACTATCAGAGAGGCAAATAATAGTGATTCGACACATATACTGGATTTGATTTTTAAAATATGGGTTGACGAGTATCATTTTGATGTTAAAAAAGAACATTTCCCCGATCTTCACGAAATTGAAAAATATTATTCCAAAGAAGATGGTATATTTCTGGTTTCAATAATTGGTAATCAAATTGTTGGTACTATTGCCTGTAATAGATTGACACATCACAGTTTTGTTTTGAAGAGAATGTTTGTTGATAAAAATTATCGAAGGCTTGGAATAGCCCAGATGTTATTAAACAATTTATTTTCTCTCATGATTGGTTCAATTGAATTTGACAAAGTGTCATTTTATTTAAGTACGAAAGAAATCGATGCCATTTCAGCAAAAAAATTCTATATAAAAAATGGATTTCGTGTCATACAAAAATCGATGCTGCCTGACAATTTCCCTTTTTTCTATAAAGATGATTTATTTATGATGAAAGATAGTGATTTTTTACCATGAAATTTACCTGATGAAAATTTAAAAATATCCATGGAGATCAAAATGAACGAATTTATATATGAAGACAGGGAAGAATCTGATCCATACATATCAAATAAACGCGCGGGTCAGGCATGGGGTCAGGTTGTTGAAGGGTTTCCGGCGCCGAAAGAATGCTGGCAGGGGAATCAGGTTCTAAATTTTATTCCAATGGATAAATGCTACAAAAATAACCCATCCTCCGTAAAATTTGTTGAAACATATTTTGGTAATGCAAAGCCGTTGAATATTGATTCTGAAGTCCTGCGATTCGCATCAGACACTGCAAATCAAATCAATTTGAATGATGGAGTTTATATTGAAATGGGCGTTGGAAGTGGAAAGTCTATCAATTTCATTGCAAACTTGAATCCACGAAAAGAAATTTATGGTTTTGACTCATTTGAAGGGCTTCCTGATGACTGGAATACTCGAAAGGATTTTCATATTCCAAAGGGGTCTTTTAAGCTTAACAAGGATCTGGAATATCCGCCGATTGTCAATAATGTAAGACTCATGAAAGGATTATTTCGCGATACTCTGCCTATTTTTAAAAACATAACTTTAAAAGAAAAGCCAATTTCATTTATTCATGTAGATTGTGATCTTTATGAATCTGCAAAAGATGTTTTTGATTTTCTTGAAGGCAATATTGTTTCTGGAACAATTATTGTGTTTGATGAATTTTACAATTATGAAGGCCATGAGAATGATGAGTTTAGAGCTTTTCAGGAATTTTTGCATCAAAGTGGGAAGAAGGCAGAGTATATTGCCTTTAATCAGAATTGGGAACAGGCTGTTGTAAAAATTTTGTGATATAACCAACACTAAATGATTTTTTCACCCGTTCTTTCCCATCGAATAGGGTGAGTGAGCGTGTCAAAGCTAACTAACACGCGCGTTGCTTTCCCTATAATATTTTTTTCAGGTAAAAATCCCCATGAACGACTGTCAGCACTGTCATCCCGATTATCGCCCATCATAAAATAATGCCCTGCAGGCACGGTAACATCAAAATCATCATTTTCTCTTGCAGGAATTTGGTAGATATGATGTGTGACACCGAATAAATTTTCCTGTTTTTGTTCCACTTCCCATGGATTGAAGTCATCTTCCTGATCAATGTCGTATTTTTCAAATTGTTGTGGTATTGCCTGCCCATTAATATAAAGCAATTTGTTTTTGTAGGTAATGTGATCGCCTGGTAATCCAATAACGCGTTTGATCAGGTCGCGTGATTTTTTAGGCGGTTCGCGAAACACAACAATATCGCCTCGTTGCGGTTCATTCACAGCGAGTATTTTGGTATGCACAACAGGTAAACGAAACCCGTATGAGAACTTGTTGACCAGGATGAAATCGCCTACCAGCAAGGTGGGTTTAAGTGAACCGGACGGGATACGGAATGGTTCATAGCCAAAGGATCGTACTGAAAAAACCAGCAGTAGAACGGGGAGAAAAGAACGCGCATATTCCACGACAACAGGCTGTTTTTTCTCAGCTTTCTTGCGTTTTGAGGCGAAGAAAAGCACGTCACCCAATGCGATGATTCCGAAAAAAACAATGGCATAGAAGAAAACAAGTTCATAATCAAGGTTCATTGCGGGTTCCTGTTTGTGTGCGAAATATTGAGGCTGAATTATAATTTATTTATTGTAAGATGTCATTTACCATTCCCCCGGCATCCACGAACCATGCAACCCGGCTGGAACACGTCCTGGCATCACAATTCGGGCCAATGGTGTATCACCCATGTGCGTTGCATCCAGAATCACAAACTCAGATTGATTCGTCGTATTGTCAAAAGCAAATAACATGAGATATCCATCATCTTCCTGTTTGCTGAAAGCTGACGGAACAAAAACCGCCTCGCCAATTTCAGCATGGATACCAAACGAGTACACATCATTCTGTTGATTTTTTACATCGTATTTGATCAAACTGTTAAAAGCACGTTTATTTGTAATATCAGGTGTACGTGAGGGTGCATAAATATACTGATAAGGTAGCGAATTTTTATCTTCCCGAATTCGCGGAAATTCAATCATTCGATCATCCAGAGCGATATGTTTTATCTTTCCTGATTTCAAATCAATGATGGATCGATATAAACAGGGTGACGATTTATTTTCTTCCATTTTTTCATCACGCGACATAAATACTTCTTCGTGGCGAACAAAATCAACTGTTATTTCTGATTTATTTTCAAAAGCATTTGCATAATGAAATACAAAAAATGCTTCTGTTTCGAACCATTTTAATTCGCCAGTTTTTTTGTGCATGATGCCGATACGTGTGCCGAGATCAGGTCTCCACTTTAAAAGTGATCCACCGCGCATGATTTCATCCAGATCAAATAGCGTCGGGCAATCAAAAATAACCACATAATTTTCAGTCAGCACGAAATCATGAATCATGGTTGGATAAGGTTTGGTGATATCCCATTTTTTCACGAGTGAGGCTTCACTATTAAATTGATAGATGGTTAAAAAAGGCGGTGTGAGTGCATAGTTAATAAACCATAAATCACCTGTTAACGGATCATAACGCGTATGCGGCCCCACCTCGAGAGGTGATTCAGTATGTAACGGATTCCATTCACCCAGTGTTTTTAATTCGGCCGTGATCTGATAGGCAGGCGCTGTTTCACTCATTGCCAGATATTGATTTGCAAAACGAATAACATGAATGAAGGCACCATTTTTGACGGCGACAGGGCCGTCGCCTTCTTCAGCCCATTCGGGATCCATCGGCATTAAATTGGATAAACCACCATATAAAGCCTTTCCAGCTTTTCTTTCTCTGATAAGTCCGCTTGTTTCAACAAATTTGTTTGAATAAGACGCCTTGCCATCTTTAATATAAACAGCATGTATCATTCCGTCGCCATCGAATGGATAGGTGTATGAAACGGGCGGAAATGCCGGATTGGGGCCATTTCGCATATAAATGCCTGTCAGATCATTCGGAATTTCGCCAATGACTTTTAAATCATGGATGGAAAGTTCATCAGAGACAGGCGCAAAATTTCCCTGAAGGTATGGGTTAGACGCTGTGTCAGGCTGCCTTTTCTTTTTGAAATAATTTGCCTTATACCATTCCGGAAACCACGTCGTAAACCAGATACCCAAAACGGGAGGTAACCATGAGATGATTTGGAAAATGGATGAACTGAATGACGGCTGATAAAGTAAAATTAACGGTAATGCAGTGCCAATTGAAAAAAGAATAGCCCAGACAGCTGTCAATAAGTAGTTTATTTTAATAAATAAGGGATGTTTCCATTGGTCAGAGGGAACCGTTTCTTTTGCATATTGAATGGTAAAGGGTTTTCGAATTAGAATGGAAACCCATGCAATCATAGCCAATGCGCCATTTGAGAGCAATCCGGAATAAGTCGCTATCCATTTATTTTTGAAAATAATAACAGCAACAAAAATAAATCCAAAAAACAAAATGGTTCCCCAGTTCAGAACAAATCCATTTTTGAGTCTTTTGAAATCAAATAAAAAAGCTGCAATTATTGCTACAATAATGGCTGTTTCCAATTGTTGCTTTGAGGAGCCCATTAAAATAAAAAACAATATCCATGGCATAAAATTTTTCAACATTTCTTTTAACATACACTACCTCAACGTTTTAAGCGTTTTTTTGCACCATGCTAATTCAGCTTTCGAGATTTCGATCCCATAATCAATGGTCATTAGCCAATATTTAAGATGCGGTGATTTTTCATGTTCAATTGCGATTTCTGTGCGAATTTTTTTATAAAAAATTAATTCTGATTCGATTTGTTTTTTGTGGTGTACGATATGATGGATATTGTCATTCATTGGGATATTTTTCCCAAAAAAAAGTTTTAATAAAAGTTCATTTCGAATCAGGCAGGGATTAACTTCTTTTTTTAGCCATGCAGTTAATTCTTTTTTACCTTTTTCTGTAATTGAATAGATTTTCTTTGGTCTGCCAGATTTTTCTGCCGAATATTCTTTGCAGGTAGCCAGCCCATCTTTGACACATTTTGCAAGAGTGGGGTAAATCTGGCCTTCGCTTTCTGACCAGAAATGATTAGTACTGGATTTGATTATTTTAATCATTTCATAGCCTGAGAGGTTTTCGATCGTGAGCATTCCCAATACGGTATAGCGTGTGCGGCTTTCTGTTGTCATAAAACCTCTTTTAGTTTATATCTTTTAGAGGTATTATACAGATGATTTAAAATGTGTCAAGCACATTTCAGGTTTTGCATGTACAATATCCTCTGTTTTTTGAGCGAGGCAAAAGTGGAAAAAATGAATAAAAACATCGATTTTTTTGAAGCTATAAAAAAAATAGTTGCACTGGCATTACCCATGACTGGCAGTCAAATTATCAATGTCACCAGCGGATTCCTGTGCATGGCCATGCTGGCTGCTTTAGGCCATGATGTGCTTGCGGCCAGTGCGCTGATTTTTTCGACCCAATTATCGATTATGGTCAGTGGCATGTCTGTTTTATTTTCTATCAGTGTGCTGACAGGTCATGCTTATGGCGCGAAAGATTATCTCACTATTGGAAATTATGTTCAGCAAGGATGGACCCTCGCTCTGTTAATCAGTCTTCCTGTGATGTTGCTCTTTTGGAATATTGATACTGTTTTGTTATTTTTCGGCCAATCAAAAGAGATTGCGAGTATTGTGCATTCCTATTTTCATGCCTTTGTATGGGCTGTTATTCCCGGATTTTTGTCCACATGCAATATGCAATTTGGTTATGGTATCCATAAAAAGACGTTAATTGTTTCAACCAGTATCATGAGTGTCGTTGTGCTTCTTGTGACAGCATATGTTTTAATTTTTGGAAAATTCGGGTTTCCGAAATTGGGTGTTGCAGGATTAGGTTATGCAACAGTGGCGCAATACAGTTTTTTCTTTGTTTTTACTACACTATTCTTTTTTTATGAAAAAAGTTTTTCCCGATTTGAATTATTTCGCTATCGCGTTCATCAACATCTGGATCATTTTGCAAAAATGTTTAAAATGGGTTGGCCTATCAGCGTGCAAATGGGCGGTGAAATGCTATCATTTTTTGTCAGCGGGATCATGATAGGCTGGATAGGTACTGTTGCACTGGCTTCCTTTCAAATTGTAAATCAATATTATTTTCTGATTGTTATTCCTGTGTTTTCATTGTCACAGGCAAGCGGCATTCTGATAGGCCAGGCCTGTGGTGCAAAGCAATTTCACGAAGTCAAAAAAATAAGCCACGCCAGTATTGCGATGGCGCTCATGATGAGCCTTCTTGTTGCAATTGTATTTTTGGCATTTCCAAAAAGCCTGGCAGCTTTTTATATGAATGTGAATGATCCGGGAAATGCTGCAACGTTGCACTTGACCGTTTTGGTATTTCTTATTATCGCTTTTTCCCAGATATTTGATTCTGTAAGAAATGTTTTAATCGGAATATTACGTGGGTTATTTGATACCCGATTTCCGATGGTTATGAGCCTTTTAACCATCTGGGGAATCAGCATGCCACTTTCCTGGTTATTGGCATTTCCGTTACACTATGGAGCACCCGGTTTTGTAATTGGCGGGATGACAGGCATGTTTGCTGGAATGCTTATCATGATTTATCGATGGCATAAATTAAGTAAAAAATATCACGATGAGAAATGATTCCTGATTTTCAAGAAGGAACGGGTAATTATATTTTCGATTATTGGAGCAATATGTATAAAATAAGTTTTTTGGTTCCAGTCACACACGTTGATCAGGTCAAGCTTGCTGTTTTTAATGAAGGTGCAGGGAAAATAGGCAATTATCAACATTGCGCCTGGCAAACGCTGGGCGAAGGCCAGTTTATGCCAAATGAAGAGGCCGATCCTTTTACAGGACAAAAAAATCAGCTAAATAAAGTTCCTGAATATTGTGTACAAGTTATCTGCGAAGATGACGTGATTCGCGCGGTTGTTGCAGCCTTAAAAAAAGCACATCCATATGAAGAGCCTGCTTATGATGTCGTAAAACTGGAATTATTTATGTGAAAAGGCAAGAACATAATGAAAACGCATAAAGAGGACTTTGTTGAGATTGTAGCATTTGATCCGGAGTGGTTAGTCAGGGCTGATGCTGAAATTCAAAAGCTGATATCTGTATTGCCATCATCCATGATTATTGATATTCAGCATGTGGGAAGCACAGCGATTCCCGGGATGGCAGCAAAGCCAATTATTGATATTCAGATTGCAGTTTTGTCATTGGAAGAAATAAAAAAAATTGCTATCCTTGAATTGAAAAAACTGGATTACGAATACTGGTATGAAAACCCGGATTCTGAAAGAATGTTTTTTGTAAAAGGCATGCCACCTTTTGGTGAAAAACGTACTCATCATGTCCATATTGTTGAGCAGACATCAAGGCATTGGATTGATAAAATCGTTTTCAGAGATTATCTGATTCAACATCCTGAAGTGGCATATGAATATCAAAAATTAAAAATAATGTTGGCGGAACAATATATATATGACCGAGAAAAATATACGAATGAAAAAAGTGAATTTATTAAAAAAGTATTAAGAGTAGCTAAAAAATCGAATGACTAAATTTAAATATCGAATTGACGATCGAGAGGGAATATTATGCCGATGATATTGATCGAAGTTGTAAATAAACACACGAAAGAGCAGGAAATAGCGCTCATGCAAGCAGTGCATTCTGCATTGATTGCATCATTTAACGTGACAGAGGAGGCTATTAATACAAGATTATTAGCCCATGAGCCTCATCGTTTTTCTGTTCCGGTTAATTACAATCCGGATCATTATGTGATTGTTGGTATTGATTGTTTTTCCGGACGTTCGCTTGCAACCAAGCGTAACTTGTATCAGACGATTGTTGAAAACTTGCATGCATCAGGTATCCCAAAAGATCATGTCAAAATTGTTATAAGAGAAGCTATACGAGAAAATTGGGGAATACTGGGCGGTTTTGCTGCTTGTGACGTTCAAGTGGGTTATAAGATCGAAGTATGATTTCATGGCGGGATTCGTATGAGTGAGATATCACACCATTTTAATTTTAAACCAGCAATCCAGTGATCTTAAAAATTTAACTGATGGCAAAATATGTTCAATTAAGTAAAGAATTGAAATTCGACTGATAAACGATTGTTGACTTTTCTTTATTGAATGGCTATGGTCTATCGTTATACGTCAATTTAATGATGATTTTAAAAAAATGAACCCGAGACGAAGTATTCCTCAAAATAGCTATTTTGAAACACACAGCGAATCGTCCGTTGGGTTTTCTCTCGTCCTTATCCTTTTGACCTCTTCAATTGTGGTGCTCATTATCACCCTCTCTCAAGCTCTGAGCCGGTAACCGTTATCTGCCCGTCTCAGGGTGATACATCCGGCAGATAATAAACTACTTACTATTATTTAATCTTTTGATTTGAGAGGAATCTTTTATGTTTAAATTTTTTGAGCAAAAGGTAGGAAGAGCGTTGCGAGGTACTGGTTATTTCGTGGGACTGTCTGCAGCCACTGGCGCCAGTGTGTTTCTTGAAACGAAGAGGTGGAATGCGTTACAAGAGGCTAATCCTGATTGCGATATCGTGAGCGAGTGGAAGTCTTTTGGCGGAGTTTGCGGTTACAATAAGCTGTCCTTGAGACCAAAACGGGAGGCGGGGCAAAAGGAGCCTGCTCAACCATCGCGTAGACCATAATGGTTGTGCCTCCTGTCATTTGGCAGGAGGCTTTTTTTATTTTTTGGAACACGACAAGAATGATAGGAATAAGGTGCATGATGAATAAAAAAATGATTGCATTGCAAGACCTGGCTGCAGCAGATGGTGTGTGTTTTGGTTGTGGCGCAAAAAATGCGAATGGCCTCAGGATTAAAAGTTATTGGGATCCGGACGATATACACGTGGTGATGACGCACATGCCAGATACGCAGTATGTCGGTTGGCCATCACTCGTTTATGGTGGGTTAATTGGTTGTCTTGTCGATTGCCATTCCAATTGGACTGCAATGGCCAACCATTATCGTACAGAGAACCGTGAAGTGGGATCGAAGCCACGCATTGATTGTGTAACGGGTTCTTTAGGTGTGAAGTATATCAGGCCAACGCCAATGGGAGTTCCATTGACTCTCAAGGCACGTGTTGAAGGTGCGTTCAAACGTGCAACACGTGTATTATGCGAGGTATATGCTGGCGATGTCTTGACTGCACTGGGCGATTCCATTTTTGTTCGAGTGGATGTGGGTCATCTGGCTAAAACAGCGCAAGATAGAAAACAGGGCAGTATATGATCTTGAAAACCTGGTTTGGGGATTTTAAGGGGCGATATGAATAAAAGTAAAGACGCATGGAATGCTGAAATCTACAGCCAGTTTCTTGATTTAAGAACACGTCCTGCGAAGGATTTATTATCTGTTATTCCTGATTCCTTTCAACCTGAAAGGGTGTATGACCTTGGTTGTGGTCCCGGTAATAGTACTATTCTGTTAAAAAACCGCTGGCCTCATGCACATGTCATTGGGCTTGATTCCTCATCAGATATGTTGAATGAGGCAAAAAAAAATTATCCTGACATGGAATTTATACAAGATGATATTGCAAATTTCTCATTATCCAAAAAAGCAGATTGTCTTTTTGCAAATGCTTCCTTGCAATGGCTGGATAACCACGAAATTCTGATTCCGAGACTTTTAAAATATCTGAATAAAAATGGGGTATTAGGCATTCAAATGCCGAATAATTTTCATTCGCCATCGCATCAGGTAACGATAAATCTTTTACAAACCTATCATCCATGGCGGTCTTATTTGAAGAATTTACGTTATGGTATTTTAAAAGAGCCTCTTTATAAATTGACATGGTACTATGATCTGCTTATTCAATCGGGTGCTCATTCATTACAAATTTGGGAAACTGAATATTTTCAGGAAATGAATAGTTATCATGCCATTTTTAATTGGGTAAAAGGAACCGGATTACGCCCTGTTTTATCCGAAATGGATGTTAAAAATCAAACTCAATTTTCTGATGCGTACGTTGAAGCAATTTCAAAAGAATATTCTTTGCAAGCGAATAATAAAATTTTACTGCCATTTAAAAGAATATTTATGGTGTGTTATAAAGGATAAAATTTTAATCTATTTTAAAAGTAATATCAGGATATTTCTTTCGCTTTATTCCAAAGCGCCATTAATTTATTGAATGATTGATTATTCAAATCGCCAAGACCTTCCATTGCGGCTAATCGTTGGACTGTTTTAAAGCGAGATTCAAATTTTACGATACTTTTTGATAAGGTTTCTTCTGCATCCAGATGACAAAAAATGCATAGAGAAAAAGTGGCGTGCAATAGATCGCCGACTTCTTCTTGTAATTTTTTTGTGTCGGTATCTTCCAAATGAGCTTCGATTTCGGTCAGTTCACTACGAATTTGTTCCATAATTTGGGATGCTTTCTCCCATTTAAAACCGAATGTTGCGGCTTCATTTTCAAGAGAGGTTATTTTTTTAAATATATCTTTATTATTTGTCGTCATAAAAACCTTTTATTAATTATTTTAACCATATCGCGATCAATGGTATAGTATACTCCATTTCTAATATAGCAAATTTTTAATCCGGTCAATAAGGAGATGAATTTAGTATGGATAAAATAAACCCGATTTTTACAATAACGGCTACAGCTTTTGGTGGACGAAACGGGCACAGTGAAACAAGTGATGGAGCAGTAAAGGTTAACCTGTCAGTCCCGAAAGAAATGGGCGGACCCGGGAGGCCGGACACAGTGACTCCTGAGCATTTGTTTGCAGTGGGGTACGCAGCCTGTTTTGGAGGTGCGCTTGATTTTGTTGCCAAACAAAACAAAAAAGATGCATCAAAAGCAAAGATTGAATGCAGTGTTTCAATTGGAAAACGTGAACCAACCGGTTTTGCGCTCTCAGTAAAAATGTGCGTGGAAGATAAAAACCTGTCACAAGCAGATTTATCAATGCTTGTTAAAGAAGCGCATGAAAAAGTGTGTCCTTACTCGCACGCAACGCGTAATAATGTTGAAGTTGAATTTGAAATAATTGGAGCATCCTGATTTTAAAAAAGAGTTCAAGCATCCAATCCGGATAAAATTAGAATTATTTCTGCTGATATCACCACAGATGTTTGGCAAGAAAAAATTCAAACGGCACTCAGCTGTTATGTGATCTTTTCTTCTCTCACAAAACGTTGAATCTCGGACACCGTTCCCATTAATTGCGCAGGAAAAATGATCGTTGAATTTTTTTCTACCGCAATTTCGGAAAGCGTTTGTAAATTTCTGAGCTGTAAAGCGATCGGATGTGCCATCATAATGTCTGCTGTATCCGCGAGTTTTTGTGCAGACAAAAACTCGCCCTCAGCAGAAATAATTTTAGCGCGCTTTTCCCGTTCTGCTTCAGCTTGTTTGGCAATGGCACGTTGCATATTATCGGGTAATTCGATGTCTTTGATTTCAACACTATTTACCACGACACCCCATACTTCACTATATGTATCAAGAATTTTAGTAATTTCCGAATTTATTGTGGCTCGTTCAGAGAGAATTTCATCCAGCTGAAATTTTCCTACAATATTGCGAAGGGACGTTTGGGCTATCTGGTCAATTGCCGAATAGACATCCTGAATAGCAACGATGCTTTTCACAGCATCTATAATTTTAAAATAAGCGACAGCCGAGATATCAACAGATACATTATCTTTGGTGATGATTTTTTGTGGTGGAATCGGTAGCGTCACAATCCGCAGGTCAACATTCCGCATCCAGTCAATAAATGGAATAACCAGGTTTAACCCAGGCTCTCGAACGCTAATTATTTTTCCAAATCGAAACACAACGCCTTTTTCATATTGCTGGACAATTCTTAAACCCAGAAATACCAATATCAGGATACCCAATCCCAGCCCGACAAATAATGCCATTCACTTCTCCCGTTGACCCCCGGTATCTGAACTGTAGCACAGCTTATCAAAAAGCCACAACGCACTTTGGCATCGGTTAAACAGTGAATCATGCATGTTATAAACTTCTCAGCAAAAGTTTTTGTTTATTGTTCAAAGCGTTAGTTCAAAACAGATTAAATAATTGACACAAGGAACAGTTTAGCTGATAATCGGCACAATTTTTGAAAATCATTTTCCATATCATTTAAACAAAACTCTCAGTCTAATTTCCGTATTGGATCAGTCAACATAAAAAATGTTCGTGGGGTGTCAATGAAATATTTATTATCTGTTCTATTTTTATTATGTATTGTTGGTTGGGGTCCTTTTTCAAGCGTTTCAATTTCTTCGAACGCATGGATTGATAATGAAACTCGATTAATTGAGGCGCACGCAGATAATCTTGATACCGATGTGCTGAAAATTGGCTTGAAAGCCTATCTTAAAGCGGAGCAGGAAGGATTGGATAGAAAGGAGCTGTTGACGATCATAGACTACACAAAGCCATCTTCTGAAAAACGATTGTGGGTGATTGATTTAAAACATACACATATTTTATTTAACACGTGGGTCACACATGGACAAAATAGCGGTACATTAAACTCCAGCTCCTTCTCAAACAAAACGAATAGTCTGAAATCAAGTTTAGGTGTTTTTGTGACAGATAATGCCTATTTTAGCGATCATGTTGGATATGCCTTGCGTGTGAGGGGTCTTGAGAGAGGGATTAATGACAATGCTTACAAGCGCGGTGTTTTGATACACGGTGCCTGGTATGCAAGTGCTGACATTGCAAAACGCGGAGCATTGGGGAGAAGTTGGGGCTGCATGGCAGTTAGCAAAAATATTTCAAGGCCATTGATTGATACCATTAAAAATAATACATTGGTTGTTGCCTATTATCCGGATAGAAATTGGTTAAAAACATCTTCATTTTTAAATAATGTCACGACTTGATATTATTTAAAAAATGCACTAAATTTTGTGAGGATTAAATGATGCTATCAAACAAGCAGATAACAAAAGAAAGCTATGAAGCAACAGCAGATGAATTTGCTCATAATGTCTCTCATCTTGCTCCTATGGAATCAATCAAAGAATTTATTAGCTTATTACCATCTAATCCCGAGATTCTTGACCTTGGCTGTGGATCAGGTCGCGATGCGAAAATATTTTCTGAAATGGGCGCGAATGTACTCGGGATTGATTTCTGTTCCAATATGATCAACATTGCAAGACGTCATGCACCGTTGGCAAGATTTGAAATAATGGATATAGAGGAAATGAATTTACCAGAATCTCATTATGATGGAATCTGGTCAACCTGTTCTCTTGGCCATATTGCTAAAAATGAATTTCAGAATGTTATGGATACAGTTTATTCTTTATTAAAAAATGGCGGATATTTTTATCTTGCCCTCAAGAAAGGCCAGGGTGAATCTCTGGAACAGGATAGGCGTTATGATGGAAATCATAAGAAATTTTGGTCTTATTTTGAAGAGGATGAGATCAAGCAGTTTCTTACAATGTCAAATTTCGACATTATTGATTTTTCTGTTGTTGAGAAAAACTCATCCTATCAGACGCATTCTGCATTTAGAATTTATTGCAGAAAAATGATTTATTGAAAAAAATTAATGAGGTATAAATTATTTTTACAGGTAATTTATCTTTCATCCACGCGTAACGTTAAGATTTCATGTCCTGTTTCTGTTACTAAAATAGTATGTTCCCATTGCGCAGATAATTTATGATCTTTGGTCACCACCGTCCAGCCATCACCCAGCATTTTCACCTCTTTTTTGCCGAGATTAATCATGGGTTCAATGGTAAAAGTCATGCCTGCTTTTAATGTCAGGCCTGTATTGGGTTTACCGTAATGCAGTATTTGTGGTTCTTCCCACATGTTACGACCAATACCATGTCCACTATATTCTCTCACAACGGAATAACGATGCAGTTCAGCATGTTGTTGTATCACATGACCGATGTCGCCTAAATGAATACCAGGTTTTACTATTTTAATCGCTTGATACAGGCACTCTTGTGTGACTTCTACCAATTTTTTAGCATAAGGTTTCACTTCACCTATAAGAAACATTTTGCTGGTATCACCGATAAATCCATCTTTCTGTACTGTCACATCAATATTCAGTATGTCTCCATTTTTTAAAAATCGAGTGTTGGAAGGGATGCCATGACACACTACATGATTGAGAGAGGTGCAAATACTCGCCGGGAATCCATGATGATTCAATGTAGATGGAACCGCTTGTAAATCATCGACAATGTATTTGCGACAGCGCTCGTCAAGCTCGCCTGTGCTCACACCAGCAATCACATAAGGTTCTATCATTTCAAGAACGGATGCTGCAAGACGACCTGCTACACGCATTTTTTTTATTTCATCAGACGTCTTCAGTGACATAGCTGATTTCACCCATTGAGGCCTGGTTGACTAATAATTTCAATACGTCTGGATAAGTGATAGCGGGATTTTCTTCAACCAACTTGCCAATCCGCATCCAATGTTCGGCTTGAGCATTGATAGAGCGATTCATGGCTTTTGCCATTAATTTGGCTGCTTCATGTAATTCATTTGAGATTTTAACAATGCCCATGCTTTTCTCCATCTAATATGCGTATTAAAGAATAAACTATTTGAATATAAAATGCTACAATATATAGCTAATTGATTTTATCCATAAGCTACGAAGTAAAACGGTCAGAAAATATTAATTTCGAGGATTATTTAATGAGTCAATATCATTTAAAAACAGATTCGGTTGGCAGAAAACGTTTAAATTTGCAAGGTAAAGTGTATAATCCAGGCTCACAACAATTTTTACTGGATCAAGGCCTTAAAAAAGGCTGGTCAGTTTTAGAAGTTGGCTGCGGCTCCGGAACCATGACATCATGGTTAGCAGAACAGGTTGGTAAACGTGGAAGAGTTGTTTGCATTGATAATAGTTCTGCACAAATACGCGCGACAAAACAGGTTGTTAAAAAAAATGGGTTAAAACAAGTAGAATGCCATGAATTATCCGTATTTGATCTTGATCAGCTCAAAGAAAAATTTGATCTTGTATATTCGCGTTTTGTTTTAATTCATCTGGATGATCCATTAAATGCATTAATTAAGATTAAAGATCGGTTGAAAACAGGCGGCCGTTTAGTCATTAATGACATGCTCAACTCATGCAGTTTTTGTTACCCTGGCTCCCCTGTCTTTGATCAAAGACGAAAAATATTGGAACAATTTTCTATAAAAAATGGCCTTAATCCTAATTTTTCCTTAACGCTACCAGAAATCCTGAGAAAAATTAAATTAAAAATTTTAAATGAATCTGTTTTTCAACCATTATTAACAACGCCCGTTAATAGAAAATTATTAACTTTGATTTTTTATGAAATAAAGGATAAATTAATTGCGTTAAATATTTTAACAGCATCTGAATGGGAATTATTTATGCGTGATTTAGAAAAAATTCAGAAAGATACAAGTTATTTTGTTACTTTATCTTCTATGCATCAGATTTGCATAGGAAAATAATAGAGGATGAATTGCATAAAGGCGTTTTAAAATATGAATAAAAATATTGCTGTTATTGGCGCAGGCATTGCAGGATTAACAGCGGCTTATTATTTAAAAAAATATGGGTATAACGTTACCGTATATGAAGCTGCCGATAGAGTCGGCGGAAGAATGAGCACAGATAAAATTGACGGATTTATGATTGATAGAGGCGCGCAATTTTTATCGAGATATTATTCAACACTCATGCCATTAATTAATGAATCAGGGCTTCAGGATGATCTGCTTGATGCGAGCTCATGGACAGGTATTGTTCGTAAAAATAAAATACGTAAAATTTCTGTAAATCATATTTTATCTCCTATTTTAAGCGGTTATCTTGGCGTGAAAGAAGCATTTTTATTTTTGAAAAATCTGCAAAAATGGAAAAACAGGATTCTTCCTCTTTCATTAAGTGATTATTCTGAATGGGTTGAGTTTGATGATGAAAATTGTTCTGATTTCATCTCGAGAGAATTTGGAAAAACAATTCTTGAATATATGATAGAACCGCAATTACAAGGATTTTATTACCAGACACCTGATGAAACATCTAAAATACAAGGACTCATGCTGCTTAATTTTGCGCTTCGCAAGGGGAATCTGATTTGTTTTAAAAATGGCATGGGAACGTTGCCAGAAAAAATAGCTTCTACATTAAATATCAAACTTAATACTCCTGTTGAATCCCTGATTATGGAATCTAATGGCACAGTTACCATTATATCTGGTGATAATAAATTTCATGCAAATAAAGTGGTTCTGGCAACTCCTTCTACTGTGAGTAGACAGCTTTATTCTTCTCCAAATGAAATTGAGAATATGTTATTAAATACACAATACAGTTCAACAATCAATATTGGCATTGCAACACATAAAGATTGGAAATTACCCAATGAGTTGCGAAATGTATATGGATTTTTAATTCCGAGACTGGAGAGACAATGTATTTCAGCTATTGGCATTGAATCCAATAAAAATAGAAACAGTGCAAGAGAAGGGGAGTTGATTGATGTAATGCTTGAAGACAAGCATGCGAAAAGATTATTAGGTCAATCAGATGATGCAATTTTAAAAGAAATCATTCCGGAGCTTGAAAAATATTTTCCGGGAATTTCCAATTTTATTCGATTTTATCATTGTATTCGTTGGCCTGAAGCAGAACCGGTATCTTTTATTGGTAAAAGTAGCTGCATAAAGAAATATAAAGAAACGCTGTCTTCTCATTCACCAATCGTGCTTTCGGGAGACTATATGGGATTTCCCTATACTGATGGCGCTGCCTATACAGGTAAATGGGCTGCTAATTTTATAAACCATTCGGATCAGAGCGGTGATCAACTTTAATCATAATGAGGCAATAATATGGAAGATATCAGTCATGTGTACCGGTTTATTTTAGAACTTAACAAGCTCAAGCTTGTTTTAAGAAATAATGTTACTGAGCCAAATAGAAAAGAGAGTACAGCAGAGCACTCATGGTCAGCAAGCATGATAGTCATGACACTTATGGACAGACTAAAAGATGAATTTGAAGAAATTGATGAATTGAAAACAATTAAACTTACGATGATACATGATATTGTTGAAATTTATGCTGGTGATGTCAGTGTATTTGACATAGAAGCAAGAAAAAATAAAGAAAAAATTGAAGTTGATGCACTTAAAAAGTTGATGGAGGTCAACCCTGAGCTGGCTCAGCAACTGCACGATCTATGGTATGAATTTGAAGATAAAAAAAGCATCGAAGCAAAGATTGCAAAAGCAGCTGATGCAATATGCCCAATCTTTCAGCGTCTTCAGTCGAAACAATCATATATCCCATTTAATCTGACAATTGCTGATTTGGAAAAAATTAAATATCCATCGTTTATATTCAGCAAAACATTTTCAGCTTTATACAATCAATTAAAATCTGATTTATTGAAAGAAAAATTAATTACGAATTAAACAATATTTCGCTATTGTCCTTTTAGGATTTCGTAGCGTCACTGTGTAGCCGTCTGATTTTTATATTATATCGCCAAATCAGCATCACGATGCTTGCACTGGCACCTAAAATCATGCCATACCAAAAACCGGATCCACCCATATTAAACCAGATTGTTAGTGCATATCCGATGGGTAATGCTAAAAACCAAAAGCTGATAATGGATGTCAATAACGTAAAATGCGTGTCTCTCAATGCTCTTAAAACGCCAAAAAGTGAAATCCGTATTGCTTCTACAATCTGGAAAAGAGGGCTGATTAAAAGAAACTGCATCGTATAGAAAAGAAGTTCCTGGTTTTGGCTTGCCCTGGTGTTGAAATCAATTGAAACCAGACAAGATGGAAAAAACCAAAAAATCAACCCGATTAACAACATAAAAACACCTGAAACGGCAGGACCAATGATTGCAGTTTGTTTGGCGGACTGAATATCTTTTGCGCCCAGCAAATGACCCATTCGTACTGTAATGGCCTGTGCAACAGAAAAAACCATTGACATCAGTAACCCCAAATATTGCATTGCAATTTGATTGGCAGCAAGAACAGCGGTTCCCAATGTTCCCATGATCAATGTCATGGTAAAGAAAAATCCAACTTCAACTGAATACATGAGACCCATTGGTATCCCAATTCGAAGCAATTCAAAAAAATAAAATGGCGATTTGAATTTAAAAATAAGTTGAAGGTATATCTTATATTTTTTGCTGATCAATGTGTAAATGAGAACAATAAGAAAAGTTGCTATATTACCAATAGCAATCCCCCATCCTGCTCCCGCTATGCCAAAAGGAGCAAAGCCAAATTTTCCAAAAATAAGAGCATAGCTAAAAAATATCGTTAGCGAGACAGAATACATTGAAAATAACATGACGGTTCTTACATGGCCCAGACCAACAAGCATTTCAAGAAGAGCGATTAGACAAAAACCGGGAATAATCCCCCATGATAAAGCATGTAAATAGGACTGCGCGAGCGTGGCTACTATTTTTGTCTGCCCAAAAAAAATGAAAATAGGTGCCATGTTGCGAGATAGAATAAAAATAGGAATTGAAAATAAAATCGCCATTGCCAGCCCGTCTCGTAAAACTGCAGCAATATCCGGATGTTTGCCTGCGCCGTACTTATGCGAAATAGTTATGTTGATTGAACCTAACGCTCCAAAAAAAATGACCGCAATGGTTGCAAAAAGCCAACTGACCAGAGCACCCGCTGCCAGAATGTCTTTGTTTAAATGCGCAAGAAACAATGTTTCAAAAAAATAGGAGCCTGATTGAACAAGTCCTGTCAGTACTAAAGGTATAGCCAGTTTGAGGAGTGAGATCAAATTGTTTTTCAGTTCAGGTTTCATATATTTCGAGGATCATCTGTTGAATTTACATATTTCATATCAACTGGACCAATACCATGGAATTGTAGAATAGTTTGTTCGCTGCTCATAAAATATATGGGATAGTTTTCTGGAATACAGCAAAAACTCTGGGCCGGCAAAATGGTCATTAAATTTTTTTCAAATTTATCACCTTCACCAATTAAAATGTCACCTTCTATTACAGTTAAGAAGCATATAGAGCTTAGAATAAAGGGCTTAATCTCAAAATGTTTTGGGAGCTTGAATCTAAACAAATAATTTTCAGCCTTCCCAGGATTTCCATATAAGATAATATCTTTTGCACCCTTTGCCAGGACTTGAGGATCACCCCAGCTAACCATTTTGTTTGGGGTTAATAATAATATTTTTTTATTCATTAGGATTTTTCCACGCATTTTGTATTTTACGTGCATCATAAAAAAGCTCAATTTTTAAGATCAGATTGTCTTGAAAAGTCATCAGTACTGCTGATGCTATATTTCCAACAGGTTCCGGGAAATTTACATCATAAGCTAACATGGCCTGGTTATCATAGCAAAATTTTGCTCGTATGATAAGTGTGTTGAAAAGAGAAGCAGCTTGAGCAATAGCCTGAAGCACAGCTATTTTACCTGATTCTTCAGCAAGAGGTGAAACAAGCTTAACATCAGGATGTAAATACTTCTCTATGGCGGAAACGTTTTTTTCTGCCAATGTAGCGTAATATGCTTCAGCAATAGATAAGATAAAGTTATTCATTATATTTTTTCCAAAGTAATATATTTTAAAAGCATGAATATGAAGAAATTAAATATATTGTAAAGGACAAATGATGAGGTAGACGGACTCAGATTACATCATAATAAATCTTTTACATATTTAACTTCGTGTAATGTATAATTGTCTCTTTGTAAAATTTTAATTTCAAAACTATTTTTAAACCCCATAGCTTCATAAAATTTTTTTGCTTGTTGATTGTTCTCAATTACCCATAAAGTGGTTACATTGAATCCATTTTTTTTAAGCTCGGAAATGGCAGCTTTTAAAAGCAATTTTCCGAAACCTTTTCGCCATTCATCAGGAACAATATAAATAGCACTAATTTCCGCAACAATAAGAGGATCAACATCTTGATCTCGGCAAGGACAAAAACTGACAAAGCCAACAAGATTATTATCATTTTCTAACACTAAAACAGTTATATTTTTTTCTAATAATGTTTTCCACATTTTTTCTCGTTCATCTATCGATAAATTGTCGAGAACGTTATCAGGAATATGACCTCGATAAATGGCCTGCCAGGATAAAACGTGTACTTTTGCAATAGCCCTGGCATCAGAAATTTGTGCGTTTCTTATCGTAATCATTGCTTATTTACTACTCTATATTAATGTTTTGATCTTGACGAGATTCTCAGTTACTGCCCTGGTTATTAAAATAATTTATGCTGTTTCTTGCATTACGAAGGGTCAATTTAATAGTAGTTTTTTCACTAAAACTAAACGTCACTTCTGGTGGTTTTATGAAACCTAAAGCATGCAAGTTGTTTTCTAGCACTTGATTATCAAGACCAGAAAATTCAATAGAAAAATCTAAATAGTTATCCGGTGTAAAATTGCTGGTGGGATGTGAATGGAAATCATCCCAACAAATCAAAAATGGAACTTGTCCAGCTGAAGCAATTAACTGTTCTTCAGCAGCTGCAATACGCCAGGATAATATGGCGCTTGTTGGCATTTGACGTTGCATTTGACGAACTGAACCATGTTGATATTTAACGCCCATTTGGCTCATTTTTTGATTTATTTTTTCAATATCGTCACCCATTTCACAGCGGAGACACCAGGCGGCTACATAAGATTCTTTCATCTCTTTTTGTAACCCAAAAAAATAATTTTTATGAGGGGTAGTATCTTCCGGATCAATTGCAATTATTTCTAAATACATTTTTTTCGCAGGTTGGCCGATTCCTAATAAAGCATTATGCGTACCGAATCCGACATGTTTACCTCCTATAATAGCTGTAATACCAAAATTTTCCTGTAAATCATCAATGGCTTTTTTTAAATTGGGAACAGCCAGTACTATATGATCTAATTTTAACCCGGACATAAATACCTCAAATGAAAATTTATCTTATGTTTCATCAGCAAAATAACCCATAAAAATAATCGCATTATAAATAAATTGTTTTAATAAACATATATTTATATTAAATAGATAGCTATTCTGATTATATAAGGATTGACAAAATATATCTATTAGATGTATTATAATTATACATAATTTAAAAGGAAAGCTTTTTTGATGAAAAGATCCAGCAAAACTCGTTTTGCCGTATTAGGGATTCTCTCGATCAAAGCTGCTAGCGGCTATGATATTAAAAAAACGATGGAAAAATGCACCGATCACTTTTGGCGAGAAGGGGATGGTTCAATTTATCCTGTTTTAAAGCAGCTTTTAAAAGAACAAATGGTAACCTGTAAGCTGGGTAATGCCGAAAGTGATAAGCCAAAAAAAATCTACACAATCACAAATAAAGGGAAACTGGAATTAAATAAATGGCTTGAAGAGGATCCTGTATTATTTCAAAACAGAAATGAATTGATGTTGAAAGTATTTTTTGGCGCAAATATGAATTCTAATGTAACTGTTAAACATATAGAAAAATTTTGTCGCCAGATTAACAAAAATTTAGATTATTATAAAGAAACAGCAAAAAAAATGATGAAAGGTAAATTGTCAGGACATAATCTGTATCAATATATGACATTACAAGCAGGAATTATTTATTCTGAAGCTGGTCTAAAGTGGAGTGAAGAATCATTAAACCTGTTAAAAAAGGTGAAGACATGAAATTACCTAAAAAATTGGCGTTATTAGCTCTGGTCACTTTAAATTTTATTGTAGCAAATAGCGCAATTTCCTGCACTGAAATAATGTTAAATTATAAAAATGAATATGTAACAGGCAGAAATTTTGATTGGCCAGTTAAATTTAAATATGCATTTATTGTTATTAATCCTGTTGGGATACACCGACGATCAAATGACAGCGACGTGCAAGATAAGCAATTATCCTGGACTGCGAAATATGGCAGCATAACTATTGATCTTGCAAAAGATAAAGATACCGCTCTACCTAAAGCCGTGATGTCCGGAATGAATCAATATGGATTATCAGCGGCAGTTTTATGGTTAAAAGAATCTTCATACCCTGCTCATTCAACACAACCTGTTTTGGCCACGGGATTGTGGGCACAATATTTTTTAGATAATGCAAAAACAGTAAAGGAAGCTATTCAATTAGCACAGTCCGTTAACATAGAACCTACCGTATTTGATGGTAAAAAAATTCTGCTGCATTTAATCTTGCATGATGCAACCGGGGACAGCGTAGTGATGGATTATACTGAGGGTAAATTACGTATCTCTCATGGGAAAAATTTGCCGATACCAGCTCTCACAAATAATTCATATAGCGAATCCATACAAAATGTAAAACAATATCAGGATTTTGGTGGCAAGCTAACATTACCAGGAGGCTATGAGTCGAAAGAGCGTTTTGTAAGAGCAGCTTGCTTTATTAAACGTTTGGCTCCTACGACATCGCTTCAACAAACCATTGCTTATGCATTTGCAGGGTTGGCTGATACAGCGGCAGCTCCTGGAACAGAACAACCCACTGTCTGGAGTGTTGTATTTGATCTCAAAAACAAAATTTTATATTACCGGGATATAGATAACGCCAATATTCGCTCGGTAAACTTGATGAATTTTAATTTAAATAAAGATCAACCAATGAAAATGCTAATGTTAAATAATGATTTAAATGGAAGCCTGGATAATTTTTTTCAATCTGCGACATTTAGTAACCACGATGGTTATTTAATTTCAAATAAATTATAGGTTAATAAAATGTCTGAAATCAATACTAATCCTTTTTTAAGTGGTAATTTTGCACCTGTTCATGATGAAGCAGATTACGTAGAACTTATAGTTAAAGGAAAAATACCCGAAGAATTAAACGGTGTTTATATGCGAAATGGTCCGAACCCTGCGTTTGACCCTATTAGCTACACTTATCCGTTTGATGGTGATGGCATGATACATGCTATTTATTTGCAAGAAGGCCGCGCCAGTTATCGTAATCGTTATGTGAAAACTAAAGCATTACAAGCTGAGCAGCAAGCAGGACATGCTATTTATGGCGGCTTTGCTCATCCGGTTATTCCTGATTTTGAAAAACATGGGTTAGATGAAAATACCGTCACTCGTAAAAATGGCGCATTTATCCATATTATACGTCATGCGAATCACTATCTCGCCATGTCGGAATCACAACCTGCATATGAAATTACACGTGAGCTTGTGACACTTAAAGAATATTGTATAGACAGCGCTGCACCTGTTCCACTTGGCCCCCATACACGATTTGACCCGGCAAGTGGAGATTTATTCCTGATCTGCTATCAATTAACACCTCCTTACCTCATTTACTTCAAAATAAATGCAGAAGGAAAATTAGTTAATAAAGTTCCAATTGAAAAGTCTTATTCGACCATGATGCATGATTTTGTACTTACAAAAAATTATTTGATTTTTGTTGATTGCCCTGCGGTATTAGACATTACTAAACATCAAAATCAACAAAACATGCTTTCATGGAAGCCAGATTTAGGTACACGAATAGGAATCATGTCTCGTCATGATGTAAATCAAAAGATTAAGTGGATACAAACCGATCCTTTTTTTGTATTTCATTTTGCAAATGCTTATGAACAAGATGAAAAAATAATTATTGATTACGTGCACCATGCGAGCTTGGAATTTGGAACATCAGTTAAAAATAAATCATGGCCAACATTACACAAAATTATAATCGATTTAAATACACATAAGATTAAAAACATTCAATTGGATGATCAATCCGTTGAATTTCCTCGAATTCACGAAAATTATAATTCTTTACCTTCACAATTTACTTACACTATCGCAAGAGATTTATCATTATTTGATAATTCAGAATCATATTTTTCGTTTCGTCATTTAATCAAATACAACACATTGACGGGCGAAAATATAATTCATGTGTTTGATAAAAAATATGAAATTGATGAAGCTGTGTTTGCCCCTTCTTTAAATAGTAAATACGAAGATGACGGATATTTGATGCTGTATGTTTATAATCGTGAGAACAATAAAAGTGAATTTATTATCCTGGATGCAAAAGATTTTACAGCTGAGCCTTTGGCCATAATCGAATTACCTCGACGTGTTCCTCATGGATTACATGGCTCATGGTTGCCAGACATCTTCTGATAAAATGCTGAGCTAAATATGTCAAGGAGTTATTATGATTGATCACGTTACAATCTACGTGTCTGATTTAAATAAGAGTAGAGCATTTTACGAGAACGCATTTGCTCCTTTCTCATATCAAATAATTTTTGGTGATGAAAATAGATTCTGGGCTTTTGATATCGGTAATGGTTCCCTTTTTGAAATTGCTCAATATAAAAATAATGATAAATTAACTTCATGCCACATCGCTTTTCGCGCAAAAAATCAGGAGGAAGTTCAGCAATTTTATAAAGCTGCGATTTTAGCAGGCGGAAAATGTAACGGTGCTCCAGGTTTAAGGCCAAAATATACAGAAACCTATTACGCTGCATTTGTGTATGATCCAGATGGCCATAATATTGAGGCTGTTTTTGATTCTAAAACGGTTTAATATTAAATAATTTTATAAAGAATAAGAATTTTTAAAAGGCGCATATATGCAAAATTATCAAATAATTTCGATTACTGAACAGTATATAGAGAGTTTTCGCGAAGCTGTGGGTAGCGTGGCAAGAGAGCGAAAATACCTGGCATTTTTTGATGCTCCCCCATTAGAGATGACTCGTGATTTTGTTTTGGAAAATCTGCGTGATGGGTGGCCGCATATCGTCGCGGTTATAGAAAATAAAGTGATTGGGTGGTGTGATATTACTTCTATGCATCGTCCTGTTTTCGCTCATTCAGGTGTACTGGGGATTGGTATTCTAGCTCAGTTCCGTGGTCAAGGCATAGGTGAAGCATTAATGCGTGCAGCAATTGAAAAAGCGCGAACACGCGGGCTTACCAGAATTGAGTTGACTGTTCGTGAGCATAACAAACCCGCAATTGCTTTGTATGAAAAACTTGGCTTTCAGGTAGAAGGATTACATCGTAATTCTGTTTGCATCGACAGTGAGTATGAAAATCATATCAGCATGGCGCTCTTGTTTGAATCAAGAGTATGATGTTTCATTAAGTGTTTGGGCAAATTTACGCTTATGGCTGCCTAACAGGTTTCAATGTTCATTTCCATCTGTTTTCGGTATTGCGCAGGTAAAACGACTGATTAAGGTATTAATGGGGGGCATTACAATTATTTTAAATATCAGCGAGTTATCTTTTCATCATAAGATTTGTCGTATACTAAGACAAATGAGCTAAATTTGATATATAATAATACAGTTGTATGCCTCTCACTACAAATGGTCTGTGGAAATTATGCGAAAAACACTAGAACAACTTCAAAACGAAAATTTCTATGAGCGATTAGGGCTTCAACGTGATGCAACGCTTGTACAAATAAAAAAAGCCTACAAAACTATGGCTCTCATGTATCACCCGGATCATAGTAAAGATGATTCTAAAGCAGGGCTTAAATTTGGGTTAATTCATGATGCTTATTCTGCGCTTATTGATACTGAACAAAGGGAAATTTACGATAATTTATTAAAAAATAATTTAGGAAGCAATTTTTCCTCTCAAAGTAACTATGAAAAAACAAAAGCTTTCCCATATGTAAAGCCTAAAGAGGGTTTCCCAAAATATACCCAAATTTCTCAGAATTTTGTTGTAACGACCAATCAGCATGGCATTGATTTATTTTTTAACCGGACAGGGGAGCATGTCCGACATTTTGATAGACAAATTCCTTCCAGGTTACCTCCGGGCGAATCCAATCCCGAAGCAAGTTACTACTATAAAAGCGTTCAAGTCGATGGAAAAACTATTTATATTGCACGCAGGGATTTTGAATATAGTAGCGCGACAGTTTTGGAAAAAGATAATTTAATTTTAGCCACGCATGAAAGAACAGGAGATATTGATGTTTTTGACATAGAAACAGGTCTTTGTGTCAGAAGGTATGAAGAGATTCGCAATGGATTCTATCACGCTAAAATTATATCGCATGGAAAAGATTTTATTTTTTTGTTGGAAAATGGAACAATTAGTAAATTGAGTATGGACGGAACTTACAAGTATTTTGGGAGCATTTCAGATTATGTTGGAGACATTCTCTTATCAGATAATGGAAAATATATGGTTATCACCTATAGAGGGGATAGTGCACGCATTGAAATTATTAACACAGAGACTGGAGCACAGATTTTTAAAAGTAAGTCATCAAGATCGACACCGTTACTAGGAGCCAGTCTTTCTCCCGATGACAGGTATATAGCCTATTTTGTAGAGAAAGGAGATCGCTGTGACCTGTTAATACATGATATCTTGAATGGCCGCCAAAAAAAAATATCCACCACAATGGATGTCGCGAGTTTTTCTATAAATATGAACGTTCGTGATATTTGTTTTTCTCCTTGTGGAGGATTTATTGTTCTTGCTTGCGGAGGATTGGGATATGCTTTTTATTCTATTCAAGAAAACAAAATAATTATGAGGGGAAATTTAGAGGATGACATTTCTATAAACAAGGTTTCGTTTACAAATGATCGACTTATTTTAGAAACCGATCGAGGCATTTATAATGCTCCTATTCCAAATGAGATAAGACCAACTCAATCGCTGGAAAAAGAGCAAAAAGAAACAGATACTCTATTTCTGAAAATGTTCTACGAGGAGGAAAAAAAAGAAAGTCCTTCTGTTAAAATTAAAGAACAACCTGGGCAACAGTCAGAATTATCTTCCTCTTTGCCAGGTATTCTTCATCAATCTAGAGAAAAGCAATTAAAATGTTTAATGACGGGTACTCTAATAACGCAATTTGTTGAAGGCGCAGTAGGTGAAATGGGTTTTCAAGGAGAACCAACAGCTTTAGATGCTGAAAACAGCATTGTAAGCAGCAATAATTTGTTTAGAAGATATGGAGATGGCAAACAAATTATATTCAAAAATGAGAAAGTTTCAGACGACAAAATCGTAATTGGTTACTCGAGAGGATTACCGTTTCTAATCGTAGCTGATGGAATGCTTTTTAGATGTAATAGAGATTCAGTATTCTCATTCATTGATCAAGCAGTTACGCCTTTAATGAATGAATATGCTGAAAAATTATCAAAAACTAAGGATGATATTGAAGCTCAAGCAGTTATTAAAAATTTAATTCAAGCAATATATATTGCTAGAGCGATGGATAAAAATTCCGGAATAGATTTAACTATGTCATTGGCGATTTCTTTTGAAAGGAATGGAAAATTATATTGCGCTGGATTTGGAATAGGCGACACTGGCATTCTACGAAAAAAAGCAGATGGCTCTATCGATCATCTTGTTTATACATCGCATTTTAATGAAAGCGATAAAGATGCTTTTAATGATGAAACAGCTAAAATGCTTACAGAAAAAGGAATTGATAACTTAATTGCACGAAATAGCATGTTTATCACAGAAATTGAAGAAGGTGATGAAATTGTTGGGTATACTTTTTTGACAGATTCATTATTAAAAGAAGTAAGTCATGATGTTTCTGGAAATGAAGAAAAAAGTAACCTTGGCAATCCAATTTATAAAAGTCAGTTAAATAATGATGTATTACCAGGCATAAATCCTGATCAATTACTATATAATGTTTTAAAATCTACTAACGAAAAATTGTTTAATCAGGACTTCGAAAAAAAAGCAAAGAATTCAATAGGTGATCTGGATAGACTAAAGAGACCAAATCAGTATAATTATGGCGACGACTGCTCTTTTGGAACATTTCGTATACCATCACCTAAATTGAGAAAGCAATTAGCGCAAGCCCAATGTGATTTTACTGTTAGAACAGAAAGACCCAATAATGAAATAGCTGTAACAGGTATAAACCTAAATGAAGAAAAACTTGAAGGAATTAAAAATAGAGGAGCTAATCTACATAAAGCAACAGCAATGAATGCTTTTTTTAATGATTGCCATATTGCTGAGTCCAACTTAACCCATGTTAATTTTAAAAATGCCAAATTTAATCATTGTTTTTTGGCTCGAACAAATATGTCTAGTATGAAATCAACTGGTCAAATATCTACTGATTTTTCTAATACAAAATTTAACGTATGCGATTTAACGTCTGTGAATGCAACAGGTGTTAATTTTAAAAATGCCTCATTTGAAAATTCTGTTTTAAATAATATCCTATTTGTTGACGCTGATTTAGAAGAAGCAACTTTTGATGGCGCAATTTTAAATAATGCCAACTTGCAAGGCGCAAAATTTAAAGCGAGTCAATTTAGTACTGAACAAATTAGGACTTTTTATTATGGAGATGAGGGTAGTTTAACAAAATCTTATGTTGATACTCTTTGTCAATATATAGACGACAATAAATCAAGCAAAGAAAGAGCATCCGGGGTTAATCGTGCGCAATCCTTATTGACGGCTCTTATTTTCAATCCTAATCTCAGTACAAACACATATTTTAATTATTTTATGCATAATGGAAAATTAAAAAATGAGTGGAGCATGTCGTCATCGGATCAAAATAAAAAAGGCTCTTTGCTCAATTTATTAAATACAGCTAAACAGAGTAATGTCAAATCAGTAAATAATAGAAAAGCGACTCATTAAAAATTTACGCACTAGTGTCTCATCAAAATTCGATTTTCAGTTAAATTGATTTCAGATTGTTCCGAATGTTTTTAGAGACTCAAACAGGATTTTTTCCTCATCTCCAGGAACGCTATAAATCGAAACGTCAGAGATTCTTTAGAAACATTGGGTGGCCATACAATATAAACAGGAATAGATTCCGCTTGCCATTCAGGCAGGGGCTCAACAAGGTATCCCTTATGGATATCTTCTGCTACAAGAAACGCAGGTGGGGTTGCTAATCCTGATCCTGCAATTGCCAATTGGCACACAGCATCCATACTATCAACAATAATTTTTGATTCAAAATTGATTACACAAGTTTTGCCCTTTTGATTAATTAATTTTTTGGTATTTGGACGCACATTGAACCCTATCCAGTCCCAGTTAAGCAGATCTTGTGGTCGTCCTGGAACCTTATACTCGTTCATTAAAGCGGGAGCGACAACGAGTTTACGTGTCATAGTGAAGAGTCTTTTAGATTTTAAAGAACTATCTTTTAAGTTACCCATTCTAATTGCAAGATCAATACCTTCCCGAATTAAATCTTGCTGTATGTCACTAAAGCTTATTGAAAGTGTTACTTTTGGAAATGCCTTGGCAAATGCTGCGATATCATTAACAAGTGGACTTCTGACGAGCATGGCGGGGACAGTCAAATTTAATTTACCCGTTGGTTCCATGGCGTGATATGCAACGCTACCAAGCCCCTTTTCTGCGGCCGATAACATTGCTTCTGCGCTAATGAATAATTTTTCGCCTTCATGAGTAAGGGAAAGTCGTCTCGTAGATCGATAAAGCAGAGCAACACCAAGTCGCTCCTCTAGCTGTGCCACATGGTGGCTCACAACCGAAGGCGACAGTTTAAGCGTATTTGCGGCTGCCCGAAATGAGCCTGCCTCTACCACTTTGGCGAAGATTGCCAGTGCACGTAATTCATCAATCATTGTTCTATCCAATCGAATAATCAATTCTAATTATAGCATCTAATCATGTTTTATCGGGTATGCTAATCTATAAAGCAGTATAATATTACGAGATTTTTTAAGGGGAGTGTATGAATAACAAAGACTTATCAAGCAAAAAATGTGTGATTGTGATTGACCACACTTTACCCGTTGGAGTAATTGCAAATACGGCAGCGGTACTATCGGTTAATTTAGGCAAAATGATTCCTGAAATTATTGGCCATGACCATAAAGATAATGCGGGAGATAACCATCATGGGATTACAACGATGGCCATCCCCATTTTAAAAAGCAGCGGTCAGTTGCTTAAAGAGATGCGCCAGGCAGTAAAAACCTGTGAACCTGACTTAACAGTAATTGATTTAATTACGGCAACCCAAACCACGAAAAGTTATGCTGACTATGTCCATCAATATGAGAATACTCCAATTGAGCATTTAGAGTATCTGGGTTTGGCACTGTATGGCGAGATAAAAGTTGTAAATAAATTTACTGGTAGCCTGGGATTATTAAAATAATTTTTATACAGGAAAATTGCGATGACACTTTTATTAGCGATGGTTTCATTTTCTTTGGCCATGTCAATTACACCGGGGCCTGTGAATATGATTATTCTTTCTTCTGGCATTAGTTATGGTGCAAAGAGAACTATTCCTTATGTGTCAGGGGCAACCGTAGGCTTTATCTCATTATTGTTTTTTATTGGATTCGGGTTTTCGCAGTTTATTCATGCCTATCCATTTTTTTTGACTTATTTAGCAATTGTAGGCTCGTTATATATTATTTATATGGGGTACAAAATAGCTTCTTCAAAACCAGAGTTGGAAATAAGCAAAAAGGATACTCCCAAATTTTACGAAGGTTTTTTACTTCAATGGATAAATCCTAAAGCATGGATTGCTTGTGTATCTGGAGCCTCAATTTTTTCTAGCACAGAAAGCTATGATTCATTTTTAACTTTCACGATTATTTATTTCATTGTATGTTATCTTTCGTTAAGTGTTTGGGCAATTTCAGGTGATAAAGTATCGTATTTTTTAAAAGATCATTTTCGTTTACGACTATTTAATCTTACTATGGGGATATTATTGATAATAACAGCTGGATATTTATGCTATGGCCAGTTAGTCAGTATCCGCTAATTCTAGCGCATGCTCAGACATCAGAAAATTTTCTAATTTTATTCATTTGATCTCCTCATCTTATATGGTTATCCAATATTATTTAATTTCGCCCGGCCATGACGCCACCATCAACATCCCAAATAGCTCCGGTTACCCAGGAAGCCTTGTCTGAAAGAAGAAAACAGACTACGGCAGCCACGTCGAAAGGTTGCCCTGTTCGGCCAAGCGGATGAAAAGCATCAAAACTTTTTAAAGTTTCGCGTACTTTTTCTTTTGGAATAAATGAATTATAAATAGGTGTTTCGACCACTGCGGGGGATACGGCATTTACCCGTATGTGATATTCAGCCAGCTCCATTGCCAAATGCTGCGTGAGTGCATGCAGACCCGCTTTTGCGACGGAGTAAGCTGATGAGGGTGTCGCTTTAATAGCCTGTTTTGCCCACATGGAGCCAATATTTACAATTGCGCCGCCTTGTGCAGGCATATTTTTTTTCACTACATATTGCGTAACAAAAAATAGGGCCCTTGTGAGGTTACTGTATCCGTCATAATCAGAATAAGTATGCTCGAGAAAGGACATGGGCTTAAATATGCCTGCAGAATTTACCAGTTCATGAATGGTTTCATTTTGAAGTACATTAAATAAATTATTTAATTGGTCTGGCTGGGTAATGTCATAGCTATACCCTTGAATATTTCCCAGTTCTTTTAATGATAAAACAGCTTTGGTTAATTTATTTTCTTCCCGGCCAACAAGGATGACACGATTTCCCTGTTTTAATGAAAGCATTGCAACTTCAAGTCCAATCCCACTGCTTCCGCCAATAATTAATGTTGTTCTGGTTTTATCAAATGGAACGCTTTCTTTAATGTTGTGCATTTCTATCTCCTGTATACTACCATCTAATAGGTAGGTTAATTAGTTAAAAAAAAACAGATTCTCATATTACTTGTGAACGATCAGGAAAGATATTTTAATTGTGAAATCATTTCCTTAATACTTGCAGAGAACATTCCGGGATCTTGCGATACACGGGCCATTATCATTCCGCCCTGAAGTAAATTTATTATTTGCCATGCTATATTAATCAACCGTTTTTTTGAAATTTTGGGGTAGTTGTTATGTAATACGGTGACGAGCCAGGCCGCATTATCAGAAAGAAAACCACGAACCACCTTTTTTACTTCATCCGGCAATGTCTCCATGTCAGAGGCCAGCATTCCACAAAGACATAATTTATCCTGACTCAACGCTTCCTGGTATAATTCTGCATACAGCCTGATGTGGCTTGATGCATTTTTTTGATGACTAATGTTTAACAAACGGGCATTAAAAGCGTCCCTATAGCGTTGAACAACAGCAACAGCCAAATCCACTTTAGTCGGAAAGTGATGATGGATGCTCGCCTTGCGAATACCAACGGTATCTGAAACATCTGCATAACTAAAGCCATTATACCCACGTATTTGAATCAGGGCTTGTGCACAATCCAGTATGTCATTTTTCATATCTGATGTCTTCATAGGCGGCATTCTACTAATAGGTAGGCTGCGTGTCAAATCAATTTATTTTGAATGACTCATCCCGGCAGGGACGTCTATTGTGGCTTGTCTGCAAGTAAATGCATAATGGCAACGATCCAGGGGGCGTTAGAACATGGCTTTAAAGCTGTATTTTTACAGCACGGAGTTGCAGATATAAAAGAGAGCCTGGTTTTGACGCCCTATGAAGTTTGCCCTGTAGTTTCTGTAGATGTTCTTAAATATTATATGTCTGCATAAACCTGGCAACTCATCATTTGTAATAATTATCTGGTTGAAATGGATCCACTTTACACAGAAAATTATTATGCTTATGCTACGGTTCAAAATTTAAAATTACCCAGGAGTAGATTATAAATGGGATTTTTTCGTAAACTAAAAATGAATGCCACAATAAAAACAGATAAACTTATATCAGATTATAGTAGAAACAAGTATATTGATTTGAGTAAAGTACTCCCTGAATTAATTTCTTATCTGAGAAGAAAATATAAAACGAAAATTACTTTTGCCGTTAGAGAAAATCCAAAAAATTTTCTTGATCTTTTAGATGCACCAGGCTGGATGTGTGATTCAACAAACGATGAGTTGAAAAACGATTTCATATATTTCAACCAGCATTATTTATCCAAAATACGGCATATCAATAAAGATTATCGTGAAGCCTTTATATTGGGTAAACGTCATGCAGTTCTCATTGTATATGTAAGAGAAAATGGACATGAAGTTCTGCTATTAATGGATAGTAAAGGATCTACCGAATCCGGATTTATAGAATTAAATACAGGGATAAAAACTCACTCATTAACATTAGGTCGTCAAATCGATGGTTGGTCTTGCTATATTGATGCACTTGTTTTAGGACGAGATATCACTGCAGTTAATACCGATACTGGAACCTATAAAATAACTAATCTTTTAACAAAATTAAATCTCTGTGATCATCAAATACAACAGCTGCCTGATGAGCTATTAAAAACCGCCCAAAGCACTTATTTTATTAAGCAATATCGCTACAAACTATCAGACACGATCATTCATAACAATGAAACTCTTGATAACTTCAAGGAAAGATATACTGATAAAAATGTGCTTTGTCGAAAAAGTCAATTTGACATAGAAAAATGTCGCGATGTATCTAATTATGCGCGTCTAAAAACGATTAAATATACTGATATTGCTGAAATACAATATTACATTGATCAAATAGAAAATGAAATCGGTCGTGAACTGACAGATGAAGAATGGAGCAGTTTCCGTGACGCTGCGAAGGCAGAGTTTAAAATACAAGGAACTTTTCTAGATAATATTTTTAGAAAAGGTCTTTTTGATCTTGCAGAAAATTTCATGGAATCATTAGAGGATAAGATGCCAGATCTTATAGACGCACCAGATGTTTATGACCATTCTGTAGAAGTAAAAAGTATACAGGGTGTGCAAATAGAAAAAAGCGACAAATGTTTAACTGAAACGGAAATTAAACAGAAGTGGGAGAATCAGAAATGGTCATTTGTCACTCGAAACCCTGACACTCCTGTGTTACTTTTTGATGTAGCAAGAAATTCAATAAAAAAACCGCGCAACGAAACAGTAGATGAAAGTATACCTGACCTGGTGAATCTTTCTTTTAAGCGGCATTGTCATCGAAATTGAATTTACCTTTATACTCAAATAGTTATAGACTTTCTACTATTGAATAGCGGAATTTTATTGTCTCAAAGTGTTAATATAAATTTCGGGTGTTATCAGGTTCCTGCATTATCTTCTTCTGCAAATAATTTTTTATCACTGCGTAGCATGCTATAATTTATACATAATTGACAAAAAAGCCCATAATTTACGGAGGCTATCCATCCATGCCAGGCAAAGAAAATCCTCCATCCGGGCAACAGCGCACTGATGCTCTGGAAAGAGAAATAAAGGACGCAACTGACCTGCCTGCGCCTCTTGTATCTATTGTTCGTAGTTATCTCCCACTGGCGACCTCTGAAATGGTGCTTGAAGTCAATAACAATTTAAAAAAGCTTCGTGATTTTAAGGGGGTAAAGTGGGATGGGATAGTGGTTACTCCTGATAAGGAAATGCTCGTGCGAAATCGAGCTGTTGATCTCGGTTCTTTACAACTGGACGGCATCATTTTTGGAAAACTGGATCAGGCGGCTGATACGAGCAAGTCAAAAGAGAGTGCTGACGAAGAGCTGAAGCAGTTTTTTAGAGAAGTTGATGGCTTGCAGTATCGTTATAAAATATATTTGAAGCTTGCGTCCTTGGCAGGTGCCAAATTTGAAAATATTCTATGTACGCCTTTCGGCTTTCAACATGCAGTGTTAACAGATAGCAGTTTCAGGTTAAGTATTCTGACAGGCGCAGATTTCTCTCACGCAAACATGATGTGTGCTGATTTATCTTTATGTTATGGCGCAACGTATTTTGGTAAATATTACCATTGGTCAAATAATCAGTCGCATAAAAGTGAGACGGATTTTGAGCATGCTAATCTCACACGTGCTAATTTATATAGAAGTAATTTTATAAAAACCCAATTTTTATATACTATTTTAGATAATGCCAGCATGAACGAAGGTATATTTATATCTGCATCGTTTGTGGGTTGTGACATGAAACATGCCAATCTTTCTCTGGCCAATTTTTCTAATGCAAAATTTTGTTATAAAAATAACCAGGGTAAAGTTGCTAAACCTCATCGTACAATTTTATTCTGCGCGAACGCAACAGGCTCTAATTTTACGAACGCTGATTTTACCGATGCAAATCTTCGAAATGCTATATTTTCTGAAGCAAAGCTTGAAGGCGCCATTTTTACTGGTGCCGAAATGGAAAATGCATTATTAAGTAATGCTAATTTTGATTTAGGTCAATTTACAAAAGAACAGGTAATGTCATTTTACTACGAAGACCTTGATGCTTCCGCATACATTGATGCCATTTATGATTATATGGAGCAAAATAAAGAAAATGAAGCGAGTCACAAAAAAGGCTTTAAACGAGCGCATGCTCTTCTTTTATCTTTCATTCATGGTCACCCATACAAAAATGGTAAAAACCAACTGCTGGCTGGATTTCTTGAAACAGGTGTACTGAAAGGAGAAGGTTCTTTTTCTTCATTTTTTTCTTCAAGTGATACTGACAAAAATTCGTTGCGTGCGCGGTTGCTGGCAGTGCAAGCCAGTATTGAATCAAAAAATTCAGCAGTCGCATTTCATGTGCCGAGAAAAGGCTCTGAAACTAAAAAATAAAGTCCCCCGGAACTCATTCATAGCCGGTAACTGTGATTA